>DATNLN010000158.1:0-28926 GCA_035602855.1 Candidatus Acidiferrales bacterium
CCATCAGCGGGCCGTTAATCACATCCAGAGGCGCAACGTTTTCCGTCAGCTTGCGATTCAAATCGTCCACGAGCCCATCTTTCGAGCCCTCGATAATGTAATTCGCCAGTCGCTGATCGAGAGGCAAATCCGCAGCCCGCTCTTTCTTGCGCGCTCCGGTCCCACGGAAATGTTCCGCAATCGCGGCAATGTGAAACCGATTGATCGCGGCCTTCTGCTCCTTGGTTTGCGAACGCCATTGCTCTGGCGCAGCGCGCAGCAAGTCCGCGTCGGGCACGCCATCGGGAATTTCCACCGGCGGCGTGTTGAAAAGCAAATCCTCCGCCAGTTTGCGTTCGCGCTCGGGAATTGAACCAAACCGCTCAATGCGCTCCGCATTCACAATCGCCAGATCCAGGCCAGCTTTCGTCGCGTGATACAGGAAAACCGAGTTCACAACTTCGCGCGCCCCAGCCGGCAGCCCGAACGACACATTGGAAATACCCAGCACCGTGCGCACATACGGAATGCGCTGCTTCACCAGTCGTATGCCCTCGATGGTTTCCACCGCGCCGCCGATATAATTCTCATCACCGGTAGCGCAGGGAAATACCAGCGGGTCAAAAATAATATTTTCAGCGTGAATGCCGAATTTTTCGGTCAGCAATCTATGAGAGCGTTCCGCCACTTCGAGTTTGCGTTCCCGGGTAAAAGCCTGCGCCTGCACCGGATCCTCGTCGATGCAGCCAACGATCACCGCAGCTCCGTACGTGCGCGCCAGCGGGCAAATCTTTTCGAATTTCTCTTCGCCATCTTCCAAATTGATTGAATTGATGATGCTCTTGCCCTGGCAATACGTCAGCGCCAGCTCCACGCCGCGCGGATCCGTCGTATCTATCATGATCGGCGCTTTGATCTTGCGGATCAGTTGCTCGTAGAACGGCGGAATATCGTGCAGCTCCTCGCGGTCCGTGCTCTGCAGGCACACATCCACGACATGCGCCCCGCTTTTCACCTGCCGCCGCGCAATCTCGGTAGCCTCTTCCCACTGTTCCGCCGCCACTAAATTCTTGAAAAGCCGCGAACCAATCACGTTCGTTCGCTCGCCCACGATCAAAGGCCGCGTGCTCTCTTCTGCCTCAATAATCTCGATCCCCGAATAGACCGCGCGAGGATTGGGCTGCGGCGTCCGCCGCGGCTTTTTTCCGGAAGCCATCTGCGCGATCGCGCGAATGTGTTGCTCGGTGGTCCCGCAGCACCCGCCCACAATATTCAGCCACCCGCGATCAATAAATCTCTCCAGCTGATCCGCCAGCGAGGTCGGCGTCTCCTGATACAAGCCTTCTTCGTTCGGCAACCCCGCGTTCGGATAGCAGGAAACCGCGCGGTTGGTCAGCGATTGCAGCGTGCGCACGTGGTCCGTCATAAATTCCGGACCCGTGGCACAATTCAATCCCAGCGAAATTAGATCCACGTGATCCAGCGAAGCCCACAACGCCTCGATGCCTTGCCCGGCCAGCATCGTGCCCATCGCTTCGATCGTCACGGAAACCATCAGCGGAATCGGCGCGCCCAACTCCCGCGCCAATTCCTGTATCGCCAGCAAACCGGCTTTGATGTTGCGCGTGTCCTGGCAAGTTTCCAGCAGCAGGATGTCCGCGCCGCCTTCCATCAGCCCTGCTGCCTGCTCGTAATAATTATTGCGCAGCTGCTCGAACGTAATTCCGCCCGTCACGCTAATCGCCCGCGTAGTCGGCCCCATCGATCCCGCCACGAAGCGCGGCTTGCCGGCTTTGGAAAATCCATCCGCGGCTTTGCGCGCAAGTTCCGCCGCCACCCGGCTGATTCGGCGCGCCTGCTCGCCCAATCCGTATTCCGCCAGCACCACCGGCGTGCTGCCGAACGAATTCGTCTCGATGATGTCCGACCCCGCGTGCAGATATTTGCGGTGGATTTCTAACACCACGTCCGGCCGACTGAGCACCAGATTTTCGTTGCAGCCTTCCAGGTCCGGCCCGCCAAAATCCGCCGCCGTCAAATTCGCTTGCTGCAGCATAGTCCCCATCGCGCCATCCAGAATCAGGATGCGTTCACGGAGCAATTCGCGAAGGGCCAGGCCCTGTTGGATCAGGTTGGTCATGGGTTCACTAATTTTACCTGACGGTAGCGGGCAGGAAGGGCGGGCGCATTTCTCCGCGCGCCTGAAGCACAACAACGGCGGTCACCCGCGCTGCAATTCGAATTTTTCGGCGTTAGGCGGATCGTGAAGGCGTTTCGCTCACCGTGCCGCTCAGAAATTCTACCGGCACATCTCCGGGAAGCAGGCCCGCCGCAGCCCCGCGCGCCAACAATTCGCGCACGGCCCGGCGTCCTTCTTCGCCGTAATCCAGCGTCCAGCGGTTCACATACATTCCCACAAACTTGTCGGCCAGTGTCGGATCCATGTCGCGCGCAAATTGCAGCGCATAATCCAGCGCCGCCTCGCGATGCTCCAGCGCGTAGGAAACGCTTTCGCGAATGACGCGCGAAACCTGTCGGCCCAAATCCTCGCCCAACTTCCGGCGAATCGCGTTCGCGCCCAGCGGCAACGGCAACCCGGTTTGTTCCTGCCACCATTGCCCCAGGTCTACCACGCGATGCAATCCCTTCTGCGAGAAAAGCAGTTGTCCTTCGTGAATCAGCAACCCTGCCTCCACTTCCTTGTTCTGCACCGCGTCCAGAATCTTGTCGAACGGCATCGTCACCGTCTCGACGTTCGGCTCGAAAAGCTTCAGTGCCAGATAGGAAGTCGTCAGCATCCCCGGAATCGCGATTTTGCGCCCCGCCAGCTCAGTTTTCTTGATGGGATGGCCCGAAACTACGATGGGGCCGTACCCCTCGCCGAAACTCGCGCCGCAATCCATCAGCACATATTTATCCGCTACAAACGGATAGGCGTAAAAACTGATCGCCGTCACGTCGTACACTTCTTTCTTCGCCGCCTGGTTCAGCGACTCAATGTCCGACAAAATGTGCGTGAACTTCACGCCCGGCAGGCGCACCTTTCCCGTCGCCAGCGCGTAGAACATGAAAGCGTCGTCGCTGTCTGGCGAATGTGCCAGGCGAATTTCTGCAACTTTTGGTGAAACGGCTGGTGTGGACATGCTGGGTCCGTCCTGGCTCTCGCGAAATCGTCACTCGCCCCGGCCCGACTGTGAAGACGCATTGAAGACCCTGTAGAGACTACGATGCGCTAGCGTCTCACTCGTCGCAGTGAAAGAAACCAAGGTGTGCGCGTCTTCCGGCTGGAGCGCCGAACACGCAAGCCAGAATACCATACGCCGTGGGGGAACGTACAGGCAACGCCGCTCGGTCCGCGATACCGACCCAGCCCGCATGGTCGCGCCTTGCAGCTTCGCTTTCCATTCGCATTCGAATGTCAAATCGACCGGCCGCTCACTGCGGCTTAGCCAGCGTCCCGGGCTTTTCGCTCGGCAAAATCCATGTCGCGATGTTCTCCACCACTTCTTGCGACACATGATCCGGCCGCGCATAGTCCGAGGGCTTCGAGGCGCCGGTACCATGCATGAAAAGATGATCCAGATCCGGATAAATGCGCAGCGTCACGTTCCGGTTGTTCGCCAAAGCATCCGACCAAGCCTGAAAGTTCGACGAGGTCACCTGATAATCGCGACCGCCCTGCGCGATATAAATCGGAATTTTCAATTTAGCTGCGGTTTTCTGAGCGTCGTAGCCGCGCAGGTCCAGCCAATACGCGCCATACATCGTCGCTCCCAGGAAAACGATCGTGTCGCCCGGCTTCAAGGCGGGGTTTTCAATTTGTTTCGCGCCGCCTTCGGCCGCATCAATCTTTTTTTGTTCCGTTTCCGTCGGCGTGCCGTTCATTGCCGCCAAATAGTGAATCTGTTCCAGCACCACTTTCTCCAGCGGCCGCGCATTCGCCGCCAGCATCACGATTCCCGCAATCTGCGCGTCGCCCGCAGCGATTCGCGGCGCCAGAAACGCCCCCAGACTGTGGCCCAGCAGATAAACTTGCTTGGGATTCACCTTCGCCTGCGTCGCCACCAACGCCACCGCCGCCCGCGCGTCGCTGATCGTTTCATCCTCCACCGTCAGCTGCACTGGATCGTCGCTGCTCTGCGCGCCATATTTTTTCGTGCGTTTGATGTAACGGAACACCACGATGCCGCGGCTCGCAAGTCCCCACGCCAAGTCCTTAAACGGCTTGTTCGGCCCGATCGTTTCGTCCTGATCCTGCGGCCCTGAACCCTGCACCAGCACCACGGCTGGAAATGGTCCCGCGCCCACCGGCACCGTAAGAGTCCCGGGCAATTCGAATTTTCCATTCGTCAAAGTCAACGGTTGTTCGCTGAACAAATTTTGTTTGGCGTATCCCGGCGCATTCCATGGCGGCGGCGGCGCCTGGTGGGGCTGAAAACTCAAGCCTCCCAGTTTGCCCTCGGGATTGAAAACCACCGTAGCGTCCAGGGCTGAATTCTCAAACTTGCACTCCATCTTTACCACCTGCAGCCCCTGTACTTGCGACGTCTCCGCGCTGGTAATCGCCTGAAACGCGCCCGCTTGCTTGTTCAAGTCGCGCCAACCGTCCGCGAGTTTTCCCGGCGGCAGCGCCGCGGCCATGCGCGCATCGTAGAGCGCTTCCACTTTTTCAAATTGTCCGGCCACCAATTCCTGAATGATCTGTTTCGCGGCAATGGCCGAGGGTGAATCTTTCGTGGCTTCCTGCGCCATGCAGCGCACCGCAGCACCAGGTATCGCCAGCAAGAACAAGACTAGTGCGAGCAAACCCATTTTCATGCGGCATACCTCTCCTATAAACACGTCAATCCATTATAAGCCGTTCTGGATTTGCAAATCTCTAGCGGTACGTTCCGAGCCGCTGCCGCGCCTATTGCACCGGCGTACGCGGAGAAGCCGGCAAAGGTGAGGCGTGATGCGCCACCAGCAGCCACTGCTCATCGCGGCGCAAAAAAACATTCGTCGTCTGCACCATGGCGTCGTCGAAAGTATCCGCAAACGCCGTGGTCACATGCTGCGTACAAGAAACCCAGCCGACCTCGCCTTCGACGCGCACCCACACGCCGCTCAATGCAATCCGCACGCGCTTCGCATGCGCAAAAAGTCGTGCCCAGCGCTCGCGCACTTCGTCCCACCCCAACAGCAAATCCCAACCCGGATGTACGCAGGTCACGCCATCGTCATGCGACCACACCGCTTCCATCTCGGCCAGGTCAAGCGATTCGAAAGCTGCATAGAATTTTGTGTTCGCTGAACGTAGTGCGTCTTCGGGACTTTGCTTCTGCGGCACGGTCTGGGTGGGCATGATCAGGAATCCAGAAAACGGAATTACAAAATTTTTACGCCAGGGCTGGGGCCTGCCTGCTTGCTTGCTACTCTATGCCGCTTACCTACGCTTCTCGCCGGGCCAGCTGCCATCCTCCAGCCGCCACCACGATCAGAGCAATTTTTATGATCTCACCCGGAAGAAATGGCAGCGCGCCCTGACCGAGCGCCACGCTCCAGCCCATTTGCAGGAACAAGGCGAGCCAAGCACAGCCGCACGCAAAAATAATCGCTTCGCCCGAAATCAGCGCGCCAATCAGCGGCAAACCCGTAAGCCGCGCCCCGCCGGCGCGCGATTCCGCAAACTTCGCGCTGCGTTCCACCAGCCAGCCTGTGACAAAAGCAGCAAATGGATAAGAAAACAAATATCCAGCTGTTGGTCCAGCAAAACGCGCCAGTCCAGGCAAGCCCAGCGGCTGAAACACCGGCAAACCGACTGCGCCCTCCAGCAAATACAAAATCAAAGTGATCGCACCGCGCCGCGCGCCCAGCAATACCGCCACCAGCAGCACGCCGAACGTCTGGCCCGTGATCGGCACCGGCGTCCACGGCAGTGGAATCACGATGTGCGCGCACAGCACCAGCAGAAGATTTGCCGTCAAGATGCGCAGCGCATCCGCCGCAATCCCTTCGCCGGAATAAATTCGGTCGGCTAACACTTTCGACTGTGACATCGCCATTCCTTTTCGCGTTTCAGCGCAAGACGGGACTACAACCGTGGCAAACGTTATTGAAACCGGGAGGCATTATACCTGACGCCGCGCAATGTCACGTTCAGTTTTCGTCCGCGGCCCTCTCGCCGGCAATCAGCGGATCGTCCACCGTCGCAACTTTCCCGCGCTTGTCGTCACCGTGAACTTTTCCGGCAGCATCCATGAAAAACGATCGCTTGCCTGGCCGCCCGTATGCTTCAGGGGTTGCCGCCAGCTCAAAATCGTTGTCATTTCCATTCGCGTCCGGAGAAATTCGATAGCGGAAAATATAGCCGCCCTGTTTTCCTGCCGCCATATCCGCCGGCACCAGCGCCGCCTGCTCCGGTGAAATTTGATCTTTCGGCGCCGGTCCCAGCTGCGCCAGCGATTCCGGCAATTTTCCGAACGCGCGCTGGTAACGCCGTATCGCCTCCGCCAGTGACCGCAAATCCGCAATCGCCGCATCCTCATGCGCCGCCAGATCCGCTGCCGCCCACTGCTTTGCCAGCTGCGGCACGTCGAACAAAACTAATCCCAGTGACAGCAGCCGCCAGCCGCCGCCGTCGCGTACCATGCCGAACTCCGCCTGCTCGCTGTTCACCACCGCCACTGGAATGAACGCCAAATTCTCCTGCACGCGCGTCGCGCCGAAGCGGTATTCCACAGTGTTATTGGTAGCCCGGCAGCGCAGCACAATATGTTTTTCATTGTCGGAGGAAAGCAGTGGCTTGCCTGGTTCATCCGAAAGCGAAAGCCGCTTCATCAATTCGCTGCGCTGCGTCGCGGGCAGCGCTCGAAACGCCGTGGCGTTGGCGCTGGTCAGATGGCTCGCAAAATCGGGCTCGTTCGCGCGGCAAGCAGCCACCAGCGTGTCAGCTAAAGCCGCAGCCGGGTCCGCCGCATCACCCGCTTCCTGCGCGCGCGCCGACTCAGGCATTGTCATCGTCATTGTAGCGGCGAACAGCAGCGCCGCGACCATCGCGCCCATCTCACCGCACCGCGAACGCAAGCTTCGCTTCATCATCAGCACTAAGACTTCGCCTGCGCCAGTATGGTTGCAAGGTCGCGCGTAAATTGCGAACGCGGCAGCACCTGCGTGCACCCCGCCGCCCGCGCCTGCTGCGCCAAGTCCGTCTGTACGTGCGAGAGAAATGCAATCAACGGCAGGCCCGGGTGTGCCGCGCGCACTTTTTCAATCGCCTGCAGCGGCGTGCCGCGTGCGTTCAGATCCACAATCACCAGCTGCGGCGCTTCCTTTGCGATCTCCTCGAGCAACGCGTCGCTGGTCATGGCCGTGCGCACCGCGATTCCCAAATGCTTCGCCGTCTCGAGAATTTTCGCCTGAAAAAATAAATCATCCACCAAAGCCAGAACCTGCGCCATGTCGCTGCACCTCGTAAGTCGCCACGCCTTCGATCGCGCGGGCGGTTCGGCGAAACGTTGCCCTTCGGTGTACCACGCGTCACCGCCTCGCACAAGCGCCCCTTCGACAACCTTTGCGCATTCCTGTATAAAAGTATTTCTGCGCCGCTTTTCCGGAGGATTCGATGGCCGCTACTCCAAGCCCAGACGCCCTGCCGGGGCTCGCCGTGCTGGAGCAAACTCCAATCATCATCGAAAAAATCGTGTGGGCCGCCAGCGACGAGCAGCTGCACTGGAAGCCTGCCGCCGATCGCTGGTCCATCAGCGAAGTGCTGGCGCATATGGCGGAAGTCGAAGTCGTCGGCTTCCGCGAGCGCATCCAACTGATGCTGGAAAAAAATAATCCGCAGCTCGAGCCGTACGATCAGAACGCGGCCTACGCCTCCGGCCGCTACTCCGCCACCAAAGCCCGCGAAAATCTGAAAAAATTCTGTCACGAACGCGATCGCAGCCTTTCCGCCTTGCGTTACGTTTCGCCCGGCATTCTCGCGCGGGGCGGACAGCATGGCAAAATCGGCCCGATCACCGTTGGCCAACTGATGAACGAGTGGGCGTTCCACGACCTCGGCCACATCCGCCAGATCGCTGAACTCTACCGCTCACGCGCATTTTTCCCGTGCATCGGCCCGTTTCAGCAGTTCTACACCATCAAGCCGTAGCGCGACGCTCGCATCGTCACGCGCACAGGGACGCCATGCAAACCATCGCGCAGCGCATTCTCTCCACCTTCGATCAACTCGGCCGGCCCTCGCTCGACCTGCACACACTTTTCGAATTCGTCGGCGGCAACGTTCCCGCTGAACGCGAAGCCGTGCTTGACGCAGTAACGGATTTGGTCAAGCTAGGTCTGCTAATCCCTGACGGCGGCGGCGATTTTTATCGGCGCAGCGAAGAAGGGCGCCTAGCCCTTGCCTCTCCGCGCGACGTCACCATGTACATGCGCGCAGGCTGCCATCTCTGCGAAGAAGCTCAAGCCGCCATGGCTCCGGTGCTGGCCGCGACAGGCGCCCGTCTGCAAGAAGTGGACATCGATGACGACCCAATCCTCCTTGCGCGCTACACCAACGACGTGCCAGTAATTTTCATCGGAGCGCAATTCTTCAGCCAACATCGCCTGGACGCAGCACGCCTCCGCCGTCACCTCGAGAACGCGAAAATTTAATTGGTCTCAGCACGCCAGCGAACCTGGCAGGTCCGTTCTGCTTTAATGGTTTGAGAAAAAACGCACGCAGGAAGGCGTTCTGACTTTGTCTTTCAAATCGCGGCGGCCGCCTGCTCTTTAGCCAGGCGTTCTTGTTTTTTCTTTCACGTGCAGTGGAATTCAAACCAGGTTTAATGCTCCGGTTCTTCCTGCGCTCCAACACTCTCATCCGGCACATCGCCCGGACGTCCCTTCACCCGGTCATACACACTAAAAGCGCACGTCGAACCCAGCGCCTCATTGTAATAAGTAGGCACACCCAGCGCCGTACGCAATTCTTCGTTGAACCGCCGCAAATCGCTCAGCTGCTTCACATGCACTGGAAATTTCTTACCTTCATGGCCGATCAGAAATTTCTGGTACCCCGCATCCCACAATGCCGTGAACTGCCCCTGCATCATGATGCAAGGAATCTCGGTCATCTGAAAAAGGCTTTCCGGCGTCTTGCGCAGCTCCGCCCCGCAATTATATTTTTCAATGCGCACCACTCCGCCCGAATTGCGCACTAAAAATCCCTTGGCGGAAATCGATTCCACCAGCGCCTGATCGAACAGTTTGTTCACATACCACATGGCCAGTCCAGAATAGGGACTCGCCCGCCCACGTGTAAAGACAAAAATCGCCTTCGCCAAACTCGCCCGCAGCACACTCCCGCCAAGAAGTTTGCCGTCGCCAGCGACCTAGGGGAATTTTGGCTCGCCCAGTTTCGCGCAGAACCGCGCCGTCATTCTGATAAACTAGTCGCAGGCAGCTGAACATCAGGCGTATTCGGTAGCATCTAAAGCGCAGGCTCGCGCGATTTGCATCAAATCGCGCGCCCGAGCCTCCGGTACCAACAGGAAACAAGCACAGTGAGCGCAGCTAACAAACCGACAGTCGCGCCGCACGACGCGGCCAGTGCCCATAAGGCCAGAGTCGGCGTGCATCTGCTCGATCGCATCGGCGGCACTCCGCTCTTGCGCCTCGAGCGCATCGTCACCGGCTTTCCCAACATCGAATTTTACGCCAAAGCCGAATGGTTCAATCCAGGCGGCTCCGTGAAAGACCGCGCCGCCTACTCCATGATCCGCGCCGGCGAACGCTCTGGCGACCTGCGCCCCGGCAAAACAATCCTCGACGCCACCAGTGGCAACACCGGAATCGCCTACGCCGTGATCGGCGCCGCTCTCGGCTATCGTGTGAAACTGTGCCTGCCCACGAGCGCCTCGCCCGAACGCAAACACATTCTCGCAGCCTACGGCGTGGAGATCGTCTACACTCCGGGGGACGAAGGCACCGACGGTGCCATCCGCCGCGTGCGCGAAATCTACGAATCCGATCGCGAAAAATATTTTTACCCTGATCAATACAGCAATCCCGCAAATCCCGCCGCACACTACGCCACAACTGCCCCCGAAATCTGGCAGCAAACCAACGGAACCACCACCCATTTCGTTGCGGGCCTTGGCACGACCGGCACATTCGTTGGCACAACCCGCCGCCTGAAAGAACTTAATCCGGCAATCCGCTGCATCAGTTTTCAACCAGACTCCGGCTTCCACGGGCTCGAAGGCTTGAAGCACCTCGCCACCGCAATCGTCCCGGGCATTTACGATCCGACCCTTGCCGACGAAGACCTCGCCGTGCGCACCGAGGATGCTCACCGACTCGTCCGCCGCCTCGCGCGCGAAGAAGGCATCCTCGGGGGCGTCAGTTCCGGCGCAGCCCTCTGGGCCTGCATGGAGGTAGCCCGCCGCCTACCTGCGAACGAGCGCGCCGTAATCGTCACCATATTCCCCGATTCCGGTGAAAAATATCTAACCGAACAATTTTGGAGCGAAGCATGAGCGCCTCGCTGCTGAAAATCCGCGAAGAACTTGCCGACCTGATCCGAGCCCACGGTGTCGAGACTTACCCCCACGAATGTTGCGGCGCCATCCTCGGCCGCGATGGCGATGGCTGGCGCGAAGTTCTAGCTCTCCTGCCGCTCGCCAATCGCCGCGACGATTCCCCGCGCAACCGCTTCGAAGTTACCCCCGGCGATGTGCAACTCGCCGAGAAAACCGCGCGCGAAAAGAATATCGAGCTGATCGGCTGGTATCATTCGCATCCGGACGCTCCCGCGCGCCCCAGCGAATTCGATCGCGCACATGCCTGGCCATGGTACAGCTACATTATCGTCAGCGTGCAATCCGGCCAGCCGCGCGATATGAATTCCTGGCGCTTGCGCGACGATCGCTCTGCCTACGATTCCGAGGCGATTGAATCTTCCGCCCACTCTGCCAGCATCTAAGTTAAAGTATTCCGCCAATCCCGATCCGCTGCATCACGGTTGGATGACAGCATCCTAGGCCCAGAGGAGGAATGCGAATGGCAGTAAAAGTGATCATCCCCACGCCGCTGCGCGCGTATGCGGGCAAACAGGAAAGCGTCGAATTGCAGGCCAACACCGTGGCCGAAGCCCTGAACGGATTGACCCTGCGCTTTGCCGATCTGAAAAAGCATCTCTATTCCGACGACGGCAAACTGCGCAGCTTCGTGAACGTGTATGTGAACGACGAAGACATCCGTTACCTGCAAAAAGATCAGACGCAGCTTCGCGACGGCGATATCGTCAGCATCGTGCCTTCGATTGCTGGCGGCGTGCACAATGAACCGGGAGAGTTTTGCAATGGCCACTAAGTCAGAAATTTCCGCGAACCCCGCGCCTGCCAGTGCGCCGGTCTCGCTTTCCAAAGAAGAAATCCTCCGCTACAGCCGCCACTTGATCATGCCCGAAGTCGGCATGGAAGGTCAGCTCAAGCTCAAACAGGCCAAAGTTCTCTGCATCGGCACCGGCGGCCTCGGCGCGCCGCTCGGCTTGTATCTTGCCGCCGCAGGAGTAGGCCGCATCGGCCTGGTGGATTTCGATACCGTGGATTCCACCAACCTGCAGCGCCAGATTTTATTCGGCAGCAAAGACGTAGGCCGTCCGAAAATTGCCGCAGCCAGCGATCGCCTGCGCGACCTGAACCCAGACATCCAGATCGACACTTTCGAAACGCAGCTCTCCAGCGAAAACGCTCTCGACATCCTGAAAGACTACAACATCATCGTGGACGGCACCGACAATTTCCCTACGCGTTATCTGGTCAACGACGCGTCGGTGCTGCTCGGCAAGCCCAACGTCTACGGCTCCATCTTTCGCTTCGAAGGCCAGGTAACCGTATTCGGCTATCCCGATGGTCCGTGCTATCGCTGCCTGTATCCCGAGCCGCCTCCTCCAGGTCTGGTCCCGTCCTGCGCCGAAGGCGGCGTGCTCGGCGTGCTGCCCGGAATCGTGGGCTCGATTCAAGCGGCCGAAACTCTGAAACTCATCATCGGTGCCGGCGAACCGCTCGTCGGCCGCCTGCTGCTCTTTGACGCGCTGGCGATGCGCTTCCGCGAGCTCAAGCTGCGCAAAAATCCCGATTGCCCGCTCTGCGGCACGAAGCCCACCCTCACCAAACTGATTGACTACGCTGAATTCTGCGGCATTCGCGGCGAAGAAGCTCCCGCGCCGCAAACCTCCGTCCCCGAAATCACTCCGCGCGAATTAAAAGGGCGGCTCGATCGCGGCGACGATCTCTACATCCTCGACGTTCGCGAACCGCACGAATACCAGATCTGCAATCTCGGCGGCCACTTGATCCCGCTCGGCGATCTCTCCAAACGCGTCAACGAGCTCGATAGCTCGCGCGAAATCGTGGCTCATTGCCGCAGCGGAAAACGTTCCGCCGAAGCCGTTGAGTTCCTGCAGCGCGCCGGCTTTCGCAAAATTCTGAACCTAAAGGGTGGTATCCTTGCTTGGTCCGACGATGTGGACCCCTCGGTGCCAAAATACTGATCGGCCCCGACTACCATGCGCCCTCGGCGCGTGCCCCGCGGCCAAAATCTAGCCAGAATCGATCGGAGGATCGAATGCCAGACGTAAAAGTTACCGTTGTGAATAATGGCCCGCTGTTGATTGACGGTGAAGTCGAAGTGGTGGACCAGGAAGGCCACGCCTACGGCTTGGGCGGTCGCACCAAGATCGGCCTCTGTCGTTGCGGCTTCTCCGAACGCAAGCCGTTTTGCGACGGCTCGCACAAACGCTCGACCTTCCAAAGCGTCGTTCAAGCCCACGAACTGCCCCCTCCACCGGCCAAGTCCTGAACCACTCGGTCCTGGGTAGTCCCCGTAATAGAGTGTAACGTTTTTACCCCGCGCCAAAAAACGCGACGCGTCGGACGCAACCGCGTCCGACGCACGGGCAATTCCAACCGCCACAAAATAAATGCCTTATTAGGTACTAGAACCAATAGGACGAACGGCACCAAGCTTGCTCGGTAGTTCTCGGGTAAGTGTCGGGTCCCTTTGGGGGAATTGTGGCTCGTTCGGGCAGTTTTTGGGGTCTTCTTCATCGCTTTCGCCTCGTCCTGCTCTGGACGATTGCCGGGGGAGCATTCCTCGTTTCCCTATGGGTCCTGCGCAATTCCGGCTACATAGCGGACCCGCTCCTTGACACCTACTTGCAGATGGCAGGAAGTCTGATCGGCTTCACCTTTGCCGCCAACGCCCTCGTCCGCTTCCGCGGGACTCACGATCGAATTTCTTTAATTCTCGCGTTCGGCTTTGTGCTCGCGGGCCTGATCGAAGCGGGCACGAGCATGACGTTCTATCGCGGCATGCTGGTCACTCCCACGCCCGGAGATTCCATCTCCTACGGCTGGCTCGCCGGCCGCACTCTTCTGGCCGTATTGCTGCTGGCTGCTCTCGCAGTCGAACGCCGTATTCCTATCGCGCGTGAACCCGCCAAGGAAATGGCCGCCGCCACTCTGATGGTAGGCGGCGTCGCATACCTGACCAGCGTCTTTTATTTCATGCTCCCACACGCGCCGAAGATTCATCCCGGCGCCATCATCCCGCGGCCTGCGGACTTGCTGCCCGCGGCAATCTATCTCGCTGCGACGATCGGCTATGCCCGCC
Organism: Candidatus Acidiferrales bacterium; assembly: GCA_035602855.1. Classification (GTDB taxonomy): domain Bacteria; phylum Acidobacteriota; class Terriglobia; order Acidiferrales; family UBA7541; genus Palsa-295. The sequence continues at coordinate 13,624 of DATNLN010000158.1, forward strand.
GCCTGAACCGCGCCGGCGCCTATTTGGACCGCGCCTTATTTCTCGCCGCGGCACTCAACGTTCTCTGTCACGTCACCATGAGTGAGTCGCAGCACCATCTGGACGCTCCCTACACCCTCGCGCATTTCATGATGGTCATGAGCTATGTCATCGTTCTCGGCGGCACTCTGCTCGACAACGCGCAACTTTTCGACCAGGTCAGCCATTTGGCTGCCTCTGATCCGCTCACCGGACTTGCGAATCATCGTCGCCTCGTCGAGGTGCTGGAAACCGAAATTCAGCGTTCGCGCCGCACCAACCGCAGTTTCGCGGTCTTGCTTTTTGATCTCGATGAGTTGAAGAAGATCAATGACCGCTTCGGTCACCTCACCGGCAGCCGCGCCATCAAACGCCTCGGCTCTGCCTTGGCCGACGGCAGCCGCGCGATTGATACTCCCGCACGCTACGGCGGCGATGAATTTGCGCTGATACTCCCGGAATCCAGCGAAGCAGACGCCGCGCAAGCTGCCTCGCGCATCTGCGAACAGTTAAAGAACGACGGCCAGCAGCCTCCCATCACCGTCAGCGTCGGCGTCGCCGTCTATCCCGACGATGGCACCACGATCGAAAAGCTTTTGGGAGCTGCCGATCGCGCGCTGTACCGCATGAAGGCCAAGGGCCAGAAAAAATTTCGCTTGGGGCATGTAGCGGCCTGCTTATAGAAAGGGGAAGCATTGAAGATGCGCTTTGGGATGGGAGCCCCAAAAAATTTCGTGGGGCCGCGTCGCGAGACGCGCATCCCGATGGAAGTCGGCGTCCAGATCACCGGTCATCCCGCTCTGCCCGGCACCGAAACCACCTTCACGGAGAACGTCAGCCCGCACGGTGCTCGCGTGTTGAGCATGCGCCGCTGGAACCCGGGGGATCGCCTCACGATCTCGACCCTCACCGGCGCGTTTCGGGCAATCGCCCGCGTCGCTTATTGCCAGATCACTCCGCAATCCGGTTTCGCTGTGGGCTTGGAATTCCTGGAACCCAGTGGCAATTGGGTCGTCGCGGAATCTCGCGCAACCTAGCCGGCCGTGCGGGTCTACTGCACGAATCCGAAGTTCGTCTCCGGAGCCGGCCCCGATCCTTCCGGTAAAGTCCCAAATTGCGCTTCGAACCTCGCCACATTCTCTTTCAGCGCCTGCAGCAGCCGTTTGGCGTGCGCCGGACTCAAAATTACGCTGGAAACCAGCTTGCCCTGCGGCACGCTGGGGAATAAATATATGAAGTTGAGCGTAAACTCTTCGCCGTTGTGATGAATGACGGCGAGATTCGAATATTGCCCGAGCAGTTCCTTTTCATCTGCCTTGATCTGCACCTGCTGTTTCTGTTGCTGGCTCGCTGGCTCGCTCATGGGTCTGCTCCTGGGAAGATTCCTCGCTCACTATAGCAGAGCAGGGAATTCCCCCGATTAGTTTTTGCTCAGCCGTGCACCCCAGGGATTGACCTCGGCGCTTGTTAAGCGTAGTTTATACCCAGAGTTTAGCTAGGTTAACTAATGGACGCCCCCGACAAAAATCCGAGTCTGCTCTCAGGTCAGACGGCTCACCCCACCACCGAATCTGCCGTCGCGTCCGCCGCCGCCCCGGAACTGATTGGCCTCGTCACTCATGAAGATGTAGATCGTGCTCGTGACCGTTGGGAAGTCGCGCGGGCGAGATCAAAGGGACGTAGCAAAAAATTCGGCGGCTTCCGCCTTCTGTGGCTATTGGTCGGCCCTGGAGTTCTCGTCTTCCTGGGCGAAAACGACGCCCCCAGCATGTTGTCTTACTCCGCGGATGGCTCACGCTATGGCGTCGGCTTTTTCATTCCGTTCGTCGTGCTTACTTTTATTATGGGCTTCATCGTGCAAGAAATGACAGTTCGCCTCGGAGCCGTCACGCATCGCGGGCACGCCGAACTTATCTTCGATCGCTTCGGAAAATTTTGGGGCTTCTTCGCCATGGGCGATCTGATCTTCGGTAATTTTCTAACCCTGGTCACGGAATTCATCGGCGTGCGCGCCGGCCTGGGCTTTTTCGGCGTCCGGCCCTCGATCGCCGTAGGGGGGGCGCTCGTCATCGTCGTCGCTGCCATCACCACCGGCCGCTATTGGACTTGGGAACGCATCACGCTCAGCCTCGCCATCTTCAACGGCCTGTTTATTCCTGCAGCTATTCTCGCGCGCCCCGATTGGCACGCCGTAGGCCACGCCATGGTCACCTGGACGCCGTTCCCCGGCGGCAGCCGCTATGAAATTCTTTTGCTGATCCTTGCGACCATCGGCGCCACCGTCACTCCGTGGATGCTTTTCTTTCAGCAAAGCGCCGTGGTGGATAAAGGCATGCAACCGCGCGATATCAACGCCGGCCGCTTCGATACTCTGCTGGGCGCTCTGCTCGCTTCCGTGTTCGCCATTGCCGCGATTCTGGCCACCGTGCCGCTGTTTCATCACGGCATCAACGCCGCGGATTTTCAAGCCGCGCAGTTCGCCGAGGCGCTCGAACCATTAATCGGCCACACCGGCGCCGCGCTTTTCGCTCTGGGAATTTTCGAGGCCGGCATCGTCGCCGCCATCGCCATCTCCACTTCGTCCGCCTACGCCTTCGGAGAAGTCATGCAAACCGGCCACAGCTTGAACCGTCCGCTGCGTGAAGCCTGGCCCTTCTATCTGACGCTGTTCGGCTCGGCCTGCGCCGCCGCGGCTCTGGTGCTGATTCCTCATTTCCCGCTCGAGTTCGTGGTGCTGACAGTCAACGTCATCGCCGTCCTGGCCATGCCTCCGGCTTTGGCTTTTCTGCTGCTGCTGGTGAACGATCCGGAAGTAATGGGCGAGCACATAAATGGTTTCTGGGCCAACGTAGCGGGCGTCACAGTCACGGTTCTTCTGATTATTGCTGGCCTAGGCTTCGGCCTCGCGACTGTATTCCCCAAATGGTTGGGCGGATAGATTGTCTTTCATCATGAAACGGTTCGCAGCCAAGCGCATCGTGTTCGGGAGGAAGTAAATTGGACTCGCATCGCGCGGATATTTCGGAAGATCAGGACGCGCTCGCACCTGGGGACGTTCCTGTTGGCGTCAAGTCCGAGCAGCTCACCCTGCACGATCCTCGCGCCGTGCTCTCCTTGCTCGAAGCCGACCAAGTCGTCGCCGCCAAGCGCCGCACCCATTTTGGTCGCAAGAATCTTTCCTTGGGCACGAAAGCTCTGCTATGGGGCCTTCGCGTTTATGTCGTCGCCATGCTGGTCATCGTGCTCCTCTCCGTATACCAGGCGATCCACGCCGCACGCTAGAGTCGATCCGTCGCTCGGTCGGCCCTGCAGTTGAAAATCCCGCATCAGAATGCGAAGATTTTCCCGAAGCCATAGCTTTCCACAGGCAAACCCGCGAATCATGGCGTCCGACAAACCCGCTCTCCGCAAGCTCAACTCCGGATTCAAGCCCAACCTGCTTGGAATCCTAGTCGTATTTGTAATCGTCGCCGTCGCCGGCAGCGTCGTCGTCTATTCCCTCAGCGACTGGAACGCCCCGGAACAAGCCAGGCAAACGCGCAATCCCTTTCCCGCCACGCCGCAAACCATCGGCATGGGGATGAGCACCTACTCCGACCGCTGTGAGAATTGTCACGGAGAAGACGGCAACGGAAAAGGGGAACGTGCGGAAAAGCTATCAGTCGCGCCTACGAATTTCACCGACGCGCACATCATGAGCCAGCTGACCGACGGCGAACTGTTCTGGAAAATTTCCGAGGGGCATCGCCCCATGCCGGCTTTCAAGGGCAAACTGAGCGAAGAGGAACGCTGGCAACTGGTGGATTACATCCGCACATTTTCGCAGCCGTTCGTTGATTCTCCGGCAGAATCGTCAAAGCCAGCTCCCGACAAAGACGCTGCGCCCAAATAAACGCGCAGCGCCTGCCGCAACCGCACGCACACGCGCGCGTGACTATGACGCCAAACGGACTAATTCACTTTCGCCAGCGCGTCGGCAACTTCCTTCAAATCCGGCAGCGTGGGAATATCGTAATTCTTGAACCACGCGATTTTGCCGGAGCGATCCACAATCGCGATGGCGCGTCCGGTGATCCCTTTCTCCGCCAGGTACACGCCGAATTTTTCGCCCACCGCGCCGCGCGGCTGGAAATCCGCCAGCAACGGATAATGAATCCCCATTTTTTCCGCAAACGCCTTGTGCGACCAGGCGCTGTCCACGCTAACGCCCAGTACCTGCGCGTCCAGCTGCTCGAATCGCTTCATATCATTAACGAAGCAGGCGTGCTCGTTCGTGCACACCGGGCTCCAATCCAGCGGGTAGAACACAATCACGACGTTTTTCTTTCCCTGAAAATCCGAAAGCTTCACTTCCTTCTGGCTCTGATCCTTTAACACAAAATCCGGTGCGGCCGCCCCTACCGAGATTGCCATGCCTGATCCTCCCTGTTCGCTTAACGAACAAATCGAATATTGCGAATGCGTCGTTGCGCACCATCCATAATAGCCGATGCCTTCCGCGCGGACAAACGCCGGAACGCAGCACGCCGACAATTACGCCCGGCAATCTGCTACCATACGGCGTCGTAACCAGGAATTGGAACCGGACCCGTGGCGCGCATCTCGTACGACGAAGCGTATCCCGCTATCGAACTGCTGCCGCGCAGCCACAATTGGTGGGCGTGGCTGAAAGGCACGCCGCCCGAATGCATTCACCTGGGCGAGGAATGCGATTGGATCGCGACGCTGCTGCCCGATACGCTGTACCTGCGCGGAAAACGCAGCACCAAGCGCGACCCGCCGCGGCCGGAAATCACTTTGTGCCGCGAATGCCTGAACGATGCCGTTGCCGCCGAACTGGAAACGTTCCCGGGTCGCGTGGTAGCCTTTGAGCCGGACGCGCAAATATTCACGCAGTACTTTTACGTGGGGCAGCCGGATTTCGGACCGGTAGGATTGCGGCCGGAAGTTTCTGAGGCAATTTCGCAGCGCCTCGCGCAGCCTGGAGGCGCTTGCGTGGAATGCGGATTCGCGGCAACTTGGCTGTGGTTTTCGCACCAGCAAATCGCGAGCCTCGATGAAGTGGAGCAAGTCGCCAACGCGCCAGGGATCACGCTCTGCGCACGGCACGGCGCGCGCAACCTACTTGCGGCGTTCGAGCGCATCGCAGAAGCGAACGTGTTTTACATGAATTTGCCGTACGGCGAAGCTGGCGCGTACGTGTGGATCTGAAAATGCAACTGCGCGAAGTGGTGGAAAAATATGTGCGCGCGGCGGGCGGCTACGGGAAGTCCGTGCCGATCTCAGCGCTGAACCTGTCGCACGAAGAGACCGAGCGGATTTTCGACGCGCTTGACGAGGATTACCACATCAGCCGGTTTTTTCACTTCAGCAAAGCCGCCGGACAATCGTTTCAAATCAGCGGTTTTGCGCAGACGCACATTTCGATTGACGCCGAAATCAAAGAAATCTTGTAAGCCGCTGGCCAAGGGGCTCACTTGAGCCCCGGATGAAAGTCGAATTCCGGGTCCACATCGACCGGAATTTCGCTCGTCTTCGCCAGCAGCGCGCCCAGCTCCGCCGGCATCTCGCCATATTTCTTGAACCACGCATCGGTGCGCGCGCGATCCCCGGTGGCTTCCTGCTCCAGCAGCTCCTTGGCGAGCGACGCGATCGCGGCAGGCATTTTTTCGAAATCGATCACATACAATCCCGTCGCTGGGTCGCGGCGAATCGCACCCTGCTCCAGGTAATAATTGAACTGCATGATTTCCCCCGCGCCATGTGATTCCGCGACGCCGAAGCGCACTGTGCGAAAAATTCCCGCGACGTAGGAAGCGTACGTGATGTCGCGCCGCTCCTTAGGCAGCACGCTGTGGTCAATCAGCCAGCCGTAACAAAATTCGCCCACCACGTCGGCCTTTGATTCTTCCAGCGCGGAATACGAAGACCCGATCGCCTCGTTAATCTGCACTTTGCCTTGCGCGGTGTGCGCGAAAGCCGGCCCCAGCCCGTGCGAAATTTCGTGCATGATCGTATCGGCCAAATATCCTTCGCCGCTCGCCATGGCGGCCTGGTCCGGGCGCATGGTGCGCTGCGCCAGCGGCAAAATAATGTAGTTCACGCGCGCGTCCATGAAATTCTTCCAGAATATTTTCTTCGAACCTTTTTCTTCATGGATGCGCGGGTCGTTCGGCAAATTGTCCGCCACGGCCTGATATCCGTGCAGCAAATCCCCCGCGCGATAGGGCGAATCCACCACTTCCATCGGCGACTGCTTGCCGCGCTTCGAAGGCAGATCGGCGGCAGGCAAGGGAAGCGCTTCCTGCAAATCCGGCACGTATTTCTGGTACAACGCCAGCTTCTCGCTCTCCGCGTCGTTGCGAATCATTAGCGAAGCGCCGTAGGTCGTTTTCACGCCCAGCAGCGAGTCGTCATAAACCTCATAAGGCGCAAACACGACATCGAACTTCGGATTTTCCAGATCCAGCCACGCAATGTCGCTCGCGTAATAATCGTCCGTCAGCAGCGCAGCAGCCCGCAGCCGCAGAAATTTCGCAAACGCCGGATCATCGCTCAACGTGGCAGCCTCGCGCAGGTCCTGCGCCATCGCCTCCACGAACTCGCGGTACTCGACGTGGTAGGGAATCGCGATCAATTCGGAACCAGGAGTAGATTTTGGTTTTGTTCGGACGACGGTGAATGGAGAGTACAGAGCGGTTTTCTGGTCGGGGTGCGCCGCGACGTAGGTGTCGAACTTCTGTTTGGTCATGTCCGGCGGATAGAATCCGCGGCCGGGCGGCATTGGCTGCGTGCCGACAAATGGTTTGTCATCATCAATCAAATCGAACCGGCTGCCGTTAATTTTCAGATAGCGCAGAATCTCGATGTCGATTGGGGACCGAAGAGGTGACGGTGACTCTGAGCCGCGCATCCCCGTGCTTTTTTCCAGCGAAAGGTACAGTCGCAAGCCCGCCGGATCGTTCTGCCGCCAGTAAATGCAATCCAGCAATCCGGAAGCGTCCACCAGCTTCGCAGCCATTTGCTTTTCTCGCGCGCTCAGCCCGGCGGAATTGAACGGCATGTGCACCAATTTGAATTTCGCCACGCGCTCAGCTAGATCTGGCACGACGTATGGTTTCGCGGAAGCACCAAGTGCATCGGCCGCCGAGGGCGTCGCGGATTGCACCGTGGCAGCCGCGTGCTGGTTTGCCGCTAGTGGATAAAGTGTTGCCACTGCGATGGCCGCGCCAGCCGCCACCGGCAGTAAGGAGCGCAGACTCTTTGTTATAGGGGTCATAGGCTGGCAATTCTACCGTGGCGGCTGGGGATTGGTGAATCTCGAAATGCAGCCGGATAGGTCAAGGAGCGTTCAACGATATCGAGGAGAACGCTTCGAAACCGCTCAAAAGTATCGAATCGAACTGTTTTCTTGTTTGTACTGAACAAGTTAGGTTTTTTCGCCTTGGTTCACCTGTTTCGAATTTGTTTTCAGCGAGTTCTATTGGTTTTCGATTATGTTTCCGTTAGCGATTGAATCGGGGAGGCCGCGCGGGACGGCGCAGCGCCCGCAGCGTTATCCCGCTCGTCGTGAGAAATTAGCTTACGATCGGCGGTAACATAGACGGCAACGTAGCACACAGGAACCACGACGGCAGGTGAAGTGCCAGGGCGGTTGCAGCGGAAGGAGTTATCGGACGGGGCTGCCCAGCTGTTTCAACTTCTGCTGCGCGCTTTCCCTGATGTCATCGCGTCGTCGAGCGTTGTCGGTGGTGTCCGACGCCAAAAGCTCCAGCGCCTTCTGCGCATTCTGCCGCGCCAAATCTTTTTGTCCATCGGCGAGGTAAGCGTCACCCAAGCTGTCGTAAACATTCGGCGAGTTGGGGTAGACGACCACGTTCATTTGAAAAAGCGCAATCGCGCCCTCGATGTCGCCCGCAGCCAGACTTCCGTATGCGATCCGGTTCATGATTGCTTCCGAAAACAAAACGGCGTTGGGGTCGGCGCGCCGCGTGTCCGCGAACATCTGCTCGGCCTTGCGCAATCCATCGGGCTCGTCCGCCAAGCTCAAAAAACGCGACTCGGCGGACCACGGCGCGAGCGCATGGGTAGCCGGCGGAGCGGGCGAATTCCGCAGCGTCGCGTTGTACCATTCCACAATCATCCTCGGCAATTCTTTGTGCGCGGCAAACATCTCCACGCCGTGCCCGCCCACCGCATAGTGCACGAACTTGTTGGCAAGATCCGGTGAAACATCGTAAAGCCAATGCATAATCTCCACCACGCCAGGATCAGGATCGTCATCGGCCGCCGCCAAAAACAACGGCAAGTTCGGTGAGCTGTGCAGGAACTTGCGCCCGGCGCGATCGGTCGTTTCCGACAGCAGCACCAATGACTTCACTTCCGTATGCCGCCGCGCCAACTGCACCGCCTGATTCACGCCGCAACTCGCTCCAGCGGCGCCCATCACATCTGGATTCACTCCCGGCTGCGATTGTAGATATTTGAACGCAACGTCTACGTCCGCCGGCCATTTCTCGTCCACGATTTGACTGGCTTCCTGCGCCGACGACGCTTGTTCCGGGCTTTTGCCGCCGCTTTCCCCGTAACCGCGGAAATCCACGGTCAAGACGTTGAGCCCAGCAGCAGCAAGTTGTGCGGCAAGTTCATCCCAGACTTTGCGCTGGCGGTTGCACTGATGCAGCAACAGAATCCCCGGCCCTGGTTGGGCCGCGCCAAAATATGTCGCCTTCAGAATGATGCGGTCTGGGGCAGCCAATTCCACCACGCGCGGCGCGGGTACGCTTTGTGCCGCGCACGCCAAAGGCAGCACGAGTGCGCCAAAGAACAGGCAAAAAGTCGTTCGCAAACAGAGGTGGCGGCAGCTCATCGAGCCCTCCCGGGAATCCGTATTTTAGACATCCAGCCCGAGGGAATTACAAGGGAAGATGCATAGCGAGGGCGAAGTGTGGTCATGCCGCTTCAATCCCCGCGAGCAGGAATGGTTTGGCGCAGCGGCTTTTCGCTCTTGGCGGCGTCGCTTTCGGCCCGCCCGGGAACCAGCTGGTAGCCATGTTTTCCCGGGCCAGGAAAAACTTGCGAAAGCGCCATCAGGTTCGCGTATTTATTGAAAGCAATTTCCGCGGAATGAATTGTCGGGTCGGCCGGGATGGACACCGCTTCGACCTTAGTGGACGCGCCGCCACGCGGGTTGCTGAATTCCAGCGTCAATTTTGCGGCACCGGGAACTTCGCGAATCACGAAGCTGCCCTCGGGAAACGTAGTGTTCCCCACCACAAACGGCCGCGACATTCTGAAAACGATCTGCGTGCTGATTTGAGCGCTGGCGGCGAATGCGCCGATCACAAGCCCTAGCCACAAGATGAGCGCCAGCTTTTCGCTGAATGGTTTCATTAGATCTCCCTGCGCGCGAAGTCCGCAGGCGAGAATATTTCTCCCCCGCGCCGATGTCCACATTAAAAAACATGTCCGAAGTCTGCCGTCGCGCCGACGCCGCCAACCAGACCGGGGTCAGCGGTGCTATGCTCATCGCGTGGGCACGCAGGACGATGCCAGGAAGGACGAAGCGAATGGAGAGCGGGTCCGCGCGGGTCTGTGCGCCGATTGTGTCCACGCTCGGCGCATCGAATCCGACCGCGGCTCCAGATTTTATTTGTGCGAATTATCAGCAGTGGATCCGGCATATCGAAAATATCCAGCGCTGCCGGTGATGCGCTGCCCGGGCTACCAGCCGGAAGCCTAGCGCGCGCGAAACCGCTGGGTCGGGGGGAAGTCATGGCCATTCAAAGCGTGCTGCAACTGGGCGATCCGCGACTAAGAGAAATCGCGTCACCGGTGCGAAATCCGCAGTCACCAGAGATCGCGACGCTGGTAAAAGACCTCGCCGATACGCTCGCGCACTGGCGCGCAAGTACCGGCTACGGCCGAGGCATAGCCGCGCCGCAAATCGGCGTTGCGCAGCGCGTCATATTTCTGCAGTTACCCGGCGCGCAGCCGTGGCCGCTGATTAATCCGGAAATTAACGAACGCAGCGCGGAAAAAATCGTCGTGTGGGACGCGTGCCTTAGTTTTCTCTCCATTTTCATGCAGGTCGAACGCCACCGCGAAGTGAAAGTACGCTATCAGGATTTGCTGGGCGAGTTTCACGAAATTCAAGCCGGCCCGCAAAAAGACTTAGCCGAACTGCTGCAGCACGAAATTGACCACCTGGAAGGAATTCTCGCCGTGGATCGCATTACAGACATGCGTACATTGTGCACGCGGGAAGAGTTCGAGAAAAGATACAGAGCCGCGAGCCCGTACGCGACAAGTGCGGCGCAGTAAGGCGTTGACCTAGCCAAGCACGCAGTCGAACAGAGATCTTGCTCCCGCTTCCGCGGATCAGGATGACAACCGCTCGGAAGGCACGACGGGAATAGCCCGCCCCTGCAATCTGCCAAACAATGAGCGGGCGAGATTTTATCTTGCAGTTACAGAAGTGCGATGCAAGCGATCCTGCAGCGCTTTATTCTCGCTGCGAATCTCCGCTGGCAACCGATCGCCGAATATCTCGAAAAATTTCGCCGTAGCGTCCGCTTCCGCTGACCAGTCCTGCGCATCCACGCGCAGCAATTCATCCACCACCGGCCGCGAAATCGCCAAACCATCCAACGTCAGCGATCCGGGAGTAGGCACGAAACCGATCGGCGTTTCCGTCGCAGCCGCCCGGCCTTCGATGCGGTCCAGCATCCACTTCAGCACACGCACATTCTCGCCGTACCCCGGCCACAAGAATTTTCCGTTGGCGTCCTTGCGGAACCAGTTCACATGGAAAATCCTCGGCGCGTGCTTTATTTTCGGACCCATTTCCAGCCAGTGATGAAAATAATCAGCCATGTTGTAGCCACAGAAAGGAATCATCGCCATCGGATCGCGCCGCGTCACTCCCACGGCGCCCGTCGCAGCGGCGGTAGTTTCTGAAGCCATCGTCGCGCCAACAAAAACTCCGTGCTGCCAGTTGCGCGATTCATACACGAGCGGAGCAAGCCGTTCGCGGCGGCCGCCAAAAATAATCGCGGAGATGGGCACGCCCTGCGGATCTTCCCAGTGAGGCGAGATCGAAGGCGACTGCCGCGCCGGCACGGTGTAGCGCGAATTCGGGTGCGCCGCCGGCCCTTTCTCCGGCGACCACGGCTCGCCCTTCCAATCGATCAATCCTGGCGGCGGAGGAGTGCCGATTCCTTCCCACCAGGGCTCGCGTGCGCCACTGATCGCCACGTTCGTAAAAATTGTGTCGTGACGCAAAGCCGCCATCACGTTCGGATTGGTCTGCGCGTTCGTTCCCGGCGCCACACCAAAAAATCCGTTCTCCGGATTAATCGCGCGCAATGTGCCGTCTGCGCCGATATGCATCCAGGCGATGTCGTCGCCCACCGTCCACACTCGATATCCCTGCGATTCCAGGGCCGAAACCATCATGGCCAGATTGGTCTTCCCGCAGGCGCTGGGGAATGCCGCAGCCATGTAGGTCACTTTGCCCGACGGGTCTTCCAGGCCCAGGATCAGCATATGCTCGGCCATCCAGCCTTCCGAGCGCGCCATCCAGCTGGCGATGCGCAGCGCAAAACATTTTTTCCCCAGTAACGCATTTCCGCCGTAACCGGATCCGACGCTCCAAATTAATCTTTCCTCAGGAAAATGCATCACGAAGCGGCGTTCCGGATCGACGCCGGCCAAGGCGTGCAACCCGGGCACAAAACGATCGGAATTGCCGATGCGATCCTGCGCGGCCTTGCCCATACGCGACATGATGCGCATGCTGGCCACCACGTAGCGGCTGTCCGTAATCTCAACGCCCACGCGGCTGTACGGAGAATCTTTTGGCCCCATGAAGTAAGGCGCCACAAACATCGTGCGGCCCTTCATCGAACCCTCAAGAATCGGCCGCACCCGCGCCTTGCCGTCCTCAGGAGACATCCAGTTATTCGTCGGTCCGGCGTCGTCCTTGTTGTTGGTGCAAATGAACGTCACGCTTTCGGTGCGCGCTACATCATTGGGATTGCGCCGGTTCAGATAGGAGTGCGGATAAGTCGTGGAATTTAGCTCGGTTATGATGCCGTCATGCATCAGCCCGGCAAGGAACCGATCGTTTTCCTCCTCCGAGCCGTCGCACCAGACGATCTGATCCGGCTGCGTAAGACGCGCCGATTCCTCAACCCATTTTTCAAGTGGTGTGGACACCTGGTCTCCGGAATGCAGCCGCCGTGGTGCCGTCCAGTTGGCGGCTGGGCAGTTCGCGGCCGTGCTTACGAAAGCTTATATACTAGAAAAGTCTAGGCCACGATTTAGCGAATTGCAAGTAGCACCGCGCCCGCGTGTTTAGCGTCACGCTCGCGGCGCGGACATCACTCCTGGCGCAGCGCCTGCATGGGATCCACCAGCGTCGCGCGATGCGCCGGGATAAAGCAGGCCAGCAATCCCGCTAGCAGCAGGACCGCAGCCACTGCGCTGAACGCCGCCAAATCGAATACTGCGACATTGTAGAGCAGGCCGTGCATCACTTTCCCGACACCGTAAGCTCCCAAAAGCCCCAGCGTGAGCCCAACGCCCGCCAGCAGCATGCCTTCTTTCAGAATCAACGCCAGCACGCGGCCTTGACCGGCGCCGAGTGCCATGCGCAGCCCGATCTCGTGCGTGCGTTGCGCTACGGCGAAGGACATCACCCCGTAAATCCCTACCGCAGCCAGCAGAAGCGCAATCGCCGCGAAGCCTCCGAACAAACCCGCTGTGAACCGTTGCTGCGACAACGATCGGTCCATAATTTGCTCCATCGTCCGCGGATTTCCCAACGGGAGATCCGGATCCATGGACTGCACAATTCCAGCGATGCTCCTGGTCAAATTATCGGGTTCGATGTCGGAACGCAATGCGATAAGCGCCTGTGGCCACGGACTCTGCCAGAAAGGCACGTCAATTTCGGGGAAGTCTTCTTCCAGACGGCCGTTGCGGACCTCGTGATAGACGCCAACGATTTGCCAGGCAGCCGGGGAGCCAAGTTTTGTGACGCCGGGAACCAGCTGTTCGACGAGGATGCGCTGGGATAAGGGATCGACGCCGGCCAGGAATTTCTTCGCGAAATTTTCATTCACGACGGCTACCTGCACGCCGCCCGCCAGGTCCTGATCGTTGAACGCTCGCCCCTGTGCCATGCGGATCCCGAAAACCTTGAAAAACTCCGGAGTCACCATGTTAAAGCCCGCTACGGGCCGCTGCGACATATCGGTGACTTCTTTGCCGGCGATTTGGAACGGCAACCCGAATCTTACGCCCTGCAGCGGCGCGCCCTCGGAGGCCGAGACGGAGGTCACACCCGGTAGCGCCTGAATTTTTTCAAGCGCCTGGCGATAGAAAGTTGTGATCTGTACAGGATCGGCGAGGCGACCTTTCGTTACAGGCAGGTCGAACGTGAGTAAGTGATCGCTGCGGAATCCGAGGTCCACGTGCGCGATGTTCCACAGACTGTGAATCGCCAGTGCGCCGCCGGCAAGTAAGCTGAGCGCCAGCGCAAACTCAGCAATCACTAGCGCGCGCCGCAAACCGTGCCGTCCGGTGCTGCGCACAGCGCCGCCACCTTCCTTCAACACTTCATTCAAATTCATACGCGCCGCTCGCCAAGCGGGGGCGCAACCGAATAGAACGCCGGCGAGCATCACGGTGGCTAGCGTGAAGAGCAGCACCGGAACGCTCATGCGCACGTCCGTTTCCGAAAGCAATGTGTACGGCGGCATGGAAGCCACGATCGCTTTCATCAACACCCACGCCAAACCAACTCCCAGTACGCCGCCAACCGACGCGAGTGCCAAGCTCTCGATCAGGAACTGCGTGAATATCTGCCGGCGCGAAGCGCCCACCGAAGCTCGCACCGCGACTTCTCTTTGTCGCGCCGCGCCCCGCGCCAGCAGCAGGTTTGCCACGTTGGCGCAGGCGATCAGCAGCACGAAACCCACCGCCCCCAGCAGCAGCGGCAATCCCTTGCGCACGTCGGGATTCAGGAAATCGTTCTTCAGCGGCACCACGCTTACGCCCCAGCCCTTGTTCGATTTCGGATAATCCTCGGCGATGTGGTGCGCCACCGTATCCATATCAGCGTTCGCTTGCGCGAGCGTGACTCCGGGCTTCATGCGTCCCAAGATAACCAGCCAACGGAAATCGTGGTTGGTTTGATCCGGCGTGAACACCAGCGGCACGACCAATTGCCTGCCCAAGCGATCCGGCTGTCCAGGCGGTTGCACTCCAATTACCGTATAGAGCTCGCCATTCACGTGGATTTGCTTGCCGATGATGCTCGGATCCGCGCCGAAGTGTGTCTCCCACAGTTTATGCGTGATGATCACCACATGATCTTTGCCCGCTACTGCGTCGTCGGGCAGTAGATAGCGTCCCATGAACGGCTTGTCCCCGATCAACTGGTCCAAGAAGCCGGGGGTCAAGTAGCTGCCTTCTACCTGCACCGCGCGCTCGACGCCGGCAGACACATTGAATTGCTCGCCAGTCACTGCTCCCAATACCTGGAAGACCTGGCTGTCGCGTTTCCAATCCAGATAGTCACCGGCCGACACGGTATTTCTATTGCCGCCGGTAGTGGACCAGACCACCACCAACTGATCCGGCTGCGGATAAGGAAATGGCGCGAGCAGCGTCGCGTAAAAAATGCTGAAGATGGCGGTGTTCGCGCCAATGCCCAGCGCGAGCGCCAAGATCGCCACCGTCGCAAATCCAGGATTTTTTCGCAGCAGACGAAAACCAAAGCGGGTGTCACGCAGGAAGTTTGCCATGCTGGCGCTCTCCTTCTCCGGCTGAGGAAATCAGACAAGCCCGGTCAAGGTTACGATTCGAGCGATTGCTCCATTCTAGCGAATCCGGCGCAATCGCACATTGCGCCGCGCCAGAGCCGCGAACAAGCGGATCCTACATCACGTCACTATTTTTTGCCCGAGAAATGAGGTTGGCCCGGCTCGCCCTCTCGGTTTTCCATACTAAAGGGGACATTCGGCCAAATGCTATAATCCGCGAATTATGTACGCGCGTAAGCTGCAGGCAGACTTGGTGATTGGGAAGGAGAGGCGCCTTGCGCCGCTCGAGTGGCTCGACAGTTTTTGCATGCGCAACTTCACGGGCTCAGCGGAATTTGACGATACCTTGCCTACCGCGGAAGGTCGCCTGGAAGTCGGCCTGGCGGTGGACCCCGCGCGTTTAGCGCAGGCCATGAGCGAGTGGTTCACAAAACGCGGAAAGGGCAACGGCCAA
>DATNLN010000160.1:0-7372 GCA_035602855.1 Candidatus Acidiferrales bacterium
GAGGTAATCGTCGGCGCAGGAAAATTGATCTGCTCCGTGCACGCGGACATCGCGATCATCGAAAATAGCAGTAGCCAAAAGGATGCGCAGAATCGTTGCCGCAAATTGCTCACTCCTGTACCTGTAGGTAGGGCGCCGTACGGTTAGCGCAAACCTAGAGACTACTAAAGATGGCCCCAAGGGGCAATCAGGATGCCTGCGCAGCGGACGATTGTCCAGTGCGGGAAGCAGGTGCGGGGGGTCCCACGGACGTGGTTTTTCGTGATTTCCTTACAGCTTCCTTACGAATCAGCAAGTATTTGCACAATCCGTTCGCTTTCGTCTTGACAACTTTTTGAATGCAAAATAATTTCGTGGAGGTCGCGCGAAAAACGCTTTGCGCGCTACCTACGCGGAACAGGGACCCTCGGTAGGCGAGGCTCCCGCGCAACACAGAAGCCACTGCCCGGCAACATCGAGAGATGTGGCGCACTGGGTGTAACAGGAATTCCCGACGCAAGGGTTTTTCTAACGTGGCTGAGATTCGGTTGAGTGAATCTCTAACGGGGCGCGGTGCTGAAGCTTGGACGAGTGGGAGCCGGTCGGGATTTCGCTCCTGGAGCAGCCCGCCGGTCCGTCATGGCGCTTTATCCATTTGGGACAAAGTGATCCTCACACATCCTTTCTTTCAGACCCCCTTCTGAAGGCATATGCGAGAAAACAAAGATCAACCTCCGAGTAGCCTGGTGCTCTTGGCTCGGGAGATGCGCACGTAAAGCGGCCGTTCGGAATCGCAGGACGCCTTTTCCTCCGCATCTTTCAAGAAACCGATGCGGACCGGAAGAGGCCGAGGCTCTGGTGCCGAGCTGATGACCGGCGCGCGAGACAAATCCCTCCTTCTTTAACTCGCAAGGCATGCTGTAACGGTCCGTTAATGAGGATTGGGAGCCTTTTCATGTTCTACTGTGCGTGCTGGGGAAGCGCGCTCCTCGAGCGGCTGTTCCCCGGGCTGATGCGCCGATTCGCTTTCCAAATTGGGCTCGCGATCTTGGCTGTGCTATGGGTGTCTTTAGCCTTTGCCTGCGGCGCGGTTGCTCAGGATGCTCAGCCGGCCGATTCCTCGACACCCGTGGTAGCTGCGAGTGCGCATGACACAGACACGTGGGCGCAGCAAACGAGCGCGGACACGCCGCCTGCGTTTGCGGGAACGCAAGACCAGTCCGCCGAATTGCCTTCACAACAGCGCGCGCCTAGCGCGCAATCCGCAGCAGCTCAAGACTCCCCACAGCCCGACGCACAAGCCGCTGACGCTGACGACAACAACTCCGGCATCCAGCCGCCCGAAACCCTCTTCCCGCATTTCTCCAACACTCGTTACTGGCTTTCCGGCCAGGCCAACTTTATCTTTCAAACGCATTCCGACTTTCCCGCCGACTACTCGGGCGCGCACAGCCTCAGCCCGCGCTACGAAAAAGCCACCTCGCGCGTTCTCACTCTCTACACCGGATTCCGCGTCACCAATTCCTTCGAAGTGCTCGTCGATATCGAAGAAGCCGGCGGCGCCGCTCTCAGCCAAGGCTTCGGCCTTGCCGGCAACACTGATCTCGACATCGTCCGCAATCCCCTGCTCAGCAAGACTCCGTATCTCGGTCGCGGCATGGTCCACAAAGTTTTCGCGCTCTCCACCGACACCGTAAAAAACAACCGTAACTACCTCTCGCTCTTTGACACTCTGCCTCGGCGCCGCATCGAAGTTCGTTTTGGGAAGTTCGGCCTGCCCGACTTTCTCGACACCAATTCCGTCGGCACAGACACTCACTTTCAGTTCATCAACTGGACCATCGATAACAACGGCGCTTGGGACTACGCCGCGGACACGCGCGGCTACACTGTCGGCGGCTTCATCGAGTACGACGACACAAATTGGAGCCTTCGCTTCGTCGAAGCTCTCATGCCCAAAGTCGCTAACGGCATCGATCTCGTGTGGCAGCCCTGGCACGTTCACGCTGAAGATCTCGAACTCGAGGAACGCCATAGCCTGATCCCCAAGCGCGCTGGCGCCATGCGCCTCCTCACCTACTTCAACCACGCTAACATGGGGATTTACCGCGATGCGGTCGAGCAATTTCAGGGTGGCGAAGTTCCCATCCCGGACATCACCAATCACCCTTGGCACGTCACGCTGAAGTACGGAATCGGCGCGAATATCGAGCAGCAACTGACGCCCAACGTTACGGCATTCGCGCGCTGGGGTTGGGACAACGGCAAGACCGAATCGTTCGCTTACACGGAAGTCGATTCCACCGTTCTTACCGGCGTCGGATTTGCGGGAGCGATGTGGCACCGCAAGCAGGATCGTGCAGGCATCAGTTTCGTTTCGAATGGTATCAAGAAAGACCATCAGAACTACCTCGCGGATGGCGGCCTCGGCTTTCTGCTAGGGGATGGCGGGCTAAGTTATGGCCGCGAAAATATTGAGGAGTTCTACTACACGGTTCATGTCTGGCGCGGAATCTATCTAGCGCCCGGCGTCCAGCACATCAACAACCCCGGCTATAACCGCGACCGCGGCCCGGTAGTCGTCCCCACTTTTCGTGCGCACGTCGAATTCTAAGTACCTGTTGTGTTTCGTGCAAACATCAAGCGAACTTATAGATTTTCTGCTGCCAATCGAGAGCTGTCGCCGGTTGAGCACGGCTTCGAACTGAATTTCGAGCAGGAGCTTCCGGCGCACCTGGGAGTTTTTGGGAGTGCGGGATGGAGCGACGGCCGTAACGAGTCGTTCGCATACCCGAAAGTGGACCGCACGGTGCAGGGCGGGGTCTTCAGCAAAGGCGACAAGTGGCGGCGCAAGAACGATCGCGCGGGCCGTATTCGTTGCGAATGAAATCGTGGCGGCTCACCAACAGTATCTGGGTTATGGCGGCCTGGGATTTTTGCTGGGCGATGGAGCGCTCACGCCCGGCCCGGAGAAAATCTTCGAGGGATTTTACACCGCGCATCTGTGGCGCGGATTCTTCGCGTCCTGCGATTTTCAGCGCATCAACAATCCGGGATACAACAAGGCGCGCGGTCCGGTGTTTGTTCCGGGCCTGCGCTTTCACGTGGAATTCTAGTTCTTGGCGCCCGGCGGCGCACCCCGGTCCGGAACAATTTGTGAAAATCAGCGGAACGGTTTAAGCTGCGCGGCGCGGCGTGGGGTAACGATACTTTCCGGGCGAGCCGCCAGGAGATTTACATGTCACTATTTCGATTTTCCGTTCTCGCCGTATGGCTTGCGAGCAGCGCCGCATTTCCTCTCGCCGCGCAAGACGAAGCGAAAAAACCCAGCGCGGCGGCGCCCGCCGAAGCGCAGGCCACAACGCCAGCTCCGGCCGCGAAACCTGCCGATGTCGCATCGCCCGACGCCATTATGGCGGCGACCTACGACGTGATTTCCGGCCCGGCCGCGCAACAACGCGATTGGGATCGCTTTCGCTCGCTCTTTGTGCCCGGCGCGCGATTGATCCCGGTCGTTCCCCGGAAAACCGGCGGCGGATGGGATACGCGTATCATTACGCCGGATGAGTATGCGCAACATGCGGACGCATACTTCCAGAAAAATGGATTTGCGGAGCGCGAAATCTCGCGGAAGTCCGAGCGCTACGGCAATATCATGCAGATATTCAGCACGTATGAATCGCGGCACGACGCCAAAGACGCGCAGCCCTTCGCCCGCGGGATCAATAGCTTTCAACTTTTCTACGACGGCACGCGCTGGTGGGTGGTGACGATTTACTGGCTGGAAGAAACACCGGAAAATCCGCTGCCCAAGGAATTTCTGCCGCCCACAAAATAGCGCGCGGAGTTTTCCGCCGGGCTATTGCGGCTGCGATGGGCTGGCAGGAAGCGGCGTTGCGGGAGCAGGCGTCGCGGGCGGCGCGCCGGGTGCTGCCAGGATCGCCGGCGCCGCGGCAGGCAGCAGGCTCCTCAGAACATCGGGCGGGAGTTTATCGGAGCTGGCCATCAACGCAGCGACTTGCCACATTTGCTGGTCGGTGAGCGCCTTCTGGAATCCCGGCATGCCCGTCAGGCGAATGCCATTTTTGACTTTCCAGAAGGTGACACCCACCGGATCGTCGGTAACCGTTTCTTTCGCGGTGAAAAGCTGCGGCGCGCGGGGAAACATTCCTTGCGAAGCCGCGGACGGCGCCTGCAACGGCAAGCCGTGGCAGAACGCGCAATTCGTCCGGTACAGTTCGGCGCCGGCGGCGAGGTCTGCCGCGTTGAATGTGGAGAGTTCGCGATCCTGCGCCTCCTTCTTGATGCGCGCGTGCAACGCGCCCCGGGCGAGGAATTTTTCAAACGGCAGCGGCGCGTCGGATGCAGCCGCCGGCGCTTGGCCCGTTTTAATATAAAAAAACAGCGCGATCGGGACAATCAGTATTCCCAGAATCAGTCCCACCAGAAAACCTTTCATTGCAGTTCCTTTCCTTCGCTCCCAGCGCTGCGGAGGGGGATGCAGAAGAAGTGCTGAAGACTGAATAGCACAGCAACGTGCCGGTTGCCACGAGTTTTGCCGGGCGCAAAAAACGCGCTTGCGGCGACGGGCGTGATGCGAGATGAATACTGCTGTTGCCCAGAGGGAGGCTTTCCATGTTTCAAAGCGATTTGCTCAAAGGCCGCACGATTCTGATCACAGGCGGTGGCACGGGGCTGGGGCGTTCCATGGCGCTGCGCTGCGCCGAGCTGGGCGGGAATATTTTTCTGGTGGCGCGGAGGGAAGAGCCGCTGCAAGAAACCGCCGAAGCGATCCAGGCTAAAGGCGGGCGCGCGGCGTACGCTTCGGCGGACATACGCGATTACAGCGCGGTGGAAAAGGCCGTCGAGGCGGCGGAAAAAGAATTTGGGCGCGTGGACACGCTCGTGAACAATGCTGCTGGAAATTTTATCGCGCGCACCGAAAAACTCTCAGCAAACGCGTTCAACGCCGTTCTGGGAATCGTGCTGCAGGGCACATTTTTCTGCACCCTGGCGCTGGGGAAAAGATGGATCCGAGCGAGGCAGCCGGGCCATGTGCTGAACATCGTCACGACCTATGCGGCGGCGAATTGCGGCTCGGGATTTGTGGTCCCGTCGGCGTGCGCCAAGGCGGGCGTGCTGGCGCTGACGCGGTCGCTCGCGGTCGAGTGGGCGCCCCATCACATCCGGCTGAATGCCATTGCGCCGGGACCATTTCCCACTGAGGGCGCGTGGTCGCGTTTGCTGCCTTCCCAGGAAATGGAAGAGCGCGCCAAGAAACATCATCCGATGGGCCGCTTCGGACGCCACGACGAACTGGCGAATCTTGCCGTGTATTTGCTGAGCGAGCAGGCGGACTACGTGAATGGCGAATGCGTGGTGATTGACGGCGGCCTGTGGCTGCGCGGCGCGGGGGAATTCAACAACTTCCTCGATCTGCCCGATGCCGCCTGGGACATGCTCGAATCAGCGCGCAAGAAATAGCGCGCTACCGCCTCTGCCGCCCGCAAGCGCGCGGTTAGGGAGCTGTTTGCGCGGGATACACGTCGATCGCGCTGGGATCAATCTGGAATCGCAGCACCCAATCGCTGGGGACGCTATGGCCATCCATTTTCGCCGGCGTGAATCGCCAAAGTTTTGCGGCCTGAAGCGTGCGGTCCGCAAAATATTGGCTGGGTCCGGGAGCGTCAAACGCCGCTGCGGTCACGCGGCCGGATTCATCCACGTGGACCCTGACGTTGATCCGCACTTTCCCGCGAATTGTGTCACGCGCTCTTTGCGAAGCGTCGGGCAAAAATTGCTGCAGCACTTTTCCGCGCACGACTCCGCTGCTCGACACTGTCGATGCCGCGATCGGCTGTATGGGCGCTTCTGCTTTCGGCCGCGATGACGGGAGCGATACAGGCGGATTGCTCCTAGCGACGCTTTTCGGGCTCGGCTGTGCCGGGGAATGCTCGGCGGGTTTTGACGCAAGTGGCGGCGCACCAGCAGGCGTCCGCTTCGCTGCAACCGCCGCTGTTTCGGCCGGCATGGGCTTGTTCGTCGGCCGCGCGGCTGGCTGGATTCTGGGCTCAACTTTTGGCTGTACGCTCGGCTGAGCGGACCGTTCCGCTGCGGCAACTCGGCGGGTCGGCCCCGTTTGCGAGTAGTGCTTGAGGATTCGCGCACTCGCCAAAATCGCCAGCAACGCTAAACCGATGGGCGCTGCTGTGCCAACCCAGCGCCGCTGAGCGAAGAAATGCTGCGTGCCGCGAGCCATCTGTTTCGGCGGCGCAGCAGGCGCATTCGGCAGCAGCCTCGCCGCGATGTCCGCGACGCTCCAGCGCAACTGCGGATCGCGGCGCAGGCAATGGCGCGCCAGATCCAGAAACTCGGCCGGCAAGTTGGATGGCAGCGCCGGTTCAGCCTGGTTTGTCCTCTCCCACACCGGCAAGCGCTGCGTGAGGGCTTCGACCAGCGTCATGCCCAGCGACCACACATCGCCCGCCGGCGAAATTCTTCCGCCGGCCGCTTCGGGAGGATCGTACGCTCCTGGCTTCCCCACGCTTCCGCTGAATTCGCCGATGCGGCAGAGCCCGTCGCTGGAAATTTTCAGCAGATCATTTTCCGCCATGATGTTCGCGGGTTTGATGCGGCAATGCACGAAACCCTTGGCGTGAATGTAGGCGAGCGCGTCGACCACCGGACCCAGGACCGCGCGCGCTTCGGCGGGTGCGAGCGGCCTGCGCGCAATTACCGCGGACAAATTTTCGTCGGCATACTCCATTACTACGTACAGCACCGGAGAACCATCCAGCTCGCCGCGTCCCAGATCCAGCAGCTGGATCATGTGCGGATGAGAAAGCTTTGCGGCGTGCCGCCAACGCGCCAGCAATCCTTCCGCTTCCGCTGCATCTGCGGGAACCAATTTGATTGCGACTTTGCGCCCGTCCGGGGAATCGTAGTCCGTCAGAAATACGGCGCTGCCTTCGTCTCCGCCCACAAACTCGCCCAGGCGGAATTTTCCGTCAATGACTTGGCCCACCTGTTTTGCCGCGGCCTCGGTCATCTGAACCCCCTTGCACATTCGCGAGCGCTCCCCTATAGCGTCCTGCCCGAGCACTCGTTTCCATGCGAATTCGAATTTGTCGTGCCTGATGTCGGACGGGGGCGTTGCGTCTTCCGGCGAGTCATCGTCGGGAAACCAGGCGCTCGTCCGCGGGGCTGCGGTGTACCAGGCTGGGTAGGTCCCGGTCGCAAGGGGTGGATTTACCAGGTCCGCCACCCCTCGTGAGACCCATTCTGCACCATTCCGGTGCAGTCGGTGCCAGAAAGTGATGGCGCGTTGCTCAATTGCACCCCGTCGGCTCACAGGGTGGTTTCCCGCATTTTCGCCTGTCCGATATGCCTATCG
>DATNLN010000226.1:0-64475 GCA_035602855.1 Candidatus Acidiferrales bacterium
CGTTCATGGGATGCATGGCGATTGCGTTTCTGCTGGTGCCGCGCGGAATTGTGCGCGTGTACACGCCGGACCAGGCTTTGATTCCGGTGGCGAGTAAACTACTTTTTGTGGCGGCGTTTTTTCAGTTGTTCGATGGCATGCAGACGGTGGCGACGGGGGCTTTGCGCGGCGCAGGCGATACGCGCACGCCGATGCTTTGCCATTTGTGCTTTTATTGGCTGGTGGGACTGCCGCTGGGGGCGCTGCTCTGTTTTCATTGGGGATGGGGCGCGCCGGGAATGTGGGCGGGGTTGAGCCTGGCGCTGATTCTGATTGGGAGCGCGCTGCTTTATTTTTGGCGGCGGAAGGAAAGATCTTTTGCGACGATAGCGTTGCGGCGGGCCAGCACGCGTGATGCGATGGTGTGATGGCGGCGGCCGGCAGGTGTATGGACCCCGAGAACCTCCGGACATTCTCATTCCTGCGGAAGCGACGTGCTGCGCTACAATCACAGGCAGCGAGCTAAAACGCAGCACCCGGACTGATGCCCGATCGAACGGCCAACCCAATGTGTGACAGCTTTATGGCGCGCGCGCTGGCGCTGTCGTTGCAGAATGTGCGCCTGGGGCGGGGTGGACCGTTCGGCGCGGTGATCGCTCGAGATCGGGAGATCATCGCGGAGGGAACCAACTGCGTTACGACCACGAATGATCCTACCGCGCACGCCGAGATGATGGCGATTCGCGAGGCCTGCCGGAAACTGCAAAGATTTGAATTGCCGGATTGCGAAATTTATTCGAGCTGCGAACCGTGCCCGATGTGCCTGGGGGCGATTTACTGGGCGCGGCCGGCGCGAGTTTATTTCGCGAATTCGGCGGCGGACGCGGCGCAGGCGGGGTTTGACGATGCGTTTATCTATCAGGAGCTTCATTTAGCGCACGCGGAGCGGAAAATTCCGATGATCCAGCTGAGGCAGGAAGACGCGGCGGCTGCATTTCGCGCGTGGCGGGAGAAGTCCGACAAAATTCGCTATTGAGGCCGGCTGATTTGGAAATGCGTGTGATCGGAAAATCGGTGCCGCGCAAGGAAGGGCGCGAAAAAGTCACCGGGCGCGCGCGCTACGTGGACGATTTGAGTTTTCCCGGGATGCTGCACGGCGTGACGGTGCGCAGCCCGGCGGCGCGCGGACGGATTCGCGCAATTCATTTCGAAGGCGAGCTTCCCTGGCACGAATTTACGGTTGTTACCGCAAAAGACATTCCTGGAAAAAATTGCATCGCGCTGCTGATAGAAGATCAGCCCTGCCTGGCTGTTGAATTCGTTAACCATCCTGAGGAAGCGATCGTGTTGCTGGCGCATCCCGACAAGTATTTGCTGGAAGAGGCGCGTCGCTGTGTGCGGATTGAGATTGAGCCGCTGCGAGCCGTGTTTTCTATCGAGGATTCGATGGCGCGCAAGGAAATCATCTGGGGGCAGGACAATATTTTCAAATCGTTCGACGTGGAGAAGGGCGACGTCGATCGCGCTTGGTCCGGCGCTGAATTTGTGGTCGAGGGAGTGTATGAAACCGGCGCGCAGGAGCAGCTCTACATTGAGCCGCAGGGGATGATCGCGCAGGTAAATGAGGCCGAGGGCGTGACGGTGTGGGGCTCGCTGCAATGTCCGCATTATGTGCATAAGGCGCTGATGATTTTGTTTGGCTTGCCGCGCGAGCGCATACGCGTGGTGCAGACGGAAACAGGCGGGGGATTTGGCGGGAAGGAAGAATATCCTTCGATGATCGCTGCGCATGCGGCGCTGCTGGCGCGGAAATCCGGCCGGCCGGTGAAAATTATTTACGATCGCGCGGAAGATATGGTGGCGACGACGAAGCGGCATCCGTCGCGCACACGGCACGCGACCGCCGTGACGCGGGACGGAAAACTGCTGGCCATGGATATTGATTTCACGGTGGACGGCGGCGCCTATGAAACGCTTTCGCCCGTGGTGCTTTCGCGCGGAACGATTCATGCTGCGGGGCCATACGCTTGTGCGAACGTGCGCATACGAAGCCGGGCTGTGGCTACGAATGCGCCGCCACACGGAGCCTTTCGCGGATTTGGCGCGCCGCAGAGCGTGTTTGCGCTGGAACGGCATTTCGATCGTGTGGCGGAAATTGTGGGAATCACGCCAGCGGAATTTCGGCGGCGGAATTTTATTCGCCAGGGGCAGACGCTGGCAGTGGGGCAGGTGGTGAAAGAAAAAGTGGATATGAATGGCTTGATGGAGCGCGCTTTTGAGTTGAGCGGCTACTACGCGAAACGGAATCTTTTTACCGAGACAAATTCTGATTCGAGTGCGCGCGCCGGGACGAAGCGCGGGATTGGGTTTGCGTCGTTTCTGCATGGCGCGGGATTTACGGGATCGGGCGAAGAATATCTGGCTTCGGAAGTGGCGATGGAGGCGACGGCCGACGGCACCGTGCACATTCTGGCCGGCAGCACGGAAATGGGGCAGGGCACGAACACGATTTTTGCGCAGATTGCTGCGGAGGCGCTGCGGCTGGATTGTGAGCAAATTCGGATCGTGCAACCGGATACGGCTTATGTGCCGAACAGCGGACCTACCGTCGCTTCGCGCACCGCGATGATCGTGGGAAAGCTGGTGGAGACGGCGGCGGCCGGGTTGCTGCAGTTGCTTAGGGAGCGCGGCTTGCTGCGGGATGGATATAGCGCGGCGGATTTTTCGCGTGCTTGCTGTTTGTACGTCGCGAAGCACGGCGCGCTGAAATCGTTTGTGAAGTACGACCACCCGCGCGACTTGCATTGGGACGATCAGAAATATTCGGGCGACGCTTATGGCGCCTATGCGTGGGCGGTGTACGTTGCGGAAGTTTCTGTGGACGCACGGACAGCGGAAGTGCGCGTGAATGATTTCGTGGCGGTGCAGGAGGTGGGGAAGGTGATCAATCCGGTGCTCGCCGCGGGACAGATTGAGGGCGGCGTGGCGCAGGGGATCGGGTTCGCGTTGTACGAAAACGTGGTGTGGCAGGAAGGGCGCATGGTGAACGCGCAGATGACGAATTATGTGATGCCGACTGCGATGGATCTTCCCGCGATACGCGTTTACTTCGAGGAAATTCCTTATGGGCGCGGGCCAGCAGGCGCGAAGGGCATCGGCGAGCTGCCGCTGGACGGAACGGCTCCGGCGATTGCGAACGCGATCGCCCACGCTACGGGCGTGGACGTGCGACGGATTCCGATTACTGCGGAGAGCTTGCTGGAAATGCTGGAGGCCGCTCATGTCTGAGCCCGCGCGGAAAATTCGCGTGTCTTGTGTAGTAAATGGCGCCGCGGCGTCGTTCGAAGCTTATCCGATGGCGCGGCTGCTGGATGTGTTGCGCGAGGAATTGCAATTGACCGGCACGAAGGAAGGTTGCGGCGAGGGGGAATGCGGGGCTTGTTCTATCGAGATGGATGGGCAACTTGTGAACAGTTGCCTGGTGCCGGCGTTGCAGGCGGAGGGAGCGAGGATTCGCACGATTGAGGGTTTGGCGATGGGCGACACGCTGCATGCGCTGCAGCAGGCGTTTATCACGCAGGGCGGGGCACAGTGTGGAATTTGCACACCGGGAATGATTTTGGCGGCGGTGAATTTATTGGCGCAGCATCCGCAGCCGGATGACGCGCAGATACGCGCGGGACTTTCCGGAAATTTGTGCCGCTGCACAGGATACATGAAGATTTTTGAATCGGTGGTGGCGGCGGTGCGGCAGGCGGAGTCGCGCGCGTGAGAGCGTTTCTGCCGGCGTACGAAATGGAAACGCCGCGGGATCTTGCCTCAGCCCTTGATTGCCTGGCGAGTGCGCCGGGCGTGTGGCAAGCTTTCGCGGGCGGAACCGATTTGATGGTTTTGCTGGAAGCGGGCAAATTGCCGCGCAAGAAATTCTTGAATATATGGAATCTGGGGGAGCTGCGCGGAATTGTTGTGAGCGCCGAGTATGTGACGCTGGGGGCTTTGACTACGTACGCGGAAGTGCAGCGACACGAAGTATTGACGCGCGAATTTCCGTTGTTGTGCCGCGCGGCTGCTGCGACCGGAAGCGTGGCGACGCAGAATCGCGGCACACTGGGCGGGAATATCGCGAATGCTTCGCCGGCCGCGGATTCGCCGCCGGCTTTGATCGTCTATGACGCGGAGATTGAGATGGTTTCGCTGAGCGGGGCGCGCTTCCTGCCTTATGCGTCATTTCACACCGGGTATAAGCGGACGAACCTGCAGGCGGGGGAACTGATTCGCGCGATTCGCTTGCCGCGGGTGCGGGCGAGGCGGAAACAATATTTTCGCAAAGTGGGGACGCGCCGGGCGCAGGCCATTTCCAAGATTTGTTTTGCCGGGGTGGCGCGGGTGGAAGCGGCACGGATCGCGGACGTGCGGATTGCGTTGGGGAGCGTTTCGCCTGCGGTACTGCGCGCGGTGCGCGCGGAGGAAGTATTGCGCGGGCAACGATTGGGGAGCCTCGATTTGCGAGGTGCGCAAGACGCGCTGGGCGCGGAGATCGCGCCGATTGACGATATGCGGTCGACGGCGAGGTATCGGCGCAGCGTCGCGCGGAATTTACTGGCGGAATTTGTGGAAACTTTGGTGGGTTGAGCGCCGATGCACAATTCTTCGGACAATTTGCGGAATTTGCCGGTAGCGGCGGATTTGATTGTGCGCGGCAAGCGCGTGCTCACGCCGGACGGCGAGCGCGCGGCTGCGATACACGTGCGTGCGGGCGTGATTGCGGCTGTTACTGGATTTGATGAAATTGTTAGCGGCGCGACAGTGCACGAGGCCGGAGATTTTGTCGTGATGCCCGGCTTGGTGGATACGCACGTGCATATCAACGAGCCGGGACGCACGGACTGGGAGGGGTTTTCTTCGGCGACGCGTGCGGCAGCGGCGGGCGGCGCGACCACGTTGATTGAAATGCCGCTGAACAGCATTCCCGCGACAACCACGGCGGCGTCGCTGCGCGAAAAACTGGCAGCGGCGGCGGGCAAACTTTGGGTGGATACCGGATTTTGGGCCGGCGTGGTTCCGGGAAATTCCGAGGAACTGCAGGCGTTGTGGGACGCGGGAGTTTTTGGATTTAAATGCTTTCTGGTGCCGAGCGGGGTGGATGAGTTCGCGCCTGTGACGGAAGCGGATTTGCGCGTCGCGCTCCCGAAATTGGCGGCTCTGGGCGCCCCTTTGCTGGCGCATGCGGAATCACCGGAGGCGATCGAGAAGGCTGTCGCTAGCATGCCGAAGAGTGCTTCGCCGCGGAAGTACGCCACGTGGCTGGCGGCGCGGCCGCGCGCGGCGGAGAACGAGGCTGTGGCGCTGCTGCTGCGGCTGGGCGGCGAGTTCGGAGCGCGGATTCATGTCGTGCATGTGTCTTCATCGGATGCGCTGGCATTGTTGCGCGGCGCGAAATTGGCCGGCAGCGCGGTGAGCGCGGAAACTTGTCCGCATTATTTGACTTTTGCCGCGGAAGAAATTGCCGACGGCGCGACGGAGTTTAAATGTGCGCCACCGATTCGCGAGCGGGAGAACCGCGAAAAATTGTGGCTGGGGCTGGGAGACAGGACGCTGGATTTCGTGGCGACCGATCATTCGCCTTGTCCCCCTGCGCTGAAGTTGCAGGAGGAGGGAGATTTTTTGCGCGCCTGGGGCGGGATCGCTTCCTTGCAACTGAGCTTACCGGCTGTGTGGACGGAGGCACGTGCGCGCGGCTATGCTGAGACGCATCTTGCGCAGTGGTTGTGCGCGGGGCCGGCGCAGCTGGCCGGGCTTGCGGGAAGAAAAGGAACGATCGCAGTGGGTTGCGATGCTGATTTTGTGATCTGGGACGCAGAGGCGAAATTTCGCGTGGAGCCGGCACAGCTGCATCACCGGCACAAAGTGACGCCCTATGCGGGGCGCGAGCTTTTGGGGCGCGTGGAGACGACATTTCTGCGCGGGCGAAAGATTTTCGAGCGCGGGGAATTTTCCGCGGGGCCGGTGGGCCGTGCGCTGCATCGAGGCGCGGTATGAATGACTTCACGCAATTCGTGGATTTGGCATCGGAACGGCTGGGCGGCCGCGTGGTGGTGGCTAGCGACGAATTTTTCGCGCCCAAGGAAAATTTGCTGAAGCGCGCGAAGCCGGTTTTTATCGAGGGGAAATACACCCACAAGGGAAAGTGGATGGACGGCTGGGAAACGCGGAGGCGACGGACTCCGGGATACGATTGGTGCATTGTGCGGCTGGGCTTGCCGGGAATTCTGCGCGCGGCGGTAGTGGACACAAGTTTTTTCACGGGAAATTATCCCGTGCGATTTTCGCTGGAGGGATGCGATCTGGGTGGAGCGGCGCCTTACCGGGACGAAAAGAAAAAGCTGGCGGCCGCGGCCACGCACTGGGAAGAGATTTTGCCGGAGACTGTGCTGAAAGGCGATGCGGTAAATCCAGCGATGGTGGAGCACGCGGGGCGTTGTACGCACGTGCGCTTCAAGATTTATCCCGATGGCGGCGTGGCGCGCTTGCGTTTGTATGGTGAGGTGCTGCCGAGCGCGGCGGCAATCGCCAAGCGCGAGCTGGATTTGGCGGCGGTTGCAAATGGCGGGCGGGTGATTGCGACGAGCGATCAATTCTACAGCGAGCCGCTGAATATGTTGATGCCCGGGCGCAGCAAAATCATGAGCGACGGGTGGGAAACGCGGCGCAGGCGCGGGTCGGGGCACGATTGGGCGATCGTGAAGCTGGGAATGGCGGCGACGATTCAGCGCGTGGTCGTGGACACGGCGCATTTTAGGGGGAATTTTCCGGACAGCTGTTCGATCGAAGTTTGCCAGGCGGCAGGAGCTGGGGCGGAAGGAGCGCGGTGGAGCGAGGTGAGCTGGCGACAGTTGCTGCCCCGCGTGCCGCTGGGGGCGAATCGCAGTCATACTTTTCGCCGGCAGTTGCACGACGTGGGCGCGGCGACGCACGTGAGGCTGAATATTTATCCCGACGGCGGGATTGCGCGGTTTCGGGTATTTGGACGCGCAGCACAGGCTGCGGACCGGCTGACAGGAATTGCGCGATTGAATAACTTGTCGCGAAAGCAGGTTTCCAGCGCGCTGTTTGATTGTTGCGGCTCGAGAAAATGGACTGAGCGCGTGCTGGCGCACAGGCCGTTCGCTAGTGACTCCGCTTTGCGGGATTCCGCGGAGGAGGCTTTTGCGGCGCTCGCGCGGAAAGATTGGCTGGCGATATTTCGCAGCCACCCGGCGATTGGTGCTGCGAAAGCCAGGGCGAAGCAGACGGCGACGGCGCGGCAGTGGTCCGCTGCGGAACAGGCGCTCGTGCAGAAGGCTTCGGCGGAAACGCTGGCAGTCCTGGGCGCGGCGACCGAGGCTTACGAAGCGACTTTCGGGCATGTGTTTTTAATTTGCGCGACGGGAAAATCGAGCGAGCAGATATTGAAAAGCCTGCAAGAGCGGCTAGGGCACGACGGGGAAACTGAAATGCGCGTTGCCGGCGAGGAGCAGCGCAAAATCACGCGGCTGCGATTGGAGAAATTACTGGGACCATGAGCCAGATCACCACGCACGTGCTGGATACATCGTTAGGGCGCCCCGCGGCGGGCGTGCCTGTCGCGCTGGAAATTCAAAAGAGCGGCGGCTGGCAGGAAATCAGCAAGGGAGCGACGGATGCGGACGGGCGGCTGCGTCACTTGCTGGAGCCGGGAACGCTCGAGGCGGGAATCTACCGCTTGACGTTCGAGACGAGCGTTTATTTCCACGCACGGAAAATTCACGGGCTGTACCCGCAAATTTCCATCGTGTTTCAAGTGGAAGACCCGAAGCAGCATCACCACATTCCGCTGCTGCTGAGCCCGTACGGATATTCGACGTATCGCGGGAGCTGAAGAATGGCCATCAAGCTGGGAAGAAATAATTACGGCAAAGCGCGCGTACGATTGTTGCGCGTGGTGCGCCAGGATGGCCGGCACGATATACGCGAACTGACGGTGGGGATTTCATTCGCGGGCGATTTCGAGGCGGCGCACACCAAGGGCGACAACCGGAAAATTTTGCCGACCGACACGATGAAGAATACCGTGTATGCGTTGGCGCGGCAGTATCCGGTCGATTCGATCGAGGATTTTTGCACACATCTGGTCGAGCATTTTTTGACTTACAACCCGCAGGTGACGCGCGTGCGGATTGGCGTGGAAGAAAATCTGTGGGGCCGGATTGCGCTGGGCGGGAAACCGCACGCTTCGGCATTTTTACGCCGGGGGCAGGAGCGGCGGACGGCGGCGCTGGACGCTACACGCGAGGGAACGTCGATGCGCGCGGGGATTGCGGGACTGGTGGTGCTGAAGACTTCGAAATCGGCGTTTGATAATTTTTTGCGCGATCCTTATACGACGTTGCAAGAGGATCGCAACCGGATTCTTTCTACTTCCATTCACGCGGATTGGCTCTACCAGGGAAGCGACATCGAGTTCGGGCCGCTGTGGCATGGCGTGCGGCAGACTTTGCTGGAAGTTTTTGCCGAGCATGATAGCCAGTCGTTGCAGCACACTTTGTACGCAATGGGCGAGGCGGTGCTGAACAACTTCGATCGCGTGCGGGAGATACATCTTTCTTTGCCTAATAAGCATTTTAATCTGGTGGATCTTTCTGCATTTGGAATGGACAACCCAGCCGAGGTTTTTTTGCCCACGGATGAGCCGCACGGGTTGATTGAGGCTACCCTGCGGCGGGAGTAGGGTGGCGCAGGGTTGCGGCGTGCGCCCGCTCCTTGGCATCGTTATCCTGTTTCGAATCATCCAACGAATTGAAGGTTGTTGGAAATTCGGGGACAGGTTACATTGGATTAGTTGCGGAGTCAGCTCGCCAGAAACTCCGATTGCGGCGTGTTTCGTGCGGCTCGGAGTGTGTTTTAAAAAAGCTCGAAAATCTGAAATTGTGGAATTGCTCGAGGGTCTAGACACGCATCGATGTACGAAAAGATTCTCATTGTGGATGACGAATCGGGAGCGCGCGCGGCGCTGGAGTTCTTGCTGCGGCGCGAGGGATTCGAGGTGCGCGACGCCGCCGATGGTCCCACAGCGATTCAAGAGTGCGGGACATTTCGTCCCGACTTAATTCTGCTGGACATCATGATGCCGGGGATGAACGGCTTCGAAGTTTGCCGGCATATCAAAGCGACGCCCGAAACGCGCTTGACGCCGGTGGTGCTGGTCACCGGGCTGACGACCACCGAAGATCGCATCATCGGCATCAACGCCGGCGCTGACGATTTTTTGAGCAAGCCGATTGACTTGAATGAACTGCTGGCGCGCACCCGATCGTTGCTGCGATTGAAGCAGTACACGGATGAATTGGAAAACGCCGAGGCGGTGCTGTTTAGTTTGGCGCACAGCATTGAGGCGCGCGATCCTTACACGCACGGGCACTGCGAGCGGCTCGCGGAAATGTCCGCGCGCATGGGCGAGCGGCTGGGCGTGCCGGAAGAACAGATCAAGGCGCTGCGCCGCGCGGGCGTGGTGCACGACATCGGCAAAGTGGCGGTGCCGGATTCAATTTTGCTGAAGCCAGGGCCGTTGACGTCGGATGAAACCAAAGTGATGCAGAAACATCCGGTGGTGGGCGAGCGGATTTGCGCACCGCTGAAAACTTTCCGTTTGGTGCTGCCGATTATTCGGCATCATCACGAGAAGCACGACGGGACGGGTTATCCAGACAAATTGCAGGGCGAGGAAATTCCGCTGACGGCGCGGATTTTGCAGCTCTCCGATGTGTATGATGCGCTGACTACGGACCGGCCGTACAAGGTGGCGTTCACTGCTGAGGTTGCGCTGGATTTGATGGGCGAAGAGGCGGAGCGCGGCTGGTGGGACCGGGAACTGTTCGAGGCGTTTCGCGAAATGATCCGGCTGCATCACAAAGATTTGGCGCCGGATGTTTTCCGCAAAGCTGTGAATTAAGCGCGCGGCGCCGTTTGCGCGCAGCACAACCGTTCGCCGCTCAACCGCGAATCACTTTGTTGGTGTTCGGGCCTGCCACGCGTTCCTCCCCTGCGTAAATCACGAATCGCCTGCCGCGCAAGAAGCCGATCAGCGTTAAACGCAATTCGCGTGCCAGTTGCACGGCTAGGCTGGACGGCGCGGAAACGGAAGCGACCACCGGCACGCCTGCCACGATCGCTTTCTGCACGATTTCAAAACCGCCGCGCCCGCTGACCAGCAGTACGGAATCGGAAAGCGGCATGCGGCCTTCCAGCAGCGCCCATCCGATTACTTTGTCCACGGCGTTGTGGCGGCCGATGTCTTCGCGCAGCACCAGCAATTTTCCGCGTGCGTCGAACAGCGCTGCCGCGTGCAAGCCACCGGTGCGCTGGAATACGTCTTGCGAGGAGCGCAGCACGTCGGGCATTTGCACGAGCAGCTCCGCGTCGAGGCGAAAATCCGCATTGGGTGCGGCGAGCAAACGCGAACGGATGGAATCAATGGAGGCTTTGCCGCAGATGCCGCAACTGGAGGCGGCAAAGAAATGGCGCTTCATTTTTGCGAAATCGGGGGCGGCTTCCGGCGCCAGTTCTGTTGCGATAACGTTGCGGTGATTTGTTCCGTCCTGCGGTTCGGCGTTGTCGAGTTTGAGGATTTGTTCGCGGCTCTGGATTAGGCCTTCGGTGAACAGGAAGCCCGCGGCAAGTTCGCGGTCGTGGCCGGGGGTGCGCATCGTTACGCTGAGCGGGTCGTCGCCGACGCGAATTTCCAGCGGTTCTTCGGCGGCGAGGTAGTCGTCTTTGCGGAAGAGGTGGCCGTCGTCCCATTCAGAAACTTGGGTTAAGTCTACGTTGCGGGATCTTCGCGGCACTGTGGTTCTCCTCGCGGACCATTATGCCTGCGGAGCGCAGTTTCCGAAATATGCCGGAGCCTCCCTGGCAAGTTGCGAAAATAGCGCAGGGCCCCGGCGGTCTTCAGAACGCCAGCGGTGATTGCCACGAGAGCGATGGATTCGAAAGTGCGTCGCTACAACGGCAAAGTCAAAGGCGCCCGCCTAAGGCCGCCGCTACAGAATCGAACACGGAACCCGGATGGGTTTTTTGAGCAAACGATCCGCGGGAATTCCCAGAGCGCGAAAATAAAACTGGCTCGAGCCGATGGTTTGGCTCGAGCCAATGGACCGCGCTGTTGTTGCGTTGTTATTGGGCGAAGGCTGAAAACGTTCGCAAGTCAGTCTTTAACTGCTTTCAGGATTACGCCGGTCGATGGATCGAGGATCAACTTCGGGGCCTGGTTGCCGCTGTCGAAGTCGAACAGGCCGTCGAGTGTGCCGGCCTTTACGTCGCTTGAGTCGTTCCCGACGCGGCCGAGCTCCCAATTGTCCTCGATGAAGCGCAGGATGGAGGACTGGTCGGTGGCGCGGTGATCAATGTAATTCTGCTTCGCGTACGCAGAGATCACGAGCAGAGGGAGGCGCGGGCCATAGCCGCAGCGACCTTGTGTGCCGACAGCGGTCGAAGCGCCGCAATCGCCATTGCCAGCCAGAGCATCGTCCGCAACGGCGGATTGATTCACGACGGGACCGAGCACGTGGTCGTACCAGCCGTCGGAGTCGTCGTAGGCAATGATAATCGCCGTGTCCTTCCAGTATTGGCTGTTAGCGATGGCGTTGATCACACCGACGTCGAAGATTTGCTCGTCAATGGGATCGGAGTACCCGGGATGGCCGTCCTGGTATGCGGCGGCTTTTAGGTAGGTGACGGCAGGGAGGCGGCCTTCACCCAGGGCCTGCCAGAAAGCGCTGAGGTCGTACTGGTGATTGGCGCCGTCGGAGGAAGTGCCGATGAGCGCAGCATTCTTCGGCAGATTGTGATGGAGATTCTGTGTGCTGGTGAAGTACTGGAATGGCTCGTGGTGAGGAATGTAGTCGCCGACGGTTTCAACGGCGTCGTCACCGGCCAGTCCTGCGTGGTGCGCGCCGCAGATGGCCTGGCCCTTGGCATTGAAGCCCGTGGGAGCGAAGCCGCCCTGGAACCAACCCCAAGTGATGTTCTTGGCGTTGAGCAGGTTGCCGACGTTAGTGCCCACGATGGAGACCATGGTGGTGGTCTGAAGCTGCGGATTGGTCAGCACGCATTCATCGCCTGCGGGGCGCGGGTCGCCGATCACAGGACCGGTATCCGAGTTGTTGGCGATATTGCCGGATGGGCTGGCGGCGGCGCCGTTCGGCTTGGTCGGGAACAGAGTGGCGGTGGCGGTCGTTCCTGCGATCAGGTTGAGGGCGCCGACGGCGGAGGGACCGAACATGGTGCCGTAGGAGTTGTCGCTCATCGCGTAGTGCTGCGCGTAATTCCAGAAGGCGGTGACGGTGTTGCCGTCAAAGTAGCCCATCACGACACCCGGGCCTTTGCCGTAATCATTGCAAGGAGAGCCGGCGGAACTTCCCGTGCCGGTGGATTCCGGAAACTTGTCCATCAGGCCCTTGTCGAGCGCTTGTTGTTCTGGTGTATAGCTGTGGTTCTGATCGCAGGTGACCGAGAGCAGGCCGGTGTCCATGCGGAAAGGCTGGGTGGAATTCGGATTCTCGGTGAGTAGACCGCCGCTGAGGAGGTTGTTGGCGCGCGGCGTGCCTTCTTTGGCCTCGAAGAAGGGTTCGCCTTTGGGATTCGTCGCATGCGGGTAGGTGCCGAAGTAGTGATCGAAGGATTCATTCTCACCGAAGATCACGATGACGTGCTTGATTGGCGTCGTGGTCTGCGCTGATTCGGACGCGGCGTTGCCTGCGCCAGGCGCGGCGAATAAGCCGGTGGGCATCGCCAGGACCAAGTTGGAGGCGAGCGCGATGGCTGCCATCCGGCGAAGATGCTTGCTGATCATGAGTTCTCCTTAGGTTGTGGATCGTTCCGCTCTTAGACCGAGAAGCCCGCACGTGCGCGGCAGCTTCCGAGAGCTGCTTTTGGGTTTGCGGAACCGAACGGGCGCAGGCATTGATACGTGGCGCTTGTTATTGCTAGATGACAACGGCGTTAAAAGCTGGCGGCTGGATTGGATCGCAGAGTTCGGGCAAGTCATGTGTTATCTGTGCGCTACTGGATTGGCGGAATCCGCGGGCGGCGGCGTATTTAGGGCGGATCTGGGAACTACCTGGATCACGCCCATCATGCCGCCGTCTTCGTGTTCGAGCAGATGGCAGTGGTAAAGAAACGTGCCGACGATGCGCGGATCACGGAAGTCCATGCGTAGTTTTACGCTGGGAAATTGGGGACTTGTGCCATCCCAGTAGGCGACGTTGATGGTGTCGCGCAGAAACGGCTCGTCTACGGGGACGCCGTTCCATTCCGCAAGCATGAAATGGATTTGATGGATGTGGAAGGCGTGCAGCTCGCGGCTGCGATTTTCGATGATCCAGTCCTCGACGTCGCCTTGAGGGACGACGATGTTGGGAGTTGCGTTGTTCGGGTCGAACAGCTTGGTGTCCTGTCCTGCCACGGTCAGGTAGAAGTCGGTGCGGCTGTTTGGATCGTTCGGATCGTGTGGTTGTTCGGAGAAATAGAGTGTGCGGGTGCGGGCTGGTTTTACGTCGCCCAACCATGCGTCGTTCGAGCGCGGGAGCGGGGTGGGATTTGTAGCCAGCTGCACGTGTGGTTCTGGGGCGTTTGGGTCGGGCATGATTATGGCTAGCGGGCGGGTGGGATCGTTTTCGCCTGCCGGACCCGTATCGATTGTGCGCGTGATCAGGCTGGCGGCTGCCCCGGCGGCTGGACCTTTCACGATGAGTGCTACGCGCCCTGCGGGCGGCATCAACACATGGCTTTGCCAAATGATTTTGTTTTGAGCGTTGCGGTTGGCGGTGATGGGCACGCCGTCGAGCGCAACGACACCTAGCATTTGCGGTTTATTTTCGACCAACATTTGCAGGTCGAGATAGGTGATGGCGGAGGCATTCAGGACGCCCCAGAGTTGTTTTTCCTGCGGACGGATTTTAATTTTGGCGGGCAGATAGCTGGGGAAGGGCACCGGCACGAAATTGACGGAGAGATCTTTCGCGGGCTTGCCGCCGCCGGTGCCACTGTTGAGGATGTCGCCCTCGGCGTCGCGCATGACGAGGGGCGGAGGCATGGAATCAGTCTGCACCGGCTGCGCGTCTGGATACAGCAGGTCTTGGTCGCGGATTACGAGTACTCGTTCGGGGAGGCCAGCGACTTCCGAGTTGGCTCGTTCGATGCCTTCTATCATCAGCGCGCCGGAAGCGCCGCCCAGGACTTCGGCGTTCGTGAAACCGTGAATGTGCGGGTGATACCAGTAGAGGCCTGGCGGTTGATCGGCGGGAATGCGGATGCGGTATTCGAAGGGACCGTCCGATGGGTTGATGGCGGTTTTCAGGACTTCATCCTGGTGGCAGACAGGAGGGATCGCCAGGCCGTGGAAATGAAGATTGGTGGCGAGGGAGGTCATTTCGCTGCGCTGGCACGGGTCGGCGGGCGAATCGGTTTTGGCTGCTGCGGCAGCGTGCTCGTGAGTGGGTATTTTTTGACCGGGCTGCGTCGGCATGGTCAGTTCGTTTTTCAGGCGAAGGATCAGCAGATCCCCTGGTAGCAACCTGAGAGTGGGGGATGGGGTGCCGTCGGCGGTGACGTAGCAGTAGCGCATTTGGCCGTTCGGGCCCGGGCCGTTGCGTAGGGTTAGAGCGACCTGCAGCACGCCGTCCTGGCTATCGAGGTCGGCTGGTTCCGGAACCACGCTGCCCATCGCAGGACGGCTGCAGGTGTCTGGACTTGCTGATTGAGCGAGCGCATACGCCCCGGAGCAGAGACAGCGCAGAAAAATGGCTAGCGAGACGCCGGCGAAGGTGCGCAGCAGTTTTCCGGGTCGCTGATGGAGTGCTCGTGACATTTTTGGCATAGGTGGCAAAGTAGCAGGCGGAGGAGAGAACTCCAATGGCTTTGACGCCTATTCAATTTAGCGGCGCGCCTGACGGGCAATATAAATTTTCTGCAAATTTTCGATTACGATTCGAATAGAGCCGTCGCGCTCGCTCGCTGCGTCCGGCCCCGGCCGGCGTGCCCCGCGAATTGGTAAACTGGGCTAGGGGGGTGTAGGATTGGTTTTCCGCTTTGGCCTCTGAGAAAGCTGGTATTGATGACCGCGCAAGCAGTGACGTTACCCGCCGAAACTCCTACCAAGCGTATTGGTCTGGACGTGTGGATGTACCGCGTACTCGAATTGGCAGAGGAAGTGCAGAATGGATGGAAATTGCGCGAAGTGCATGATTTGCGCGTGGCTTTGCGCCGCTGCCGGACGATGGCGGATGCGTTGAGCGAAGTGAATCCGGACCGCGGCTGGCGCGAGTTGAAGAAAGTCAGCCGCAAGCTGTTTCGTGCTTTAGGCGCGCTGCGCGATACCCAGGTGGAGCAGGAGTGGCTGAAAAAGCTTTCTGCGCCGGGGGACCCGGTGCGCAAGCACATGCTGAAGGTGCTGGCAGGAGCCCGGAAGGAGCAGCGGGCGAAGGCGGGCCAGGCGCTTGAAGATTTTGACCGCAAGGGCTGGCGAAAATCGGTGCAGAGGCTGCGCGGCAAGGCGCAATTTTTTCCGCTGGAGAGCGTGGTGTTTCAGCGGCTGGCTTTGACGCGCTTGCATGAGGCGGCAGAGCTTTACGAACACGCGCGCCGAGGGCGCAGCCGCATCGCGTGGCACCGATTACGAATTGGGCTGAAGGGATTCCGCTACACGCTGGAGAATTTCATGCCGCAGCGTTACCAGCCGTGGAGCGAAGATCTGAAGCGTATCCAAGACCTGCTGGGCGAAGTGCACGACCTGGATGTGCTGCGCACCGTGATACGGCGGCAGCGCGCGAGATTGCAAGAAGCCGACGTGTTGCGGTGGTTTCAGCTGCTGGAAGCGGCGCGCAAAGTGCGGCTGGATAAATTCCGCTCCGTTGTGGCGAGCAAGGGGTCTCTGTGGATGGTATGGCGCGCAGGCTTTCAGGGCATTCATATCGTGCAATCGTCGGCGGCGGTCGCGACGCCGCAAAGGCTTCAATCCGCTAGTTGACGCAGCATCTTTGGCGTAAGGATCCAGAGAATTTCCCACCTACCATGCCCCGCGGTGTGTTCCAGGCACGCGACTCCTGCTTTTTTCAGCGATGTGAAAACTCCGTGCGCCCCCGTGACGTGCGCGATCAACAGGTCCAGCTGCGGCGCGTGGCCGAAGCACATCACTTCCTTGGCGCGCAGGCGAATTGCTTCTTTCACGATGTCCGCGGGATTGCCGGCGGGCTTCAGAGCTTCATGCGTGCGGATTTTCTGCGGCGAAAATCCCAAGGTTTCGGCGAAAATTTCCGCAGTTTGCGCGGCCCGGACGTAGGGGCTGGTGAGCAGCACATCGGGCTTCACTTTCAGCGCTTGCAGGCCGAGGGCCGCGGCGCGCGTTTTCTGCACGCCTTTCGCGGTGAGCGGGCGTTCCGGCTCCGGCGGAGATTTCGGATCATTGGGGTCTACGGCGATTCCGTGACGTACCAGATACAGAATCATGGTTTATGCCACCTTTTCCTTGCCTTGCGCGCGGCGAAATTCGGTCTTGAGATGAAATTCCTTTTCGAAGAGATCGGCCTTGCGCTCGAGTCCGACCAGATCGAGGCGCGTGCCGTCGAGCGCGCGAATGATGAAGATCGCTTTGCGACCGGAAATTTGCACGTCCACGCCGGAAATTCGCTGCGCGTGCTCGGATTCGAGTTTTTCAGCGATGCGCAGCAGGCTGGTGAGCAGGCGGGCCTGGCGGCGGCGCTGTCCATCGAGCGCGGCGTAGGATGCGTGCTCGAGCTGCGGTTCGGATTTCGAATTGTGGTAACGCACGAGCGCGGCAACCATGTCGCGCCGCCAGCCGCGCAGTGCCGGGATCTCACCGTTACGGATAAGGTATTCGCCGTGGCGATGATGCGATTTGCGCGAGACGAAATGCCCCACGTCGTGCAGCAGCGCGCCCATTTCCAGCACCAGGCGCAGGTCCGCGCCCAGTTCGTGGATGGGGCGCAGCTGATCGAAAAGCGAAAGCGCCAGGCGCATCACGTGCTCGGCGTGTTGCGGATTGTAATCGAGGCGGCGGGCGAACCAGCGCGCGCTGGCGAGCAGTTCGGAGGCACGGCCCTTTTCTTCTTCCGATGTGCTGCGCACCGAATATTGTTCCGCGACGAGGTCGAGCAGAATTCCTTCGCGCACTCCGACGCCAGGAACGAGCATGGTGCGCAGATCCAGCCACTTCGCAAGCGTATTGATAATAATCGCGGCGATGCCGATCACTTCGGCGCGGTCCTTGCGGATGCGGAAAACGCGCATGCGGCCCGGGACGTCCAGAGCGAGCATGCGCCAGGTCTGATCGCGCAGCAGGCGCGTATTGATCGTGGGGAGGCGCTCGAGCAGGGGGCCGGCGGCCAGACGTACCAGCGCTTCGGCATTTCCGCCGCAGGCGACGGCGACCGAGCGGCTCAGACGCGGAGGGGTAGGCATCGCGCTGCGCAATAGGGCGAGAATGTGATGGCGCAGGCGATTGGCGTTGTCTTCGTCAATCACGCCTTCGATGGAAAATGTTTCCATCAAGCGAATGGTGCCGAGGGGAAGGCCGATACGTTGCTCGAGCACTCCGCGCTGATAAAAATTCAGCTCCAGGCTGCCGCCGCCCAGATCGAAAATCAAGCGCGGCTGGATGCGGTCTCCGAGCGCCCACAGTGCGGCCGAACAAACCAGGCGCGCTTCTTCCTCGCTGCTGATTACTTCCAGCTCGATTCCAGCTTTGCGCTGCACGCGATCCATCAGGCGGCGGTAATTGCGCGCTTCGCGGGCCGCGGCAGTGGCGACTGCACGGTAGGCGCCGACGTTATATTGGTCCATGCGATCGCGGAATTGGCGGAAGGCGCGCGCGGCGCGGGAGATCGTGTCGCCGCTGATGACGCGGCGCGTGAAGGCGTTGTGGCCCAGGCGCACTGCGGCGCGTTCGCAATCCAGAATTTGAATGTGCTTGGGAGAAGTGGCGCGGGCGATGACCAAACGGATGGCGTTCGAGCCGGCGTCAATGGCCGCCAATTGAACCGGTGCGGCCATTTCCTCAGTGCCAGAGGTGCGACAAGGCGTGCGAAGGCCGGTAGTGCGTGCTCCGTATCCCCAGGTGTGCGGCAATGCGTTTGCGCAACAACCGGTTTAGATCGGAGACGCTGCTTTCGCCGTCCATTTCGATGAAACCGTGGCGTTTGGAAAGATATTCGAATTCGCGCTTGATCATGGATTGGTAGCGGATGAAGGACTGGAAAAGATCGTTGGAGAGCGACATATCACGGCCGGATTCCCAGTAGCTGATGGTTTGAGATTTTTTGAATTCGCGGTCGAAGGCTACTTCGGGGCGCACGTTGAGCCAGAAGGTGAGGTCGGGGCGCAGCGCGGTTTCGTAAATGCCGTGCAGATAATCGCGACCGATGCCGCGCACGGCGGCGCGCGCGATCAGGGTGAAAATGTAGCGGTCGGCGAGAACGATTAATCCCGAACGCAACGCGGGCAGAATGCGGCGCTCGAGCTGGTCGAAGAAATCGGTGCTGTACATCAGAGCCAGGGTCATGCGCGTGACGGAATTTTCGGCGAGCAGGCCGTCAATATCTTCCCCCACCAGGTAGGAGCGGCGCAGGCCCATGGTCTGCACCGCGAAGCCTTCCGATTCCAGCCACTCGGTGAGCAATGAGATTTGCGTGGAGCGGCCCGAACCGTCGGTGCCTTCGATCACGACCAAAGTGCCGCTGAGCTCTTCGGGTTTCACGCCGGGAAGAGGCGAGCCGTAGAAGCGCGAAGGTAGTTCGATCGCGGCGCTCTTCCGTGTTTTCCCGGGGCGGCCATTCGAACCGTGCGTTCTTACCGCGGATTTGTCGGCGCGTTTCATTTTTTCTTGGGCGCGAACTGCTGCAGGGAGATGCGCTCGCCCACGATCTGGCGCATCAGTTTCTGCAGTTTGTTCACGCGCACGGTGCCATCCATCAGAACGAAATGATCGGTTTCGATCATCTGGTCGTAATTGGTGAGGATGCGTTCCTGAAAGATGCGAAAACTTTCGGCGCGATCGAGTGAAATACCCAGGTCCATGCCGGCTTCGTAATATTTCAGCTTGGGGCGGCCGGCGACAATGCGGTTGACCGCTACGTCCAGCGGGGCGCGGAAATAAAAAGTGATATCGGGGGTGGGCGCGAAGCTGTAGAGGTTGCGCAGCCAGTGGGGCGAGCAGCCGCGGGCGGCGTCGCGCGCAAACGCCGTGTAAATGTAGCGGTCGGCCAGAACCAGGTAGCCGCCGTGCAGCAGCGGCATGATCTGGCGTTCGCAGCGATCGGCAAAATCGGCGGCATGCAGCAGGGAAAATGTGGTGGGCGTCAGCAGGCGGCGCTGTTTGCCGCGGCGTGTGGCGGACTTCACCAGCGGCGAGGAATTCCATTCGGTGAAATGGATGCGATAGCCGCCGATTTCCAGCCAGCGCTTCAGCAAATAGAGCTGCGTGCTTTTGCCCGAGCCGTCAATTCCCTCCACCACCACCAAGGCGCCAGGATATTGGCGCTTGGGGGCAGGCTCCTTCAGCGAAAGCGTTTCCGTGATGGTGAGAGTTTCTGGCGTAACGATCCCCATGTGTAGCTAGGCTTGCTGCCAATCCGACATGATATCCCGGAACGCGGGACGCGAATGTGAAAAAAGTGTTACAACGGCGTAAGCCAGCGCGCGGTAAGCTTGGCTAGCGTAATCCGCGGAAGGTCGTGCTGCGCCGAAAAGGGGCACCTTTTACATGGTCACAAACTTCTCCAAAGAGTTGATGATCAAGCCCGGGCACAAAGTACAACTGCGAAAGTTCGATCCTGGCGACACGCTTGGTTGGGGCAAGGGGCACGCGAGGAAGGCGAGCCTGGCGAGGGCGCTCGAGAAGCTCGATAAGCTGCAAAACCTGCTGTACGCCGACCATAAACACGCGCTGCTGGTGGTGGTGCAGGGGCTGGATGCGGCGGGAAAGGATGGAACGATCCGGCACGTGATGTCGGGAGTGAATCCGCAGGGTTGCCGCGTAACATCGTTCAAGACACCCTCGCCGGAAGAGGCCGCGCACGATTTTTTGTGGCGAGTGCATCAGGCGGTCCCGCCTTACGGAGATATCGGCATCTTCAACCGCTCGCACTATGAAGATGTGCTGATCGTGCGCGTGCACAATATCGTGCCGAAGCAGGTGTGGTCGGAGCGCTACGAGCAGATCAACGAATTCGAGCGGATCCTGCAGCAGAACAATGTGCGCACCTTGAAGTTTTTTCTGCACATCAGCAAGGACGAGCAGAAAAAACGCTTCCTGGAGCGGATTGACG
Source organism: Candidatus Acidiferrales bacterium (assembly GCA_035602855.1). Classification (GTDB taxonomy): domain Bacteria; phylum Acidobacteriota; class Terriglobia; order Acidiferrales; family UBA7541; genus Palsa-295. Next base: position 20,334 of record DATNLN010000226.1, read on the forward strand.
ATCCCGACAAGCGCTGGAAGATTTCGCAGGCGGATTTCGACGAGCGGAAATTCTGGGATGAGTACGTGGAGGCTTATGAAGACGCTTTGACGCGCTGCAACACCAAGCGCGCCCCGTGGTTCATCATTCCCGCGGATAAAAAATGGTTTCGCAATCTGGCGGTCTCGCACATCATCGTCGAGACGCTGCAAGAAATGGGCTTGAAATTTCCGCCTGCAACGATTGACGTGAAGAAGTTGAAATGGCGATGAGCGGGACTTCTGTGCGGCGGGATTTCTGCTAGAATCTCTCGTCCTTAAGCGTTCGGTGTGAATCGTGCTGTGCAAATTGGGCGTAAGAACGCGTGGTTGTCCGGCGACTGATGACCGACGAAGCGATTTTCCCGCGAAATTTCTTGAAGGCTTACCCCGTGGCGCTGCGGGGAGAGGGATGCTTCGTCTATGCGGTGGGTGGCAAGCGTTATCTGGACGCATCGGGCGGGGCGGCGGTGGTTACGGTCGGGCACGGCGTCGCGCAGATAGGGCAAGCCATCGCCGAACAATCCTCACGGCTGGCTTACGTGCATTCCTCGCAGTTTCATACGGCGGTCGCTGAAAAATTGGCTGCGCGCATTCTAGCGCTGGCGCCGCAGGGGATGCGCAAGAACGGGCGCATATATTTTACTGCGGGCGGATCCGAGGCCACCGAAACGGCACTGAAACTGGCGCGGCAATATTGGATTGAACGCGGCGAAGCGCGGCGTTTCCGGGTGATTTCGCGGCAGCAGAGTTATCACGGCAGCACTCTGGGGGCGCTTTCGGTTTCTGGAAATGTGCGGCGTCGCGAGCCGTTTGCGCCTTTGCTGAAGGAGTGGGGGCACATTGCGCCGTGTTTTTGCTATCGCTGTCCTTTCGGGCTGAAGTATCCGGAATGCAATGTGGATTGCGCGGACGATCTAGAACGTTTGCTGGAACGCGATGGATCGAAAGATGTGGCCGCGTTTATTTTTGAGCCGGTGGTGGGTGCGACGTTGGGCGCGGTGGCTCCGCCGGATGGTTACGTGCAGCGTGTGGCGGAAATTTGCCGGCGGCACGAAATATTGCTGATCGCCGACGAAGTGATGAGCGGAATGGGGCGCACGGGGAAACCTTTTGCGGTGGAACATTGGGGCGTTACGCCGGACATGATTCTGGTGGGCAAGGGAATTGCGAGCGGTTATGCGCCGCTGGGGGCGGTGATCGCATCCGGCCAGGTGGTGGATGCGATTGCGAAAGGCACGGGCACGTTTCTGCACGGCTTCACCTACAACGCGCATCCCGTGTCCGCAGCGGCGGGGAATGCGGTGCTGGATTACATCGAGCAGGAAAATCTTTTTGCGCGCGTCGAGCCTGTCGGCCGTGAATTGCGCGATGCGCTGGAACCGCTGCGGAAATTTTCGGTGGTTGGCGACATACGCGGCATGGGCTTGCTGCTGGCGATCGAGTTTGTGCGCGATGCCAAGACGCGCGCGCCATTTCCGCCCGACGCACCAGTCGCATATCGCGTGCAGGCGGACGCGCTGGAGGCCGGCGTGATGACGTATCCGATACAAGGGTGCGTGGATGGCACGCGCGGCGACCACATTCTGATTGCGCCACCTTTCACGATTACCACGCAGCAGATTCAGATGCTCGTGAACGCACTGGAACAAGCCATCGGCGATCTGGAGAAAAGTCACCTGGCGGCTACGGGAGGCTCTTCTGCGTCGCTCTAGGGGCCGTGGCCGTCAGGCTCTGTTTGCTGCGGCTTTCGCGTTTTCCGCCGCGCTCGCCGTGGCAGCGGCGCCCGATCTTGCCAAGATTTCCGGCTTCTCACCGCGCGCGGCGGCGCAGGAAATCATCACGGAAAATTCTTTTCGTGAATCCATTTCGACTGCTGAAATTATCCAGTTTCATCGTTATCTGACGGCGGAACCGCATCCGGCGGGTTCAGCGCGGAATAATGAGCTGGCGCAGTGGGTGGCCGAGCAGTGGCGGCAGCAGGGTTTGGAAAACGTTACCGTGCACCAATATGACGTGCTAGGTTCCTCGCCGCGCAAGATTTCGCTCGAGATGGTGAAGCCGACGGCATATCGCGCTCTGTTGCTCGAAGCTCCTGACAATGCGGACCCCGACACAAGAAATCCCAAGGTAGATGGCGCGTATCTTGGTTATTCGGCTTCGGGTGAAGTGACGGCGCCGGTGGTTTACGCGCACAGCGGCAATCCGGAAGATTACGAATATTTGCGGCAGCATGGAATTGATGTGCGCGGGAAAATCGTGCTGGTGCGTTATTCGAATCCTTACAGCTACCGCGGATTCAAGGCGCTGACCGCCGAACGCCTGGGCGCAGCGGCCATCCTGATCTATTCCGATCCGGCTGAGGACGGGTACACGAAGGGTGCGGTGTATCCGAACGGACCGTGGGGGCCGGAAACTCACATCCAGCGCGGCGCGATCACCTACGATTTTCTGGAGCCGGGCGATCCGCTAACGCCGGGTTACGCTTCGCTGCCTGGCGCGAAACGAATTGCACCCGAGCAGGCGATTTCGCTACCGAAAATAATGGGGGTGCCGCTTTCCTGGCACGATGCGGAACCGCTGCTGCGGAAAATGGATGGGCCCGTGGCGCCGGATTCCTGGCAAGGCGGCTTGCTGTTCAAATATCACGTGGGTGGAAAACGCGTGGTGGCGCATTTGAAAGTGGATATGGATACGCGCATTCAGCCTTATTACGTGACCGAGGCGCGCATAGGCGGCAGCGAGGCGCCGGATGAATGGGTGATTTTGGGCAATCATCGCGACGCCTGGGTTTTTGGCGGCGTGGATCCTTCCAGCGGCACGGCGGCGATGCTGGAAATGACGCGCAGCCTGGGCCAGCTGCTGGCGCGCGGAGTACGTCCGAAGCGCACACTGGTGATTTGCAGCTGGGACGGCGAAGAATATGCGCTGACCGGTTCGACGGAGTGGGGCGAGCAATATGCGGACGAATTGAAACAGAAGGCCGTGGCGTATTTGAATGTGGACGAAGCGACTTCGGGCAAAGATTTCGAGGGAGACGCGGTGGGCTCGCTTGCGCCGCTGCTCGTGGAAGTGAGCCATGCCCTGCCCGCTCCCTCGGGGAAGACTTTATACGACGAGTGGAAAATTTCGCGCAAGGCGGAGCTGAATTTGCCGCAGGCGGTGCCGGATGCGGAACTGGCGAACACCCGGATTGGCAGCGGCTCGGATCACACTGTATTTCTGAATTTTCTGGGGATTCCTACGGTGGGGTTGACGTTTACCGGACCGTACGGCGTGTATCACTCGATGTACGACGATTTTTTCTGGATGAACCATTTTGGCGATCCCGGGTATCGCTATCACACGCTGATGGCCCAGCTCTGGGGCGTACTGGCGTTGCGTTTGGCAAATGCCGAGATTCTTCCCTACGATTTCGATTCGTACGGAGAGAATATTCGGCAGTTTGTGGTGGACCTGAATCTGGCGAGCCACGTGAGCGGGCATATTGATTTGGCGCGGTTGCAGCAGCACATCAGCGATTTTCAGGCGGCTGGGCGCGAGTTGAATCTGGCGGTGGCGCAGGCGATTTCCTCTGGGCGGCTGGATAGCGCTGCTGCGCTCGGTGTGAATCGCGAATTAATGCAGGTGGAGCGCAACTGGTGCACTGCGCAGGGAATTCCCGGGCGTCCTTGGTTCAAGCATTCCTTGTACGCGGCGCGCTATACGTATGCGCATTTGGAATTGCCGGGATTGACCGAAGCTGCCGAGGCCGGAGATTGGAAAGTGGCGGCGGAGCAGACGAAAATTCTGGAGGACGCGCTGCAGAAGAACACCGAGCTTCTGCAGCAGGCGCGTGGGTTGCTCGAGCATCCCGCTACTGGCGCGCAATGAAGTAGTTTTTTGGGCCGGCAATAGTTCCGAACAAATGGAGACCGAATGAAGAAGATTTCGGCGCACGGGTTTCCGGCCTCGGTGCTCGCTTGGGTCACGGCGACTTGTTGCCTGATCCTGGCAGCGGCGCCAATTGTCGCTGCGCAAGGCGCGAACTCGGAGCGCGAAGTGCGGGCGCGCGGCCTGGGTGTGCCGTTTGAAGGAACGCCGGGGCCGCTTGATTCCATCACAGACGTGAAGGGCGTCGAGGTCGGATACCGCACGCTGATTTCCGGCGATGGAAAATTGGTCGTGGGAACCGGTCCCGTGCGCACGGGCGTGACGGCCGTATTTCCCCGCGGAAAGACTTCCGTGGATCCTGTTTTCGCAGGATGGTTCACGGAAAACGGCAATGGGGAGATGACCGGGACGACATGGGTCGAGGAATCGGGATTTCTTTACGGGCCGGTAATGATCACGAATACGCACAGTGTGGGAGTGGTGCGCGACGCGGTGATCGCCTGGCAATTGCAGCACGGCCCTGGGTTGCCTCTAGAGGACTGGTGGTCGCTGCCGGTGGTCGCCGAGACGTGGGACGGCTATCTGAACGACATCAACGGATTTCACGTGAAGGCCGAAGACGCAGAGGCTGCGATGCGCGATGCGCACAGCGGAGCAATCGCCGAAGGCAACGTGGGCGGCGGCACGGGGATGATTTGTTTTGAATTTAAGGGCGGCACGGGAACCGCATCGCGCCAGTTGCCGGAAAAACTAGGCGCGTACACAGTCGGTGTGCTGGTGCAATGCAATTTCGGGACGCGCCATTTGCTGCGTATCGCGGGCGCTCCGCTGGGATATGAAATCACCGGCAAGCGGGTGTGGGAGGATGATACGGGGTCGATCATCGTGGTGGTGGCGACGGACGCGCCGCTGTTGCCCGGCCAGATCAAGCGCCTCGCCAAGCGCGTGACGCTCGGGCTGGGACGGCTGGGCAGCATTTCCGGCGACGGCTCAGGCGATATCTTTATCGCATTTTCCACGGCGAATGCGGGCGCGGGCCTGGAGCAGAAAACAGCCGTGGCGCTGCAGATGTTGCCGAACGACCGCATGGACGCACTTTTTGAGGCGACCGTGCAGGCCACCGAAGAAGCCGTGGTGAACGCGCTGGTGGCGGCGAAGACAATGACGGGCGCCGACGGCCACACCGTGGAAGCTCTGCCGCACGATCGGTTGCGCGAGGTCTTGAAGAAGTATAATCGTCTGGCGGAAGCGAAATAACCGGAAGCATACTGGGAACGTCGAAATAACGAGGAGGCAGACGCGCGATGAAAGGCTTTTTATTGGGAATCATACTGACGCTGATCGCACTGGCAGTTGGTGGATATTTTCTGCTGAAAAAAGGTTACGTGGATTTCAAAGCTGACAACGAACCGTCGGCGTTTGAGGACCATCTGGCGATGTCCGCTGTCGATGCTTCGACCGAGCGCAACGCTCCGGAGCAGAAGAATCCCCTTCCGGCCGACGAGGCAACTTTAGTGGCGGGCGCGAAACTTTATGTGAATCATTGCGCGGGTTGCCACGGAGTGCCCGCGAATCCGGATAGCCAGTTCGGGCGCTCGTTCAATCCGCCCGTGCCGGCATTTTTCAAAGAGGCGCCGGACATGCCGGAGAATCAGAATTTTTACATTATTCAGCATGGGATTCGCTGGTCTGGAATGCCGGCGTGGAACAAGACGCTGAGCGAAGCGCAGGCCTGGCAGCTAGTGACTTTCCTGAGCAACGTCGAAAAACTTCCGCCTGCTGCGTTGAAGGAATTCGAACTGCCGGCGGGTGTCGCGGCTGCTGCGGCTCCGGCTGCGCCCGCAGCGCCGACGATGAAAATGCACTGAAGTTGGGCGGCTGAAAAACAGTCGGCCCGCAGGGCGCGCAGTCCTGCTAGAATTTGATTTCCCCGTGGGCTTGGATTACGTTTTATGGGGCGGAAAACGGGCCGGTTTCTCTGCAGTTGCGGCATCACTCCGGTGCGCCGCGCCAATTACCACACGAGATGCATCGAATGGATGGAGGATATGCTTGATGTCTGACGTAGTCGCAGAAAAAGTGATCTCGACGCTGGCTTCGGTGAAACGGATCCCGGCGGACACGATTAAGCTCGATACAAATTTGCAGGATCTGGGAATTGATTCGCTGGATGTTTTCACGCTGCTCTTCGAACTGGAAAACGCGTTCAAGATCTCCATTCCCGACGACGACGTGCGCTCGCTGCGCACGGTGAACGACGTCGTGGAAGGCATCAAGAAGATTATTGCCGCCGCGCCGCCCGATGCTTCGCTGGGCTCGGCCACACCGGCGGACTGACGAATGGCCCCACGCCGCGTCGCCATCACCGGATTGGGAATTATTTCTCCGCTGGGTTTGAACCTGGAAGAAAACTGGAAATCCCTCAGCGAGGGCCGCGCCGCCATCGGTCCCATTCAAGGCGCGGACTGCTCGACGCTGCGTTTCAAGAACGGCGCGGAAGTGACGGGCTACGATCCCGTGGCGCATTTCCCGGGCGGGAAAGACGCCTACATTGACCGCTTCGCGCAATTTTCCGTCGTAGCCGCGCGCGAAGCTTTGCGCAATTCGGGCTTGCAGTTGACGCCGGAATTGCGTGAACGCTCGGCGATTGTGTGCGGTTCGGCGGTGGGTGGCCAGGCCGCCATCGAGGCTGGTTTCCAGGATCTTTGGGTGGAGGGCCGCGGGCGCGTTCATCCGCTGACGATTCCGAAAACGATGTCCAACGCAGGCGCGAGCCACATCGCAATGGACATGGGCATGAGCGGACCGACGTACACGGTTTCGACCGCCTGCTCTTCGGCGAATCACGCGATCGGCCAGGCGTTTCGGCTGGTGCGCGATGGCGAGGCCGACGTGGCCATGACCGGCGGCAGCGAAGCGATGTTCAGCATCGGCATGTTGAAGGCTTGGGAAGCGATGCGCGTGATTGCTCCGGATACTTGCCGGCCTTTCAGCAAGGATCGCCGCGGAATGATTCTGGGCGAGGGCGGCGCGATGATGGTGCTGGAGCCGATGGATGCGGCCAAGGCGCGCGGCGCGAAAATTTTCGCCGAGATTTGCGGATTTGGCATGACGGCGGACGCGCATCATTTGACGCAGCCTGCGGTGCATGGTCCGGCGCGGGCGATGCGCGGCGCTTTGCGGGAAGCGGGGCTCGAGCCGGAAGCGATTGGTTACATCAACGCGCACGGCACGGGGACGCCGGGCAATGATCCAGTGGAAAGCAGGGCGATCCGCGAAGTTTTTGGCGCGCATGCAGACAAGATCGGCGTCAGTTCTACGAAATCCATGCACGGGCACGCCTTGGGTGCCGCCGGGGCGCTGGAAGCGATTGCCACGATTCTGGCGCTGTACCACGGAATTTTGCCGCCCACGGCAAATTTCAACGAGCCCGATCCGGAGTGCGATTTGGATTACATTCCGAATCAGCCGCGGGCGCTGCGCGTGGAAGCGGCGCTGTCGAATTCTTTTGCGTTCGGTGGGTTGAACGCTGTGGTGGCTTTCCGCGCGGCGCCGCGTTAGAAGTTAGAAAAGGCCGCCTAACAATGGAAGGATCGTAGGAATCGCGGTATTCCAGCTGCCGGCTTCGGGCGACCAGCTGCGGCTGAGTTCGTCGGCTAGAGTGAAGGACACCAGGATTGCCAGGAAGAGAAATCCTGCCGTCACTACAACTTTGGTTAGGCCGCTGCTGTACTTCACGTGCATAAAAAACAAAATCACCAGCAGCATTTTAACCACAGCGATAGCCAGAGCCACCACGGTATTCAGTGGAATCACATCCACCAAGCGGATTCCGGTGTGCACATCGCCGAAGTCGATGAAGGCAGCCCCCGTGGTGAGCGCGGTCAGAACCAGCAGCGCGACAAATATTCCGAGATAAGTTTTCACCGGTACCACGTGCGCGGACATTAGTGCACCCCCGGCATCGCGAATCGCCCGCCGATCAGATACAGCAGCGGAAACAGGAAGATCCAGACGATATCCACGAAGTGCCAGTACAGGCCGCTGACTTCCAGCGGCGCGTAGTATTCGGAATTGAAACGGCCGCGGTGCGCCATCACGGTGAGCGTGGTGAGAATGCCGAAGCCAATAATCATGTGCAGCGCGTGCAAGCCGGTCATGAAAAAATAAAAGCAGAAGAACATTGGCACATGCGGGCCTGCCGCGCCCCAATCCTGCCGGATGATGAAGTGGAATCCGGGGACCAGATGTTCGTGGTAATCCGCGCGCCATTCGAAGGCAAATTTTAAGAACAGGAAAATCGCGCCCAGGATCATGGTGAGAACCAGATACATCACCTGTTCGGATTTTTTCTTGCCGGCTTGCGCGGCGTGGATAGCCAGAGCCATGGTCAAGCTGCTGCCGATTAGCACCGCGGTATTGACGGCGCCGAATTTCACGTTGAGCAGGCGGCTGCCGGTTTCGAATGCGGGCAAATACAGCGCGCGATAAATAATGTAAGTGGCGAAAAGGCCGCCGAAGAACATGATTTCTGTGACCAGGAAAACCCACATGCCAAGGCTGTCGGCTTCGCGCTGCTGGTCCATATCCTCAAATTGATGTTTGAACCCCGGCGGATGCGGGGCGTGCACGGCGCTGTCAGCCACGGAAGCCTCCCACATTCGCGTAGTCGTAAGCGTCTTCGGTCACGACGGGAATCTGCTCGAAATTTTCCGTGGGCGGCGGCGAGGGCGTTTCCCACTCCAGACCCTTCGCGCCCCAGGGATTTGGTCCAGCGATCGGCCCGTAGCGAATGGACCAGAGCAAGTAAATCAGCGGGATCAGGTAGCCGATGCCCAGGATCGAGGCGCCGGCGGAAGACATAACGTTAAGCACCTGGAATTCGGTGGGATAGACGGCGTAGCGACGCGGCATGCCGAGGTAGCCCAGCACGAACTGTGGAAAGAACGTCAGATTGAATCCCACGAAAATGATCAGCGCGGCAAAACGCGCCCAGCCGTCCGGATACATGCGTCCGGTAATTTTCGGCCACCAGAAATGGATGCCGCCGAGGTAGGCCATTACCGCGCCGCCCACCATAATGTAGTGAAAATGCGCGACGATGAAATAGGTGCCGTTCAAGTGCACGTCTGTCGCAAGCGACGCCAGGAACAATCCAGTAAGGCCGCCCATCGTGAACAGGCCGATGAAGCCGAGGGCGTAGAGCATCGGCGCGTCGTAGGAAATCGAACCTTTATACAGCGTGGCGGTCCAGTTGAAAACTTTCACCGCAGAAGGAATCGCGACTAGGAAGCTCAGCACTGAGAAAATCAGGCCGGCGTAAATGGATTGGCCGGTGACGAACATGTGGTGGCCCCACACGAGGAAGCTGATGATCGCGATCGCCAGGCTGGAAAATGCCACGAAGGTATAGCCGAAAACGCGTTTGCGCGAGAAGCAGGTGATCAGCTCGCTCATCACCCCCATGCCCGGCAGAATCATGATGTACACGGCGGGATGCGAATAGAACCAGAACATGTGCTGGAACAAGATGGGATCGCCGCCGATGGCTGGATCGAAGATGCCGATGTGCAGCAGGCGTTCGAGGCCCAGCAGGAAAATGGTGATGGCGATTACGGGCGTGCCGAGGATGAAAATAATGCTGGTGGCGTACATCGCCCAGATGAAAAGGGGCAGACGGAACCAGGTGAGGCCGGGCGCGCGCATTTTGTGAATGGTTACGACGAAATTCAGGCCGGTGAGAATCGAGGAAAAGCCGGTGATGAATACGCCGAGCGCCGTGGGGATCACGCTGGTGTGCGAAAACGTACTGCTGTAGGGCGTATAGAACGTCCAGCCGGTATCCACGCCGCCGGAAATTACTGCATACAGCGTGAAGGCCGCACCGATGATGTAGATGTACCAGCTCAGAAGATTCAGGCGCGGGAATGCCAGATCGCGCGCGCCGATCATCATGGGCACCAGGAAATTTCCAAGGGTCGCGGGAATCGAAGGTACCAGAAAGAAGAAAACCATGATCACGCCGTGCATGGTGAACAGCTTGTTGTAAGTCTCCGGCGCCACCAGCGCGCCCTGCGGTTCGATCAGGTGCAGGCGCATGAGCACGGCAAAAAAGCCGCCCACGAAGAACATCAGCGTAATCGAGCCTAGATACAGGAGCGCGATGCGTTTGTGGTCTGTGGTGAGCAGCCAGGATTTCACGCCGTAGCTCGCGTTCAAATAATTGACGCGCGATTCGGCCGGAATCTCTTGCCCGGGCATTTCTGGAATGACTGTAGTGCTCATTTCCCGTTCGTCTTCCTTTCTTCCGCTCCGAGCGACTTCACATAGGCGATCAGTTGCAGCACCTGCTCCTCGTTGATCTGGCCCTGGAAGGAGGGCATGATCGGCGGAAAATTGGGCAGGATGATGGAATTGGGATTTACGATCGCTTGGCGAATCAGAGTTTCATCTACGAGTTTCGAGTCGCCATTGCGCAGTTTTTCCTGGTGGCCGTAGAGGCCGACCAGGGAAGGCCCGCGGCCGGTATTGTCCGCCACGTGGCAAGTGACGCAGCCGAGTTGGGTGAAGAGGCGCTCGCCGGTCTGCGCCATGGATTCGTTGCGTGCGCCGCCGGAAAGCCACGCGGCGTAGTCGCTGGGAGACATTACGTAGACCCAGCCGATCATTTCGGCGTGGTCTGCGCCGCAATATTGCGCGCAGAAAATATGGTAGGTACCGATTTTGGTAGCCTGGAACCAGAGCGAGGTGTAGCGGCCGGGAACGGCGTCCTTCTTCACGCGGAACGCGGGAATGTAGAAATCGTGGATCACGTCGTCGGAGGTCATGGTGATCTTGATCGGCGCGTTTACCGGGACGTGCAATTCGTTGATTTCGCGGACGCCTTCGGGATGCTGGATGTGCCACATCCATTGTTTTCCGACGACGAAAATTTCAGTGGCGGCCTCGGGCGGACGCGAATTTTCGAAATAGAGGCTGGAAGCCCACACGAAAATCACCACGGTGATCAGGGTGGGGATGATGGTCCAGCTAAGTTCGAGCGCCAGATGCGTTTTGGTGTCCGCAGGGCGTTCATCGGGCGAGCGGCGGCGGAATTTCACCATGAAGAAGAAAATGGTAGTGAAGATGGCGAAGGTGAAGAACAGGGTGATGGCCGTCAAGAAATAGTAGAGATGATCCACGCTATCCGCGATGGAGGACGCGGAGGTGGGATGGATCGGAATCGCGACTGCGGCGATTGCCGCGGCCCTATCGTTGAAGACCGTTTGCATCAGACCCGTGATCATCAGTTTCTCAGTGAACCTCTGCTGCTTCGCTAAGCGTGTGGCCGACGAATGAATGCCCGTCGGGCGCCCGCCTGCTGCCTTAAATTTTCCTTTGCGGCAGCGCGTAATGCTCGCCGCGGAACAGAATCAATATCGCAACGCCTAGAATCAACACGGTCAACGCTCCGCCAATCTGAATCACGTGCGAAATCAGCAGGCCATATTTTCCCGTGGCGGGATCGTAGTGATAGCAGAAGAGCAGGATCTGATCCGCAGGCGTCCCGATTTTTCCTTCCGACGCTTCCACAAGTCCCAGCCGTAAATCGCGCGAAGGGTACTGAATGCCATAGAAGTAGCGCGAAATTTTTCCTTCGGGCGTAAGCAGCATGATGGCGCTGTAGTGCGCGAACTGCTTGGTATCGGGATCGTAGGCGTAATGAAAACCCACCGCGTCTGCCAGTTGCTTGATTTGCAGCTCATCACCGGTGAGGAAATGCCAGCCAAGCGCCGCGCCGGGGCGGCCGTACATGCCGACGTACATTTCCTGTTTTACCTTGGCCAGGACGTGCGATTCGGTCGGGTCAATGCTGACGGTCACGACGTCAAATTGCTTGCCGATGTCCATGGGCAATTCTTTCAGGCCGGATTCGACGCCGTTCAGCACCTGTGTGCAGAGGTTCGGGCAGTTGTAATAGACCAAAGTGAGAACGACAGGCTTCTTCCCGAAAAATTGCGCCAGCTGGACTGGTGCTCCGTTCTCGTCACGGAACGTCAAGTTCAGCGGGATCGATTGGTTCAGTTTTTGATCGATGCTGACTTGTTTCAACAGTTCCGGGCGCACGCCCGCACTCTGCATCGGGTCTGACGCCAATTGCGCGGCGGCGCTGGGCGGAAGCGACAGAACTGCTGCCGCCGCTGCAAGCGATGCCAGCAACGCGTGACGCAAGCCGAATTTACCGCACGCAACCACTCTAGTGCCTCACCTCTTGGCTCATTTCCAGGTCTTTATCGCGTTCCAGCACGAAGCCGCACGGGCCCGTCTGGTCCTGCTGCGAAATATCCGAAGTAAAGCGCGGCGGGTTGCTGACGCCCGCGGGAATATCTGCGGCAGCGCGCGACGGCAAGCCCTGCTGCAGCGTCAAGTCCATGGCGCGATCCACGGGGATACGCACCACGCCATTGTGCTCGTCCGCCCAGCCGTACGTATTCAGCAGTTTGTCCTGCTGCTCGCAATAAGCGTGCAACTCGGCGCGCGGTTCTACTTGCAGGCGCGGCGCAGGCGGCAGCACGCGCGCATTCTCAAACGGTGACGCGGGTTTGCCGAGGCTTTGCACCTTGCCGTAGAAGCCGAACAGCCACGCCATCGAGAAAAACACCACCACCAGGACGGCGATCAGCCACGCGCCCCAGTGCAGCAGGCTGCGCGGTTCGGCATCGCTGTGCTCGTACCCTTCCTTCGCGCCGCCCGGAGCAGGCTGACCCGGCCCGTGTTTAGTCTCCATGTTCATGCTGGAGCTCTCCTTCGAATCGCGGGTCGTGCTGCGGCAGCAGCGGCATTTTTCCGAGCTGCCAGAAATAGCCGGCGATCCAGATGAAGCCGATTACGACGAGCCAGAAAATGTCCCAGACCAGCGCGCCCATCTGCGGGCCGTCTTTTTCGTAGGCCGGCACCATCAGCCAGTACACGTCGACCATGCTGAGGACGATCATCATGGCGGCCACGGCGGAAAGACGATGCACGCGGCGCTTCACGTTGCGTTGCAGCAGCAGCAGAAAAGGCAGGGCGAAATGCAGCACGATCAGGACGACCGCGAGTTTTCCCCAGCCGCCGAAGGCGCGCGTCATGTACCAGGGGATTTCGTCTTTGATGTTTCCCGCCCAGATGATCAGGAACTGCGAGAACGAAAGGTATGCCCAAAGCATGGTGAAGGCGAGCATCAGGTTGCCGAGGTCGTTCAATTGGCCGGGCGTTACCTTTTCGCGGACCTCCCGGCCGCGCTCGTCGTCGGTGAGGCGGCGCAGGACGAAAATCACGAAGGACATCGCGGTGAGCGCTGCGACGATCATGAAAATCATTCCGTAGATCGTCGAGAACCATGCCGGCTCGAGCGACATCACCCAATCAATCATCGCAAACGATACGGCCATGCCCCACAGGATCAGCCCGGGGCCGCTGATGCCCTCCAGATATTTTGCGAGGCGCGGGTCGCCGGTCTGGTCCTGCTCGCGCGACCATTTGTTCAGGAAATGAGCCAAGCCCATTAAAATCGCGAAATAAATGATGACGCGCATGATGAAAAAATTCGTGCTCAAGTATGCCAGCTTGAAATGATAATTCGCATCGCTGAGCATTTCTTGCGGCGGATTCACCCAGGGATAAATATGCTTCATGCCCAGCAAAATCGGGATAAATAGCAGCGCCATCACGCCGAACGTGCGCGTGCCGGCTTCGAGCAAACGGCGGATCGGGTAGCCCCACCAGCCGCCGGTGAGGTGATGCATCATCAAAATCGCCATGCAGCCGAGGGGAATCATCAGCCAGTAAACGTAAGCGAGCAGGTAAGCGTGCAAGATTTGGCTGCTGAAGCTCATTGCGGTTGCCCCGAATTCTGCTGATTCAATTGCGTGCGCTGCGCTGGCGGCACGTCTTGCTCGGTGGCATTTTCGCTGCGTTGCAGCACGCGAATGTACGCGGCGATGCGCCAGCGATCTTCCGGCTCGATGCGCGAAGCGTAGCTGTACATGGAACCGTTGCCGCTGGTCATCACGTCGAAGAAATATCCGGCGGGCGACTGGCGCAGGCGGTCAATGTGAAACGAAGGCGGCGGCGGAAATCCGCGCAGCACCACGACACCCCGGCCACTGCCCGTGTAATCGTGGCAGGGCGTGCAATAGATGTTGTAACGCTGGCGGCCGCGTTCCAGGTCTTCGCGCGTGATGGGGAAGGGAAACTTGTTCGCGAGCACTCCATTTTCTTTCCCGGTGTAGAGCAATTCGTCCAAGTGCAGATGCCCGCGCGCTACGGTGCCGGGGACGACGGGACGCTCGCTGCGGCCGTCATCGAAGAAAGTGGTGGGCTCGTAGGGCAAGTACTTGGGCTGCTGGTGCATATCCATGCGGCAGCCTGCGAATAGCAGCGCGAAAGCGGCGAGGCCGAGCACTGGCGCGAGGCGTGTCGTGCGCGTTGTCGTTCGGCTCGCTATTCCGGATTGAAAATTAGACCTCAATTTCAAAGACTCCGTGCGGGTTCAGCCCTTCCAGGAATTTTTTCGTTTTCGACAGCTCGAAACTCTTGTCGCGCACTTTCACCACCAGGAAAAAGCGGTCATTCGAGGCCAGCGCGAATCGCGCGACGTTGAAAACCGGATGGTATGGCGTGGGCAGCCCGTTCATCGCCAGCATCCCGAAGACCGCGCAAAGAGCGGCACCCAGCACCGTCAGCTCAAACGTAATCGGAATGAACGAGGGCCAGCTGTTGTAAGGCTTGCCGCCGACATTGAGCGGATAGCTGATCACATTCGCGTAATACTGCATGAAAAAGCCGGTGAGCCCGCCCAGCAAACCGCCGATGAAGACAATCACCGGCAGAATCGTGCCCTGAAAACCGACAGCTTCGGCCAGGCCTTCGATCGGCAGCGGCGAGAACGCGTCAATTTTTTTGTAGCCGGCGTCGTGCGTGCGCTGCGCGGCTTGCAGCAGTTCTTCGGGCGTCTCGAACTCTGCCAGCAATCCGTAAAGTGGTTTGCGCTTCATAAAGCTATCCCTGAATCTCCGGATTGGGGTTCAGCACCCGCGCCAGATACGTGGTGCGCGGGCGCGTATTCAAATCATCCAGCAAATGGTAATTGCGCGATTGCGCTTTCCATTTTGCGACGCGGCTGTTCGGGTCGTTGATATTGCCGAAGAGGATCGCCTCGGCGGGGCACGCGCCCTGGCAGGCGGTGACGATTTCGCCGTCGCGCACCTCGCGATTCTCCACTTCGGAGGTGATTTTCGCGGCATTGATGCGCTGCACGCAGTACGTGCATTTTTCCATCACGCCTCGGCTGCGCACAGTCACGTTCGGGTTGCGCACGCCATACAAGCTGGGCGTGGTGTAATCCGAATAGAGCAGGAAATTGAAACGCCGCACTTTGTAGGGGCAGTTGTTCGAGCAGTAGCGCGTCCCGACGCAGCGGTTGTAAACCATTTCGTTCAGGCCTTCGGGGCTGTGCACGGTAGCGCCAACGGGGCAGACGACTTCGCAGGGCGCGTTTTCGCAGTGCATACAGAGCACCGGCTCGTAATACGTCTCGGGATTGTCGATACCGCCGCGGAAGTAAGTGTCCACGCGGATCCAGTGCATCGCGCGGCCCTTCATCACCTGTTCCTTGCCGACAACCGGAATATTATTTTCGGCCTGGCAGGCTACGACGCACGCGTTGCAGCCGACGCACTTGTTCAGGTCAACGGCGAGGCCCCAGGCGTAGCCTTCGGATTTGAATCCGGGATAGAGCGTGAGGCCTTTGCTGGATTCTTCGCGCTGGTCTTTCGCGAAATTCGGGTCTTTCTGGAATTCTTCGAGCGTGGCGATGCGGATCAGGTCGCGGCGCGCGGCTTCGACGCCTTCTTTTTCGACTTGATGGCCGTCCTGATCGATCACGTACTGGTGCTGCGTGACCGCGAAATAATATCTGTCGCCGGTCTTTTCGATTTTCAATCCGGTGGCGATCGATGGCGCGTTGGAAGTGCGGATGAAATTGGCGTTGAAGCCGGGCCCGGTGCCGACGCTGCCGGCGCGGCGGCGTCCGTAGCCAAGGTGCAGAGTGACGCCGTTGTCCGCGTGGCCCGGAACGATAACCACGCCTGCTTTCGTTTCGTGTCCAGCGAGCTGCAGCTTCACGTAATCGCCGTCTACGAAACCCAGGTGTTGCGCGGTGGCGGGACTGAGCATCGCGGCGTTGTCCCAGGTTAATTTCGTGTTCGGCTTGGGCAACTCCTGCAGCCAACCGTTGTTGGCGAAGCGGCCGTCGAAAATCGTGGGATCGGGGCGGAAGGCGATTTGCAATTGTTCGCCGGGAGTGTTTTGCACTTGCTGGGCGATGTCTCCGCGCAGCGCCACGGAAATTGCGGGCAGCGCGGTTCCGGCCATCACGCCGTCGTGCAGCGAGCGTTCCCAGAATGCTGCGAAGGCTTTGTCTCTTTCCGGGCGCACGCTTTTCCAATAATCCTGCACGATGTCGTGGCCGGATTTTCCCGCGTCTCCGGCGAGGACTCCTACGACTTCATGGGCGGTGTGACCATCGTAGAGCGGCTGGATGAGCGGCTGAATCACGCCGACGGTGCCGTCGAAGGCGCGCGAATCGCCCCATGATTCCAGGAAATGCGCGGCGGGGACGTGCCAGTGGCACAGCTCCGCGGTTTCGTCGTAATACAAACCGGAATGCACACGCGTTTTAACTTTCAGCAGCGCGGGACCGAAATCGAAATCCACGGGGGCGTCGTACACCGGGTTATTGCCGCCGAGCATGAAGAGCAGGTCCACCTTTCCGGCGTTGATGTCCGTCACCAGCTCGCGCAGTGATTCCATTTCGTTCACCGGATTCGCTTCAAGCGGATCGGTGTAGTAAACGGTCTTGCCGACATTACCGAGCGCGGCGTTCATAGCGTGCGCGAGCGCGTGCACGGCGGGTGGCTGTTCCTCGCCGGCGATAACCAGCGATGCGCCGCGATGGGCCGCCAAATCCTTCGCTACGGCGCGTGTCCATTCGCTGGGAACCTTGCTGCTGGCCGCCGCGCTGTTTGCGCCGGCTACGCCCGCCGCAGCTGCCAGTTCGCGCGTGAACGCTTCGATATCGCCAGCGCGCAGCGGTTTGCGATGGTCGGCCACTGCTCCGGTGCTGCTCGGCATGCTCTCGATCACGTAGAGGCGGTTCAGATTCGCGTTCTTGCCTTCGATTACGCGCCGCGAAGCAAATTCGCGGGCGTAGCGCACGTGGCCGGGCCCGCAGGAAACGAAATCGGCATCGAGCGAGACGATCACGTCGGCCTGGTCCATGCGATACACGGTGTTCACGGGCTTACCGAACGCCAGGCGCGCGCCCTCGCGCGAATTGTCGCGGCCGCAGGGTTCGTATTGATGCCATTTCGCCGCCGGCAAATTTTTCAGGATTGCGCTGGTCTGCGCCGCCAAAGTTGGCGACGTCACCGTGTCCGTCAAAATCCGCAGGCCGCTGCCATCGGCGGACATGGCAGCTTTCTCATTGCCCATCGCCGTCAGGAATGCGGCCCAGCTGCTGATGCGTCCTTCAAGCACAACGGTTTGCGAGCGGTCGGGATCGTACATCCCCAGCGTCGCGGCTTGCGCGAACACGTCCGTGCCGCCCAGGCTGCCGGGATGTTCGGGATTGCCTTCGATTTTGGTCGGCCGCCCCATGTGGCTTTCCACCAGCAGTCCGGCTGCAACGCCCGCGAGCGGCATGGACGTGGCATAAAAGAGCGGCTTGCCCGCCACAATTTCCTCGGGCGCCTTCACGTACGGCACAATTCGCTGCGTGGGCAGTTTGGTGCAGGCGCTCAGCCCGGCGAGGGCGGCGGAGGCGGCGGCAAGCTTCAGCACGTCGCGCCGGTTCATGCCCGGCTCATCTTTTGCAGGATCGTGCGGAAATTCATTCTCCAGGAATTCGCGGTACTCTTTCGTTTCTGACAATTCTTCCAGGCTCTGCCAGAAGCGTTTGCCATTTTCCTGCGCCAGCTTCGCGCGCAGCGCTGCCAGGTCCATCGCCTGCGGGACTTTCGGATTGAGGTCGGAGCTCATCGTTTTCTTTATTCGCCTTCAGCGGTGACACGTCGAACAGTTTGTCAGACTATGAATTTTGTACTCTTTCACCAGCTTTGCGCCGAGTTCCAGCTGATTCGACGGCGTCACGTAGCCCGGATCGAACACTTTGGATTTTTCGCGCACATATTTTTCCGGTGCGCGATGGCAATCCAGGCACCACTCCATGTATAGCGTGTTGGCCTTCCACGTGAGCGGCATCTCGGCCACCTGTCCGTGGCACGTAGTGCAGCCAATTCCTTTGCTGACGTGGATGCTGTGATCGAAATAGACGAAATCGGGCAGCGCATTCACGCGCGTCCAAGCGATGGATTTGTCGTCGCGATAGCTGGCTCGGACCGGCTCGAGCATCGGCGCGTTCGTCCAGATCTGCGAATGGCAGGTCATGCAGGTTTGGGTGGGCGGCAGGCCGGCGAACGAGGATTTTTCGACCGACGTGTGGCAAT
This sequence comes from Candidatus Acidiferrales bacterium, assembly GCA_035602855.1. GTDB lineage: Bacteria > Acidobacteriota > Terriglobia > Acidiferrales > UBA7541 > Palsa-295. The sequence goes on from DATNLN010000226.1 coordinate 38,752, forward strand.
AGCGGCAATCAATGCCCAGCTCACCGGCATGGTGCTTGTGGCTGAAGGGGACAGGTTGCTCCCGGGCTTCGTTCACGCGCGTGTAGATGGGCGAAAGCTCGATCGCATAGAGCACGCCACCCAGCAACGCCAGTATGAAGACGGCGCCATAGATGCTCACCCGAGAGATGGTGTTCGTGCTGTGATGAAAAATTTGCATCGGTTCCCGAAACCGCGTTTATTTCTTGGGATTCTCCTCGTCCGTTTCTTCTACCAGCGAGCGCATTTCGTAAATCGAAATCACGGGCAGGAAACGAATGAACAGGAACAGCAACGTCAAAAATAGTCCGATGGTGCCGACGTAGGTGGCCCAATCCCATCGGGTCGGATAGTACATGCCCCAGGAAGAGGGCAGAAAGTCGCGGTGCAGGCTGATGACCACGATGACGAAGCGCTCCAGCCACATGCCGACGTTTACGATCAGCGAAATCACGAACAGAATCGCCACGTTGTTGCGCACGCTGCGCAGCCACATGATTTGCGGGATCAGGATGTTGCAGGCGATCAGCATCCAGTAGAAAAACGCATACGGCCCGGTCATGCGGTTGATGATCAGGAAACGGTCGAAGGGATTGCCGCTATAGAACGCCATGAAAGTTTCCATCATGTAGCCGTAGGCGACGATCAACCCGGTGGCGAGCATTACCTTAGCCATATTGCCCAGGTGGCGCATGGTGATGAAATCTTCCAGGTTGTAAAACTTGCGGATGGGAATCGCCAGAGTCATCACCATCGCGAACCCGGAATAAATCGCGCCCGCGACGAAATAGGGAGGGAAAATCGTGGTGTGCCAGCCGGCTACTTGCGCCACGGAGAAATCGAAGCTCACTACCGTGTGCACGGAAACCACCAGGGGTGTTGCGAGTCCCGCCAGCAGGATGGATGCAGTCTCGTAGCGGGACCAGTGCACGGCGGAGCCGCGCCAACCCATCGCCAGCATGCCGTAGATAATTTTCGCGGGGCGGTTTCTGGCGCGGTCGCGCAGCGTGGCCAGGTCCGGAACCAATCCCACGAACCAGAAGAGCAGCGATACGGTGGCGTAGGTGGAAACCGCGAAGACGTCCCACACCAGCGGGCTGCGGAACTGCGGCCACAGCCACATCGGATTGGGATACGGCGTGAGCCAATAGAAAAGCCACGGGCGGCCCATGTGCAGCAGCGGGAACATTCCGGCGCAAGCTACCGCGAAGAGCGTCATGGCTTCGGCGAAACGGTTGATCGAAGTGCGCCACTGCTGCCGCAACAGCAGCAAAATCGCCGAGATCAGCGTGCCGGCGTGGCCGATGCCGATCCACCACACAAAATTGACAATGGCGAAGCCCCAGCCGATGGGGATATTAATGCCCCAGATGCCCACACCTTTGACGAGCAAATAGCCAACGGTGAAATTCAGCAGCATCAACAACGAGAAGGCAATCGCAAAACCGAAAATCCAGCCCTTGGACGTGCCGCGTCCGAGCACGATCGAACTGATCTTGTCGGTGACAGTGCCCAGCGTATATCCCGGCTCAATAATCGGATGAGCCGACGTCGATTCGATGGGACTTTGAGAGCCTTCCGGGTCCACGCGGTCGCCTCAGAACACAGTTATAGATGCTCGCGAGCTTAAAGAAGGGGCATAAGAATTACGAAATCGCCGGTTGCTCGACCCCAGAACGCCAGCGACTTACGGTTGACGGCTGCTATGAGTTGCAAAAAAGTCGGGACAGACGCAGAGCGATAAGAAAGCACGTTCGCCCCGGAACACGCTTAAGACCCGATAGGATAAAACCGGAGACGCGTTGACGCAAGTTGAAAGAAAATTTTTTTCAGCGCAGTTTTATTTGTCGCGTGCGCAGGACTGTCGTGCCGTCGAATTTATCCCTTGTTGCACAGCAAAGTGAGATTGGGGTCGATCACAATGCGCGTGGGGCGAATGCGCGATTCAAAATGAAAGCGCGTTTCCGCACCGGTGGTCACCACTACGCCCAGGCGTTCGGGTTTTCCGCCGATGCGCAGCGCGTACAGCGGCACGGCGGCGGTGAATGCTTCTTCGGTTCCGGCTTGCTCGAGCTTGCCAGACACGGCGAATTCGTTGCCGTGCGGCTTCACCTCGAATTTCACCGTGTAGCGCGGCAAATCCGTGCCGCGCACCCACTGGTCGAAAAACCAATCCATGCGATGCGTGCCTTCCAGATCCATCGCTGCAGTCATGTGCTGCTCGACCGCGTGCTGGAATTCGGCCGTGGAGAGCGGTCGAAACTGGTGCTCGGCAAGAATCGCGCGCAGCAATTCGCGGAAGCGCGCGTCGGGATCTTTCGCGTTCGGGTCGCGCAGCATTTCACGCAGCATATGCATCACCCACGTGCCTTTGCCGTAGATCAGCGTGTTGTAAGCGCCCGGAACTTTCAGCGAACCGAGGCGCGGACCCAATACCAGCGGGCCCACATCTTCGATGGAATGCTCGCTGCCGGGAATTTTCTCGGTCAGCTCCGCGCGATAGCGTTCCAGCCAATCCGTCAGCCGGCGCTGGCCGGCTTTCTTGCTGTCCGCATACCAAAGCGCCAGATAATTCGCCATCGCTTCTTCAATCCACACATCGCGATAGCTGGCCGCGCCGGTGACGTTACCCCACCACTGGTGCGCCACCTCGTGATAGGGCATCAGGTCGCGCGCTTCGCTTTGCGCCCATTCGTTCAGGCCCGCGCGTTCCTGCGTTTCCGGCGGCAGAAACGCCAGCGTCGACAGATACACCAGGCCCGGCCAGCCTTGTCCGAAGGAACCGGGAATCTGCGCCACGCTCAGATGGTCGAAGGGAAACGCGCCATTCACGTTTTCGAAAAAATGGATGGAGTCCTGCACGCTCGCTCCCAGTTGTCTTAGCGCCAGCGTGGGGCTGGGCGCCGGAGACCCGTCCGCGGCTCCGGATAAGTGGTCGGTATCCTTAAAATGATCGAGCATCGAAGGCGGCGGCAGGGAGTTGGGACCGCCGGGTTGCAGGCGGGACATGATCGCTTCTTCCAGTTGTTTATTTGCGTAAACCTGAATTTTCGGTGGACCGGCGGTGCTGGCCATCTGGTATTGGCTCAGATTAAAGCCCGCGGTGGGAAAAGGCTTTTCCGAGCGCCAGCGGCCGGATTTTGTTTCGCCGTTGTCGCGCGTTTCAGATTCCGTGCCGGTCGCAACCAGCATCAGGCGCTTCGGCCAGCGAAAAATGAGGTCGTACGGCGTGAAGTGCTCGCCGCCGATGTGGGCGTACCAGGCGCCGCGCTCGCCGACGAAATAGGCGCCGTTGCCCGCATCGGTAATCACGCTGCCGTGATAGGCGACCTGCAAATGAAAATCCGCGCCAGCCGGTTTTCCCGCGGGCAGCAGCACCAGAATGTAATCGTTGCCGCGGCGGGCGGCGTCGCGGCGGCTGAGTTCTTCATTTTGAAAATAGGGCAGAGGTCGCCCGTCGTCGCCCTGAATTTCGTCCACCGTCAGGTGGCGTGAGAGCTCCACCGGAACTACCCGTTCACCGGACCCCACCGCGCGCAGGTGCAGCGTGGTTTTGCCTTGCAACGACAGATCCTCGGCGATCGCTGAGTCCACGCGATAATCCAGCGGCAGGAACATTTCCGCGTGCGTGGCCGGAGAATTTTCCGTGCGGAAGGAAGCCCACACATCGTAGGAACGGACGCCATCGGTGAAGCGCGGCTGCCCGATCGTCACTTGCTCTTCGCGGCGATTATCCACCGAGACTTCTACTGCTCCCGAGGTATCGGTTTGCAGCAAAATGTAAAAATATGGAATCGGTTCGGCGGCCAGCCAATCCACCATGGTGCGCAGCGAATGCGTGGGCGCCAGTCCTGCCGCCAGCGGGGTCCAGTGCGCGATGAAATTCGCATCGCTCGCGGGCTCCACGCCGTCTGCCGCAAGTTGGCGCTGCAGCTCTGCGGCGGTGTCGTCAGTGAAACGGATATACGCCTCTGAAAACGATTGATCCAGAATGGGCACGCCGATGAAATGCGCCAGAGAACGGCGCTCGCCGCGTTCGTGCGGCGTGGCGATCACATGGCCGCGGCCGGAAAAAAAGGCCCCGGTGACGCGTCCGCCGAGAGGCTCCAGAAACGCTAGCTTGCCTTCGGTGAACGTGAAACTCACTACGTCGCGGCGGAATGTCAGGTCTTTCAAGCTGTAGACGCGCGCGCCGTCGGGCCGCAGCGCGTTAAGAGCTTCGTAAAGAGCGCGCGGGTCGGTGGGAATCGCTGGGGTCGCGATGGCCTGCTCGGTGGAAGCGGCTTGTGGCGCGGCATTTTGCGCTGCATGAGCGCGGTGTGTGATGCCGATAGAATCAGCGCCGAGCAGCAGCAGAACGACCAGGGAGACTCGCATGGACCTGCGCACGTAATTCACTCTGCAACTATGATTGCTGCGAGTATAAGCCGGGTTATCCCGCTGTTTTCCGTTATTTTGGGCTTTGTGCACTGTGTGTGCAATGTTTGACGCACGCCAGCCCCAATTGCCGTGTGCCAGGCCGCGTCACCTGTTCCACGGTACAGGCTGTATTACTTAGGGCATCAGCCGGGAAGGTGCGCGCCCGTCGCGTCCGGCCAGCTTGGTAAAATTTACTGTGCGTCGCGTAGCGCCCATTGCATCTCTTCTCTTGCTGGTCGTGTCTTCGGCGGCCGCCGATACCATTGTGCTCAAGAACGGCCGGCGGATTGTCGCTTCAAGCGTCACCGAAGATGGCGACCACGTCCGCTACGAAACTCCTGCCGGCACGATGTCCATCCCGAAATCGATCGTCGCGCGCATTGATCGCGATGGGTTTGGTTACGCTTCGGGTTCTGGGGCCGCAAGCGAACCTCCTGTTTCCGCGCCCCACGTGGATCCGGTGCGCGGGTACGACGACATCGCGCGGCTGGTGATCCATGACAACGCGATTGACTTCGCCTTCATCTCGCAGCTGGAAACCGACGCGCGTTCGCATACGCCGCTGGCGATTGAAAAAGTCGCCGCCGGGCATTACGCCGCCGCGCAATTTCTGGAGAGCAACGGCGACACTGCCAGCGCGATTGACCATTACCGCGAGGCGCTGAGTTTCGCGCCTGATAACCTAGCGCTGCTGCTGAATCTGGCAGTGCTTTATCTGCACCAGAGCCAGTTCACTGCGGCGCTGGAGCCGCTGGAACGCGCGCGGCGGATCGCGCCGGATTCGCCGGACGTCGCAAAGCTCACCGGGTGGGCCTACTACGGCGCCAACAAAATGGATTTGGCGGTGGCGGAATGGCATCGCGCCGAAAAATTGCGTCCGGATGCGGACGTGGAGCGCGCCCTGGAAAAGGCCGAGCGCGATAAGGCCGAGGAAGAAAGCTACCGCGAAGGCGAGACCGCGCATTTCAATCTGAAATATAACGGCGGCGCGACGCCGGACCTGGCGCGCGGAATCATGCGCGTCCTGGAAGACGATTTTCGCGATCTGGAATCGCAGCTGGATTTCACGCCGCCCGATTCCATCGGCGTGATTCTTTATACCGGACAATCTTTCGCGGACATCACGCGCGCGCCGAGTTGGGTGGGCGCTTTGAACGACGGGCGTATGCGCATTCCGGTGCAGGGGCTTACGGCTGTCACGCCGGAATTGGCGCGCGTGCTGAAGCACGAACTGACGCACAGCTTCATCGGGCAGAAAACCCACAATCGCGCGCCTACTTGGTTGCAGGAGGGTGTGGCGCAATATATGGAAGGCAGGCGCAGCACCGGCACAGCGAGCGCGCTGCTGAATGCTTCCGCGCAGGGAGAACTTCCAGCGCTCGCAAGCCTGGAAGGATCGTGGATGGGGTTGGGCGGCGGCGACGCTTCGTTCGCTTACGCCTGGTCGCTCGCTGTCGTCGAGTCCATCATCCAGACCAGCGGCATGGGCGACATCACGCGGCTCCTCGACAACATCGCCAGCGCCCCGGATACGGAATCGGCGCTGCGTGCTACTTTGCACGACGATTACGCCGATTTGCAGCAGCAGGCGCTGACATATTTGCACCAGCAGGATGTGCGGTAGCCCCGATCGGGCGCCGGCCCGATTTTCCTAGCATTGGCAATCTTGCCCGCGCACTTTCTTTCGTTCGTCATTCTGAGAGGCTGTGACTTTTTTTGTTTTTTCGCAAAAAGCTATGCTGAAAACAATGAATTTAGACACGAAGAAATCGCCTTTTGCCAATTGAGTCACACCCTCTAAGCGCGGCCAAGGGTCTCTCGTCGCTTTGTGCCAGGTTACAATGTCGCCAGCAACCCCCCAATTAAAGCCGCGCGTTCCGGCAACTTCCTTATCACCACGTGCTCGCGCGGACTGTGCGCTCCATCGCCTACCGCGCCCAGGCCGTCCAGAGTCGGCACGCCCAGCGCAGCGGTAAAACTTCCATCCGATCCTCCGCCTGTCGACGCTTCGCCGAGCGGCAATCCCATCTCCTGTACCAGTGATTGCGCCACGCCGAATAATTTGCGCACTGCCGCGGTGCGCTCAAGCGGTGGACGGTCTGCTCCGCCGCGCACTTCGACGCGCGCGCCTTTCAAGATGGGGCGCAACGCATGCAGGCGGCGATTAATGCGCGGGATATCTGCAGCGCGCGCGTAGCGAATGTCCACCATGGCGCGGGCGTGTTCGGGGACCACGTTGGTGATCGTGCCGCCGCTCACCACGGTAGACTGCACGGTGATCCCGCGGCGCGGCTCGTTCATCTTCATCAGCCGCGCGATTTGCAGCGCCAGCTCGTGCACCGCGTTCACGCCCTTCTCCGGATCAATCCCCGCATGCGCCGAACGGCCGGTCACAAGTATTTCCGCGCCGCCCACGCCTTTGCGCTGCGTCTTCAGGCGCCCTTGGCGGCCGAATGCCGGCTCCAGCACCAGTACCGCATCGCTGCGCCGCGCTTCCTGCTCGATCGCCCGCCGCGAGCTTTCGCTGCCGATTTCTTCGTCGGAAGTCCACAGGAATACAAACCGTTTCTTCGGTTGTATGCCCAGCGCGCGCAAAGCGTCCACTGCGAAAAGCGCCAGCACCTGCCCGCCCTTCATGTCGAATGTGCCCGGCCCCCAGGCGCACCCAGCCGCCACACGAAACGGCATCTTCGCCAGGGTGCCGAGCGGATACACCGTGTCCGTGTGCCCCAGCACCAGGATTTGTCCGCTCGCGCGCCCCGCGCCATCCCAAATTTCCGCGCGCACATGATTGCCGCGCTCCCGCTGCCGCAAAATCCGCACCTTCGCCCCGCGCCGCTGCCATTCCCGCGCCACCATCGCCGCGCACTCGTCCACCGCGCGCTTCACGTGGCTCGGCGATTCGCAGCGCACGAATTCGCCTAGCAGCTGCAGCATCTCGCTTTGCCGTCGGCGCAATTCGCGCAGGAGCCGTTTCATCGGTTTGCTTTCTGAATGCATCACAGAAGCCATTCGTGTTTCACCCGCCGCCATGCTAGCAGAGAGATGGCCCGAAGCGGCACCCGGTGAGGCTGACACTGGCCTTCTTTCGCGTTATGCTTCGGCAATGCGGTGGCAAATCTTCAACATCGCCGTGCTGGCAGTCGCGTCGCTGGTTCACTCGCCGCTTCTGGCGCAACAGGCGACGAGCCGCCCCGTTACGATCACCGTGCACGATCCTACGGGAGCTGCAATCGCGCACGCGCAGATCAATTTGGTGCCCGCTCCCGACCCCCCACCTCCGGCGAAGATGGAGACCGACGCCGAGGGCCACCTGTCGCTGAGCTTGAAGCCGGGGACCTACGCCGTGTTCGTTTCCGCGCCAGGATTCAAAGCAGCCGCGCCGCAGATCGAAATCGCTGCGGCAGACGGTGGCGCCGGCACGGCCCAAATCGTCCCCGTTGTGCTGCGTATTGGCGATGTCAACTCGCCCACGCCCGTCTATCCGGCGGACTCGCTGGTGCTCACCGCCGATCGCCTCCACCTTCCCGTGGTATTTTCGCCTGCGGAATTTCGCGCGCTGCCGCATGCGAGCATTACCGTGCACAACGCGCACACCAATGCCGACGAGACCTACTCGGGCGTGCCACTCGCAGTGCTGCTCGCGAAGCTGGATGCGCCGCTCGGTGAGCATTTGCGCGGCAAGGCGCTGGCGAACTACATCGTGGCTTCAGGGTCGGATGGATACTCCGTGGTGGTCTCCATCGCAGAAGCCGACCCCAGTTTTCACGGCGGCGACGTACTGGTGGCCGACAGGCGCGACGGCCAGCCGCTCGCGAAATCCGGCCCGTTCCAGCTGATCGTCTCCGACGACAAGCGTCCCGCCCGCTGGGTGCACAACCTCGTTTCGATCTCTCTGCAGAGCCTTCCGTGATGGGCCCTGAAGTGAGGAGCGATGAGCCTCGTATAGGCCGTCAAATGCGAGCGCTATCACGAAGAACTCTGCAGCGAGCACACCAAGCCTCTGCTCCGACGCGAAAGCAAATGCTCGCGGCAGACAAGTCCCCATCTTGCTCGGAAGACGCCCAGCCGACGAATGGATGGCCCATCGCCGATTCCCACCTGCCTGCGTTTCGTATAGAATTGTTCGATTGTGCGCTCGCGAAATTCGTGTGCGGCTGAAGGCCGCCCGGCGCAGCAATGCCGGGCTCGGCTCGACATTCTATCAATCGGCCACGAATAGGCGATCAATCGGCGTTCGATACGCAATCTTTACACAATCAACTTTCAGGCAGAGGCTAATACACGATGCTCCTCGATAGCATAGGGATCCAGAAGATCCTGCCGCACCGTTACCCGTTCCTTTTGGTGGACGCCATTGAAGAAATGGAACCCAAGAAGCGGATTGTGGGAATCAAGAACGTTACCATCAACGAATATTTCTTTCAGGGGCATTTTCCCGGCAAGCCGGTGATGCCCGGCGTGCTCATCATCGAGTCCATGGCGCAAATCGGGGGGCTGTTGCTGCTGCTGGACATCGCAGACCGCGACAACAAGCTGCTCTACATGGCCGGAATTGATTACGCGCGTTTCCGCCGCCCGGTGATACCCGGCGATCAACTGCGAGTGGAAGCCAACGTCCTGAGCTTCAAAGGACCGTTCTGCAAAATCGCGGCATGGGCACGCGTGAATGGTGAGCTTGCCGTCGAGGCCACGCTGATGTGCGCGATGGTGGACGTCAAAGCCGATGGCACGCCCGAACGGTCCACCAATTCCGTCGCGCACGCTCCGGTGAAGAAGTAGATGAGTGAGATTGATTCCCGCGCGATGGTTGCGTCCAGCGTTAAGATCGGCAAGGATGCAAGAATCGGCGCATTTGCCGTAGTCGGCGACTCAGTCGAATTAGGCGACGGCTGCATTCTGGATGACCACGCCATCGTGCGGGGTCCTGCGCGACTAGGCCGCGCGAATCACGTTTATTCCTTCGCCGTCGTCGGCGGCGATCCGCAGGACCTCACCTACAAAGGCGAGCGCGTCTCGATCGAAGTGGGCGACCACAACGAATTCCGCGAATTTTCCACGGTGAATCGTGGCACAGTGAAGGGCGGCGGCGTGACGCGTGTGGGCAGCAACAATCTAATCATGTCCTACGCGCACGTGGGGCATGACAGCCAGCTCGGAGATTTCAATATTCTGGTGAATGGCGCGACGCTCGCCGGGCACGTGACAATCGAAGATCACGCGCAAGTGGGCGCATTCTGCCCCGTGCATCAGTTTTGCCGCATCGGGAAGCATTCCTACATTGCCGCGCACACGGTAATCACGCAGGACGTGCCGCCGTTTTCGAAAATCGTGGCGCCGCGCGGCACACGTTGCTTTGGCGTGAATCGCGTGGGGCTGGAACGCCAGGGATTTTCGTCGGAACGCATTGTGGCGATTGAAAAAGCGTATCGCTTGCTGCTGCGCTCGAAGTTGAATACTTCGCAGGCGCTGGAAAAGATGCGTGGAACCCTGGCCGACTCGCAGGACGTCTTAACTTTAGTGCAATTTATCGAGTCGGCCTCCTCCGACCGAGGTCTGACGAAATAGCATGACCCTGCCAGCCACCGACAACAATGCGAGGACCGCGATTGCAGCGAACTGGGGCCTGATCGCCGGGAACGGTGATTTCCCGTTTCTGGTGCTGGAAGGCGCGCGCAGCCGCGGCATCGAAATGGCGGTGATCGCGATTAAGGAAGAAGCTTCGCCGGGCCTGGAGCGCGTGGCGAAGCGCCTGCACTGGGTGAGTCTGGGGGAACTGAGCCGCACCATCGAGCTGCTGCACCAAGAAGGTGTGAAACGCGCAGTGATGGCCGGGCAAGTGAAGCACAATAAAATTTTCAGTTCGATTCGCCCGGATTGGCGCCTGGCAAAATTATTGTTTTCGCTGCCGTCAAAGAATACGGATTCGTTGATCGGTGCGGTGGCGCGCGTGCTGGAAGACGAAGGCATCGAGCTCGTGAATTCCACGGAATTTCTGGGACCGCTGCTGCCAGCGGCGGGAGTGCTCACTCGCCGCGCACCGGACGAATCCGAAGCAGCGGACATCGCCTACGGGCGCGGCGTGGCGACGCAGATTGCGGGATTGGACCTGGGACAAATGGTGGTGGTGCGCGATCGCGCTTGCGTGGCGATCGAAGCGATGGAAGGCACGGACGAAACGATCGAGCGCGCCGCGCGCATCGCCGGCGGGCAACGGCTGGTCGTGGTGAAGGTAAGCAAGCCGTGGCAGGATATGCGTTTTGATGTTCCGGTGGTGGGTTTGAAAACCATCGAAGTGATGAAGCGCTCCCACGCCACCGCGCTGGCGATTGATGCGGGGCGTACTTTGCTGTTCGATCGCGATGCCATGATTCAGGCGGCCGACGATGCCGGCATCGCAATCGAAGCCCTCGCGCCGGAACCCACCGTCAGCCGCAGCGACGACAGTGGCGCGCAGAAAGCGACAGCCAAAAGGAAATCGTGACTGAAAAACCCATACGCGTTGCGGTCGTCGGCGTCGGAGATTTCGGGCGCAACCACGTCCGCGTGTGGTCGGAAATGGAAGGCGTGGAATTGGTAGGCGTGGTGGACACCAATGCCGAACGCGCCGCGCAAGTCGCTGCCGAATTCAAAACGCGCGTGATTCGCGATTTCGAATCACTGCCAATGGAAAAAATTGACGCGGTGAGCCTTGCTGTGCCCACCAAAGATCATTCGCGCATCGGTTGCCGCCTCCTCGATTCCGGCATGGACGTGCTGGTCGAAAAACCGATGGCTTCGTCACTGGGCGAAGCGGACGGCTTGATCGCTTCGGCGGAGCGCAACAATCGTATCCTACAGGTCGGGCACCTGGAACGCTTCAATCCGGCCGTCGCCGCCGCGTTGAAAATCGTTTCCAAGCCGATGTTCTTCGAAGTACACCGCCTGGGACTTTTCACGCCGCGCAGTCTGGATATTGACGTAGTGTATGACGTGATGATTCACGACCTCGACATTCTGCTCGCGCTGGTGGGCGCGCCCGTGGTGGACTTGAAAGCCGTGGGCATTCCCGTGATCACCGATAAAGTTGATATCGCACAGGCCCGCATCGAATTCGCAACGGGCACCGTGGCGAATGTCACGGCCAGCCGCGTTTCCACCGAACGCGTGCGCAAGATGCGGTTTTTCCAAGCGCATGAATATTTTTCGCTGGATTTCACGCGCCAGGATTTGCTGCGCGTGCGCGTAACGCCGGGTTCGCCGCAGCCGCAAATCAATTTTGAAAAAGTGTCCACTTCGCCGGAAGAGCCGCTGCGCGCCGAGCTGGGCGCTTTTTCCCGTTCGGTGCGCAATCGCCGCCCAGCGCGCGTGGATGGCGCCGCCGGACGCGCCGCGCTGGCACTGGCCGACCGCGTGATGGCAGGCATCCAGGAACACGCGCGGCGCGTCCAACTGAATGCCGTCGTCTCCCAGGACAATCGATGATTCCGCGAACACTGGTTCCCACAGATGTGCGCCCGTTCACCGACAACGGCGACAAGAAGCCGCCGCGCCGGCTGACGACGTACATGGACGATCGCACGGTGGTGCCTTCGGATTTGTCGGAAGCGCCGCCGCTCACCGGGAAGACCAGCATTCCAGAACACCTCCCGCTGGATGTGCTGATCGAGCGCAGCCTGGTGCCGCGCGGAATAGGCGTGAAGCCTTTTCAGCAATTTCTGCCGCCGTCGGAATTCGCGCCGCTGGCGATTCTGGACCGGCGCGTTGTAGTACCTGCGTACGTCGAGCCGCCCGAACAGAAGGAAATCGATAAATTCGACCAGCCGCCGCAGATGACGGCGCAGCTGCGCGAAATTGTTTCGCCTGATATTTTCAATACCGGCGAAGCCAACCTGCTGGTCGAGCCCGAAGATCGCAGGGATGCCAAGTGGGATGCCATCACGCGGGTGATTTCCGTGGCGGCGCACATCGCGTTCGTTATTTTTCTGATTTTTCTTCCGAAGATATTCCCCACGCATGTGCCCACGCGCGATGAGATCGAACTCGCCAGCAAGGAACTCGGCGTGGTGTATTTACCGCCAGACGAGGGCGAAGTTTCGCGGCGGCCTTCGCCTCCTCCCGGACCGGTGGTGAAAATCACTCCGAAGGCGTTGAACAAAGCCGCGCCCCCGCGGCCGGAAGAGCATCGCGTCGAAGCGCCTCCGGTGGCTTCGGAGCGCCCGCCGCTGGATTTACCCGCGGCGCCCGCGCCGAAAACGAACACCAGCCCTACTCCGAATAACGCGACGGCGCCGCCGCCCCCGCCCGATTCCACGTCGCATCTTTTGCCCGTGCTTCCGGCGGGGCCGCCGAAACACTTGGATCTCGGGCTAAATAACGCGTCGCCCGGCAAAGAGTTGCAGTCTGAAGTGCAGGATGCAGTCAGACATGCTCCCAGCGGCGGCACCTACACCTCGGAAGGCAGAGTTCCCGGCGGCAATGGCAGCGGTGGTGGTCATGGCGGCCGCGGAGGAGGCGGCGCGCAGGCGGGCAATGGCGTCACGATTCTCACACCGACCGACGGCGTGGATTTTCAAAGCTACATCAATCGGCTGCTCGCCAAGTTGAAACAGAACTGGGTCGCGGTGATGCCGGAATCTTTTTACTTGGGCGACAAAGGTATCGTCGCGATTTCCTTCCGCATCAACAGCGATGGCAGTTTCCCCGGCGAGAGCCTCAGCATTGATCGGACGTCTGGCAAAGAGCCGCTCGATATGGCTGCGGCCTCCGCGATCCGCGCCACCAGTCCCTTCGAGCCGCTTCCGCCGGCATTTAAACGTCCATACCTCGATCTGCGCATCGGCTTTTACTACAACATTCCGATCGGTGAGACGCCGCAGTAGCGCGCCGCCGCTCGAACCTCGCCGTCACCCTGAACCCGCGAGAGCGGGTGAAGTCTCTGTTCGTCTTTTTCGCGTTGAGACCCGCGCCCTCGCCGTCCTTGGCATCCGCAAAGCACACCGCCCGCGGGCGTCTGGCCTTCATTTACGATGCCCGGCGGTGATAACGTATCAGCTGACGACTCCATGAAACTCAATCGCACGCAGGTGATCGGCGCACTCATTTTAGCCGCGCTGGTGTTGCTGTGCGTGTTGCTTCGGTATGGGAAATTTTCGGGATGAGCGCGCTGCAGCGGCTCCTCGTCGTGCTTGGCCCTACTGCTTCCGGCAAGTCCGCGCTGGGCATTCACCTCGCTGACCAACTCGGCGGCGAAATACTGGTCTGCGATTCCACCCAGGTTTACCGCGGCTTCGATATCGGCACGGCGAAAGTTCCCGCAGCCGAGCAACGGGGCATCGCGCATCACCTGGTTGGCCTCATCGAGCCGACAGAAATCTTCACAGCCGGAGATTACCGCCGCCACGCTATCGAAGCTCTGGGCGATCTGCGCCGGCGCAGCATTTTGCCGCTACTCACCGCCGGGACCGGCTTGTATCTGCGGGCGCTGCTCGAAGGGCTCGCCGATGCCCCGCAGCGTTCCGAGGAAATTCGCGCGCGCTTGCGGCAGACCGCCGAAGAGCGTGGCTCCGCGCATCTGCACCGCGTGCTCGCGCGCTTGGATCCTGAAACTGCCGCGCGCATTTCCGCCGCCGACGTGCAAAAAGTGATTCGCGCCATCGAGTTGCGCCTGCTCACCGGAAAGCCGATGAGCGAAATTCATCGCAGCGACCGTGACGCGCTGCAGGGCTACGAAATAATCAAGATCGGGCTGCTGCCGCCGCGCGCCGCGCTCTATGCCAGAATCCACCAGCGCACCGCCGCCATGCTCGCAGCCGGATGGCTGGACGAAGTCCGCGCGCTGGTGGCGAGCGGCGTTCCAACGGATGCCAAGCCGTTCCAGTTCATCGGGTATGCGCAGTTGCGCGAACATCTGGCCGGTCGTATCACGCAGGAGGACGCTGTGCGGCAAATCCAGCAAGCCACGCGCCGCTTCGCCAAGCGCCAGCTGACCTGGTTTCGCAAAGAATCCAGCGTGCATTGGCTCGCCGGCTTCGGCGATGCGCCGGAAATTTCCGCGGCGGCACTCGCGATCGCAAAATCGTAACAATCCCATAACTTGACGCGCTCGATGCACTCCGGTATTGTTCCGCGGCACACATAGAACAGCACATGGGCACCGCTACCGCGCTTAAATCTTCTCCACTGCAGCCCGACGATTGGATTCGCGCCGCGTTCGCGCGCCTTTCCACCGAGGGAATTGAATCCGTGCGCATTGAATTGCTGGCGCGCGATCTGGGCGTCAGCAAGGGCAGCTTCTATTGGCATTTTCAGGACCGCGAAGAGCTGCTGGCGAAAATGCTGGACCGGTGGGAAGGCGACGAGATCGCTTGGCTGGATGATACGGTGGTCACGCCGCAGGCTGCGGCGCGTTGGGCGCGCTTCGTCGAGCATTGCGCTGATCTTTCTTGCGCGCGTCGCGAAGCGGCGCTGCGCGCGTGGGCTCGCCGCGACGAGCGCGTTGCTGCGCGTATATCCGGGATCGAGAAAAAACGCTCCGCGCATGTATCGAGTGTGTTGCGCGATATTGGTTTTCCGCCGCAAGCGGCGGAATCCTGGGCTGAAGTCGCACTGCTCGTTTATCTCGGCTGGCTGGACCGCGCCACGCGCGACCTGGAGTTTCAAGTTTCCGGCCGCGGGCTTAGCCAGTTTCTTTCTGATTTGATTCTTGCTGCTTCTGCGCGTTCTTCTGCTGCGACGGCGCGCTGAGTCGGCCCGGATGAGTTCGCCGCGAATCAGAACAAGTTCGTATACAATCCCCCCACCTGCTCGCTCGAAGCAAAAAATCCTAGCAACCGGCTTCGCATAAAGGACGACGCATGCCGCTCTCCGATGGCAACACCGTTCCAACCGAATCCTCTTCGGCGCCATCCGATGAAGATCTGATTCGCAACGTGTCGGACACCGCGCGCCTGGTGGCGATTGACCGCGCCGTCGAAACCGAGCGGCCCGACGCCCTTTTCCGCGATCCCTTTGCGCGTCGCCTCGCAGGCGAGCGCGGCGCGAGAATTGCCAAATCCAATCCTCTGGGCGGACGCAAGAGCGGTGGCGGCTGGCCCATCGTTACGCGAACCTATGTGATCGACCGCATGATTCAGGCGCATATCGCGCAAGGCGGCGACGCGGTCATCAATCTCGCCGCTGGCCTGGATACGCGTCCCTATCGCATGGACATGCCTTCGTCGCTGCAATGGATTGAAGTGGATCTCCCCGAAATACTTGCGCACAAAGAAGAGATTTTGCGCGGTGAAAAACCAGTTTGCTCGCTCGAAAGCGTTCGCCTCGATCTTTCCAATGTCCCGGCGCGCCGTGAACTCTTGGCGCGTCTCGGCCGCCAGTCGCGCAGAGCGCTGGTCATCACCGAGGGCCTGGTTGTTTATCTTGGTTCCGAAGAAGTGGCCCTGCTGGCGCAGGACCTCGCCGCCCAGCCTAGTTTTCGTTCCTGGATTCTGGATTTGGTATCTCCCAAATTGCTGGCCACACTGCAAAGGCGCATGACTTCCAACCTCAAGCGGGCCGCGCCATTCAAATTCGCTCCGCAAGAGGGCCCGGCGTTTTTCGCGAGATTCGGGTGGACCGTGGTGGAAGCAAATTCACTGCTCCGTGAGGCAGCGCGCCTCAACCGCCTTCCGTTTTACCTGCTCCCCATCTCCTGGCTTCCTGATTCACACGGGACGCAGCCGCAGCGCCCTTGGGGCGGCGTGTGTCTGTTCGCCAGGAGCGAATGAAGCCGCTGCGCGTTCCATCGCCGCCAGTGCGGGCTGAAATTCGCGGCGCTTGTTCCGCGCGCATTCGGCGTATAATCCAAATACCAATGCATAAAATTTCCCGCATTTTGCACGGGACCAGGGCCGTTCCATCCGCATGAAAACAGCGCAGTCGGTTGACAATCGCGAAAGCGTGCTGCTGGTCGGCGTGAGCTTGAAGAAATCTCCGCGCGGGCGTGCGGGCGATCCTTCGGCTGCGGGGCGCGATTCGCTGGAAGAACTGCACGAACTCGCCGAATCGGCCGGCGCGAAAATCGCGGGCAGCATTCTGCAGGTGCGCGACACGCTGGACCCCGCGACGCTCGTCGGGCGAGGCAAGCTGGATGAAATTCGCGCCGAAGCCGAATTGCGCCACGTACCCCTGGTGATCGTGGACCACAATCTCACTCCAGTGCAGCTGCGCAATATGGAGAAGGGTATCGGCACGCGCGTGATTGACCGCACCCAGCTGATCCTGGATATTTTTGCGATGCATGCGCGCACGCGGGAAGGCCAGCTGCAGGTGGAGCTGGCGCAACTGAATTATTTGTTGCCGCGGCTTACCGGCCGCGGCGAGGAGCTTTCGCGGTTGGGCGGCGGCATCGGCACGCGCGGCCCTGGCGAACAAAAACTGGAAACCGACCGGCGGCGAATTCGCGACCGCGTCAGCAAAATAAAAGAAGCCATCGAAACCGTGCGTCGCCAGCGCACCACGCGCAGGCGCGCTCGCCAGGCCGTGCCGTTGGGCATGATCGCGCTGGTGGGTTACACCAACGCGGGAAAATCCACGCTTTTCAACGCGCTGACTCATGCGGACGTGCTCACTTCCGCGAAAATGTTCGCGACGCTCGATCCCACGGTGCGCGCTGTGCGGCTGCCTTCGCGCCGGCGTGCGCTGCTTTCGGATACGGTAGGGTTTTTGCGCGACTTGCCGCCGGATTTGATCGCTGCTTTCCGCGCCACGCTGGAAGAAGTTCAGGAAGCCGCGCTCATCGTGCAAGTCAGCGATATTTCCAACCCTCATCATGCCGAGCAGGATGCGGACGTGCTCAAAGTCCTCACCGACCTTGGCGTGCAGGATCGGCCGCGCCTGCAAGTCTTCAACAAGACCGATCGGCTATCACCCGAGGAACTCGCTGCGCTCGAGAAGGCCAACGGCCGCAACGAAAATAAAATTTTCACCTCCGCCGTCACCGGCGCGGGGCTCGAAGATTTGCTCGCGCGAATGGATGCGGCGCTCCCCGTGGATCCACTGGTGCGCGTGGACCTGCGCATTCCGCTTTCTGACGGCCGCAATCTGTCCCTAGTCCACGCCACAGGCCGCGTCCTCCACTCCGAAGTCGCCGACGGCCACATGCACCTGGAAGCCGAGCTACCAGAATCGCTAGCCCGCCGCCTGGAAGATTTCGCGCAGCCCACAGCGACGAAAACCCCCTAGCACATGATGTAGTGCAAGCATCACGCACGATTCTAATCGTTGAAATGTAGGCGGACGGACGGCACAATGCGTGCGAGGTCCCGCCTATAAAAACAGGTTCATGGCTTTTCGCTGCGGTGGTACTGACCATTTTGCTGGCTCTGCCGTTCACCGCGTCTCGCGCGGCGGCGCAAGGTTCTGACCCGGCGGGGAAGATCCTGGCGCTAGAGAACAAGTGGAATGTCGCTTACAAAGAGCGGGACGTCGCAGCGATGAACTCGCTGCTAGCCGATGGGTTCATCATCACCGTGGAAGACGGCAACACCTACAGCAAGTCCGGATACATCGCGCATGCCGGAGACACCAGCACCAACGTGGAGATTTCAGAACTGCTGGACATGAAAGTCCGGCTGCACGGGAACACGGCGATCGTCACCGGGCAGTATCACGAAGTGGGAACAGAAAAAGGGAAGCGCTACGAATACCACGACCGGCTCACCGACACCTGGATGCTGCTCGATGGCCGCTGGCAGGTGATTGCGTCGCACTACAGCGTGCCGATTAAATGAGCGGGCGAAATAATCAGAATTCATGGCAGCTTGAGGGAGCAAACATGAACAAGCGATCCGAGGCTGGAGCCGGCGCGTTGGGGCCGCGTTTTGCGCTGGCCGCCGCCATCACGCTCGCCGCCATCTGCATATTTTCAGGAGCCGGGGACGGTGCGGCGTCTGCACTGGGTGTTGATTTCCGTGCGCAGGGGCAGCCGCAAGCTTCCGGCGCCGCGCAAAAGGAGAAGGTTGTGGCGGAACATGCTGCCGGGGCGTTTGACGTGAAGGTCGAGGCGCAGGGGGAGGCGGACAAGGGGGAGGGGTCGACGCTGGGGAGGTATTCGATCGACAAGCAGTATCACGGGGATTTGGAGGGGACTGCGAAGGGAACGATGTTGACGGCTGGGACCGATGTGAAAGGCTCGGCGGCATACGTCGCGATCGAACGGGTTACGGGGACGTTGAAAGGGCGCAGGGGAAGCTTCGCCCTGCAGCATAGCGGCACGATGGCGCACGGGGAGCTGCAACTGTCCATAACCGTGGTCCCGGATTCGGCGACGGGGCAGCTGGTGGGCCTTGCTGGGCAGTTGACTGTGATTATTGCTGGGGGGAAACATTCGTACGAGTTTGAATATAGTTTGCCGGCCGCTCCGTAAGGCGATACGCGGCGGCGAAAAGTCGAACCGAGATCCTTCCGCCGCGTCCGCGAGTTCAGGATGACAAACTTAAGCAAGAGCACGGGCGAGATTGTTGCCTATGCCGCGAAAGAACGGCGCTTACGCGCCGTCTTTTTTTTCCCTGACACTTCAAGTCTGTCAGCGAGAAGTTTTCGGGATGATTGGAAGCCGCGAACTACGGCGATTGTGCCAAGCGAGACGTTACGGCTTGGACGGATAGATTTTTAGTTCGTCCCAGCCGCTGCCTTGGGTGTCGGTTTCGCGCGTGAAATGCACGCCGACCAGTTCGGCCAAGGTGATTTCGCCGGTCGTGTAGATTTTGCAGCCGGTCATCAGGTGCCCGCCGATCATGGTGCCTTGTCCGGTGGCGATCGAGAGGTGAACGTGTTCGCCGCCTTCCTCGACAGTGCCGGTGATGGAAACGATTTCGAAGTGGCCGGTGTGAATGTGGGCTTCGGGCTGGTTGGCGTAACGGATGGACGCTTGTGTGAGGCTGCCGACGGCGCTGAGCAACACGGCGGCCTGAATGTGATTGGCGTTGACGTAAGCGCGGATGCCGCCGAGCAGGTCGTCACCGGGTCGCAGGCGGAAGACATGGATGCGCACGCGGTCGGTGGTGATGGCTTCGTGGCGGTCGGCGAGCAGTTTGGTCCAGTCGGCGGGCAGCGCGGGGGCGGGCGGAGCGTTTTCGAGCGTGCTGCTCTGCGGGACGGGCTCCCCCGTAGGCGGCGTGTATTGTTTTGGCATTTGCGCAGCGGCTTGCGCGGCGGATGGCGGCGCGGCGAGCGTAAGTGCCGCGCAAGCAAGAGCCAGCGCTGCGAAAAATTTGGTTAGCACTGTGGACTTCGTCATCGCTCTCATGGGGATCTCCTGGGGGGTCCGGCCAGTGCCCGGCGCGCTGTGTGTGGCGCGCTGAGCGCGAAATTATCCGCAAAATTATGCATGGCCGGATCGATTGTGAAGAGATGATTCGCGGGAGCTTGGCGATTCGAGAAAAGGCTCGCGGCTAGGGGTTGGCGCGGCGCAGCACAGCGCTGGATTTTTCTGCTGCGGCCACCTGGTGGAAAAAATCGCGGACTTCGGGCAGTTTTTCCGTGGGGACTACCACGCCTTTCACTTCGTAGACGCGTTTGTAATGCAGGACGTTGTCCTTCACCTCGATGTTACTTTGGTAGGTGGCGTAGTCGCACTTGGCGTCCACCGGTTCGGGAAGCTCGTCCACCACGTAGCCCGCGGGCAGGGTAATGTCAAACATATCGGATTGCAGCGTGGCCTCGCTAAATTCGATGGGATACTTGCGCGGCTTTCCGCTGAGTATGCTGGAACCTTTTTCACCGATGACACGCGGACGAATGATCAGCAGATTGCCGGCGGTTTTCGCGTAGGCGTCCACCGCAAATTTGTAATGCACCATCAGGTTCTCATCATATTTTTCCAGATTACCGAGCGAAGCGCTGGTGAGTGAGAAATTTGTAAGCGAAGTTCCCAGAAAACCCTCCAGGACTTTCTGGCGGTCGGCCGGACTGGCGGTGAGATACTGCTCGCGGCTTGTCACCGCTGGGCCGCCCCAACGCACTTCGTTCACTTCGCCGACCAGATCGCCACCGGAACTGAGGCTGAGCGTGCCCGTGCGCAACAGCCGATTGGTGGCCGCAGCCAGCAGGGGCACCTCGATCAACTCTCCTCCTTGGGGCGTGACTACCAGAGCTAAATTCGCTTGCTCGCTCGGAGGCAAGTATCCCAGCGGAGTGTATTCGCTCGTAGGATCAAAGAACAGGAGCCGGCCCAGCTTCGGATCGTTGACCACGGCGTAGAGAGACTGAGCGTTGATCGTATCAGGAAGCCGGATTGCAACAATAGAGTGACCGAACAGAAGCATCGGGAATCCGGGGCGGACCAGACCACGCCGAGGACTAATCATTACGTTGTAGGATTCGACTCCGATCTGCTGCAGCATGGTATTCAGCAGCGTCGCCTTGTCCTTACAGTCCCCGTAACGATGCGCCAGTATGTCTCCGGCAGCGTGTGGCTGGTGACCTCCAATACCGATCTCGATGGCGGCATAGCGAATTTGCCGTTGCGTAAACGCTGTCAACGCTCTGATCTTTTCCAGCGGATCGGTAATGCCGGCAGTGAGCTCCGCTACCTTTTGCTGGATTTCCGGCGTGAGTTGCCTCCGGGGAGCAATCAGGCCGTAATACCACAGACCTATGTCGTTCCATGATCCTGTGGTTTTGGCGCGCATTGCCGGGTCCCGTGGAAAGAACTTTAGGACCATGTGCCCCGCTATGGTCGTCCATGCGGGCATTTCTGGCTCAATTTCAATTGCGGGAACGTCGACGACTTCCCAGACGTATTGGTTGGCGCCTGCGGATTGCGGCGCTTGGTCCGGATGGTTGGACCATAGGGTGCTGAACTCCCATCCGAGGGGAAGCTGCAGTGTGTAGCGCGATCTGTGAACGGGGATCGTGTCCTGAAAACCCCAAACGTCATCGAACACCTGGGGCCGCTGATTTTGCACAACCTCGTAACCGACCACGCTGCCGGGACGGGCCTCGAGAAATTTCAAGTATTTGCGGCGGACGTCGCTGAAGAGTTCGAAACTGGTAAGGCCTTGCTCCACTGCATCCTTGTCCTTCACTTCGAGCTGCACGCCCTCGGCTGTGATGGTCCAGGCCCTGAAGAAGGAGACTTTGGTTTCACCGTCGAATTCAACCGTAGCATAGCCGTACGACCTGATCGCTTCGGGCCGGAGAAGTTTGCAGGCGTAGCGATGGCGGGTTTCGATCACGCCGTTGTCCTTGACGGTGGTTATCTGGTCATCGAGCAGGACGACGGCGACGGCATCCTTTGGGTAATCGGGCAATTTTTCTTGCGCGGCGGTGCGCAGCCAGTCGGGTGCGTTGTCCGCGCGGGCACGGGGCGCGGAACAGAGCATCGCGAGCGCCGCGGCGGCTGTGGTGAGGCTAATTTTTAGCGTTTTCGGCATTTTGCAGAACGATTTGCACTTCGTCATTGGATTTCACCGTGTTGAAAAACGAGCGAACCGCCGCGTAATACTCGATGGGAAGCAGCAGGGTATTTATCGCCAGGTGGCGCCGCACTTCGGCGACTGAGCCTTGTTGCGACGCCGATATGGAGTAATTCAGCACCGCGCCAGGTTTGACCGTTTTCGATTCCGGAACGGTTTCGATCTTGTAACCTGGAGGGGCCTGGAATTTCAGGTCGTCAATTTCCTCATTGGGAAAGGGAAAATAAATGGCGTTGTGACGCACCGCGCTTTGGAAGGCTTTGGTTTGCGGCACCAGGAAGATGGTGGCGGGAATCAGCATGCGCCGTCCCACGGGACTGCCGAACGAGGAAAGATTCAAATTGCCTTCGACGTGCAAGGGCTGGTCGGTCTTGTCCCAATTATCAATCTTGGTGAGTTCGAAAGAGGAGCCTGCTGGCAGCCAGGCCTTGATGGAGTCCTCCAGGGTTTTCTTGCGGCCGGTTTCATCCTGTAGATGGATTTTTCCGCGCCAAACCGCAGACTGCTGTCCGGTGAAATCCACCGTCAGTTTTCCGCTGGCGAGGCCGTCTGAGTCCAGGGAGAGGTCGGCATGGCGGATGATGGTCGCAGCGGAGCTCACGGTGCCGGGAACGTTCACAAAATCATCGGGCTTCTTGCCCAGGCGAATGCCGCTGGTATTGGTCTCGAACCAGGGAAGAACGCCAAAAGGGAAATAGATCGACGCGGGGTCCAGGAAATATTCCTTGGAGCCGGCGCGGGCCCAAACGATGTCCGCGCCCAACTCACTGGGGTCGCGCAGTTGCGGATAGAAACCAGTTCGATTGCGGGACGCTACGAATACTTCGGCGGACTCAAAACCAGCAGCGCGAGCCAGTCCCACAAAAAGGAAATTCATTTCGCGGCCGTTGCCGTAGCCGCGATGCAGCATGTCCTCGACGTTGGAATTTTTCTTCAGGCTTTCCTGCTTGGCCTCTTTTTCGGACTTGCTCAGTTCCATGCTCAGGTCCCGGATCTGCTGCACCCGGACGTAAATCTTGCGCAGCTTGTCTTCCGGTGAATCTGTGGGGCTGAAGAGTTTGGAAACTTCCTGCTCCAGGACGCTTTTTTTGTTGATGAAGTGTTCCAGGTCGTCGTCCCACTTCTTTGCGATGCGCGCCCAGTATCGGTCCTGGGTTTCATCGGCGGGCGTGCCTTGTTCCAGGCGATAGAATTCCACACGGGCCTGGAGGGTTCGCAGAGGAGGCATGTAGGGCTCATCCGCGATGCCGGGAATATCGTGAACGGTGAGCGCGTAGCTGCCGTTCGTCTGGCGCTCGGGGGTGACTTGCACGGACATACCGAACTGGCGGAAATAAAGAGGGAAATTCTCGTAGGAGGAAACATAAGGCAGAATGGAGAAATGGCCTTCGCGCGTGAATAGATCGCTGGAGAGAGTCCACGACTGGTCGTACAGAAACAGAGGTTTGTACTGGCGGCGGTATTTGTACTCGATGATGCAGCCGGGCTGCACGTCCGGGAGAGTGAAGGTTTTCGCCAGAATTTTTTCGCCGCTGCGCTTTTCAATGACCTTTTCGAAGGGCTTGCCTTCGAAGTTCACGATGCCGCCGTCGGGGTGGATGGTGCGCGCGCGAACGCCGGCGATGTCGCTGGATTCCTTGAAAAACGGAATCTCGACGTTGGCCTGGTCCGTTCCTTCCTGGGTGAAGATCTTGATGCGCACGTATTCGTTGACATAGGCGCCGTCAGTGTTCGTGTATTTCTCGTTCACGGCGCTTTCGCGGTAGAGGATCATGGCGTGGGCGCCGGGGCTGGCGGGGTTGTCTTTCAGGGCCAGGTCGGCGGGAGGGATGGGCAGCCAATCGTCGCCGGCGGAGGACGGGCGCGGCGCGATGGCGATGGCGCACAGGAGAAGGGACGCAAATACACTAACGCAAATGAATCGCTGGGTTAGATTCATGGTGAAGCACGCTCCCAAGTTGTGAGAAGAGAACGGATGGCCGGGGCTGCGGTGATGCGTTGAGCCGCGGGCCTGGGTACCCAGTTCTCAAGCGGTGACGTGAGCGCCACGGTACCTCTTGTTGACGGTGCTGTCAACGGACCTTGTGAAGTTAGTACGCCGAACGATTCGTGACCGGCAACTTCGGATGCTGGCCCGGGTTTTGCCTTCCGTTCGTCTCGTGTGTCGCGGATAAACCATTCGCGAGAACGGCCATTCCTTTTACTTTTCAATAACTTACCATCGGACATACTTCTACAAATAACGCCCCAAATCCCATGGTGTTAGCGTGAGTCGGGGCACTTTCGAAGCTTCCAAAGGGCCGCAACCGGCTCGGGCAGCCGCAACCCCGGACCCCCGCCTCTCAACAACCAAAGCTCCTCAGTCATCGCTGCTAATCGCTAGCGAAACATAATCGAAAGCCGATGCAACTCGCTGAAAACATAGAGCAGCGACCCAAATCAATCGCTAGTTCTTGTCGGTTTTTTTGGCTCATGCGCCGCGCCTCACGCATCACCACACACGAATCATGTCATTTCTCCTCGATACCAATGGAATTCATAAAATTATTATTCTGATGAAAACAGCAACGACTCTCCATGCGGCACAAATTTTCCTCTCGCGAGATCGGCGATGCTCTGTTTTCCCGGGAACAAGAACGTCCGCGACTTGCACCCGTACGGGAATGCGACTTGCTTGGGTTTGCTGGCGGTGCTAACTTGCCCGGCGGCGTGGGGCCAAATTGGCTGCTGGGCGCGGACTGAAACCAGTGCAATGGCCACGGGGGCTTGATGGCGACGAAACAGTGGAGTTCTACGGCACCGCCAGGGGAATTTCGTCCTTATGTGGAGGCGGGGGAGACTGTTGCGGAATTTAGTTTGCGCGCAGTGATACTGGGGTCGCTGTTTGGCGTGTTGTTCGGGGCGGTTTCAGTTTATGTGGGTTTGCGCGCGGGGTTGACGGTGTCGGCCTCGATACCGATCGCGGTACTGTCCATCAGCATTTTGCGCGCGTTCGGGCGTTCCACAATTCTGGAAAATAATATCGTGCAGACCACCGGGTCGGCGGGCGAGTCCGCAGCGGCGGGCGTGATCTTTTCCATGCCGGCGCTGATCTTTCTGGGATTTTCGCTGAACGCCGAATACTGGCGGATATTTTTTCTGGCGCTGATGGGCGGATGGTTGGGCGTGCTGTTCATGATTCCGCTGCGGCGGCAGCTGATCGTGAAAGAGCACGGCAATCTGACGTTTCCCGAAGGCACTGCGTGCGCGGACGTGCTGGTGGCGGGGGAGCGCGGCGGATCGTTTGCCGGGCGCGTGTTCTGGGGACTTGGGCTGGGCGGAGTTTACACATTTGCGATGAACACACTGCGCCTGTGGCCGTCACAACCGGACTATCAGCCGAAATGGCTGCCGGGTTCGTCGTTCCGCGCGAATGTCACGTCGGAATATTTGGGAGTGGGCTACATCATCGGGCCGCGCGTTTCTGGAACGTTGTTTGCGGGCGGCGTGATTTCCTGGCTGGTGATTATGCCGGCGATCAAATTTTTCGGCTCGCTTTCGGGGAACGTGGCGCTGTATCCCTCGACGATACCCATTGGTCAGATGTCGCCCGATCAACTTTATAGCAGCTACATCCGTTCGATCGGCGCGGGGGCGGTGGCTGCTTCAGGGCTGATCACCTTGATCAAGACTTTGCCAACGATTTATTCGGCGCTGACGGCCGGGATTAAGGATATTCGCGCAAAGCAAGCGGCGGCGTCGGTGGCGGCCGTGGATCGCACGGAGCGCGATATGTCCATGCGCGTGGTGCTGATTGGATCGGCAGTGATTGTGGCGATGATGTGGGCACTGCTGAAATTCAAGCCGATCCCG
>DATNLN010000235.1:0-15940 GCA_035602855.1 Candidatus Acidiferrales bacterium
TGCATTTCGCGCCGGAAAAACCGCTGCAGCAGTGCGTTTTCGAGCACGTTTATTTTTCACGGCCCGACAGCCTGGTTTTCGGTATGCCGGTAAATCGCACGCGCGAGCGGCTGGGACGTTTGCTGGCGAAAGAGCATCCGGTGGAAGCGGACATTGTGACCCCGGTGCCGGATTCGGGCGTTCCGGCGGCGATCGGATATTCGGCGGATTCGGGAATCCCCTTTCGCATGGCACTGATCCGCAACCATTATATTGGGCGGACGTTTATCGAGCCGAGCCAGGCGATACGAGATTTTGGAGTGAAGCTAAAGCTGAATCCCGTGCGTCGAATGCTAGAGGGACAACGCGTGGTGCTGGTGGATGATTCGATTGTGCGCGGCACGACCAGCCGGAAGATTGTGCGGCTGGTGCGCGATGCGGGCGCGACGGAAGTGCACGTGCGGATCAGCTGCCCGCCGACGATTTCGCCTTGTTACTACGGAGTGGATACGCCGCGGCGCGAGGAATTGATCGCGGCGAATTATTCAGTGGAAGAGATACGAAAATATTTGGGCGCCGATTCGCTGGGTTACGTTTCACTGGAGGGATTGCGGCTGGCGATGGAGGATACCGACGACGCCAACCACAAGTTCTGCACGTCGTGCTACACCGGCAGCTGTCCGACAGAGCTGGTGCAACTGGAAGTGGAGGCTCATCGTGAAAGCTGACGTAGAAGAAGCCGTGGCCGCAGACCGAGAGCGGGTGGAAAAAGCGCGCCAGGAGCACCACGAGCACGCGACCACCAGCGACAAGGTGTGGCGCGAAGTGGTTTCCTGGTTTTGGGTGATCATGGCGTTCCTATTGATCGAGGGGACGCTGGTGCAGGCGCGGGTCATTCCGAGCGGGTCGATGGAAAACACGGTGCTGATCGGGGATCACTTGATCGTGAGCCGGTTCGGGTACGACGCGGGCGTTCCGTTCACGCCATGGCATGTGCCGTTGTGGCGCGAGCCGAAACGGCAGCAGATTACCGTGTTTCGTGCGCCGCTGGCCGACCAGGGGTTTCCGGATTTCATCAAGCGCTGCATTGGAGTTCCCGGCGACCACATAAAAATCGTGGAGGGGAAAGTATTTGTGAATGGGTCGCCGCTGAGCGAGCCTTACGCGATTCACAATCCGAACGCCGCGGATTCCCCGGTGGAAAATTTTCCGGCGCGGACCGGCGACATGGCTTTTGCGGACAATCCGGAATGGCGGACCGAGCTCGCGAAACAAGTGCAGAACGGCGAGCTGGTCGTGCCGCCGAACGAATATTTCATGATGGGCGATAACCGCGACAATTCCAACGACGGGCGCTACTGGGGATTTGTGCCGCGCGAAAATATTATCGGGACGCCGGTGTTGATTTATATGTCCATCGAGGCGCCGGAGGATGTCTGGGAACCGGGGCACGTGGGCGAGCGGTTCGCGACGTATTTGAACGCCGTGGTACATCCGGGAGAAATTCGCTGGAAGCGGCTGTTCCACATTTTCTGATTCTGGCTCGCGGGAAGAATCAGGCTTCAGGAACCTAGTTCGACTCCTTCAGGAAGCAGAAGAAACCAACCATGCGCTACGTCGATGCAGGGGTAAATATTGCGGTGGCCGATGAAGCCAAGCGGCGGATTGCGGCGATGGCACGCAAGACTTTTACGCGCGGAGTGCTGGCACCGATTGGCGGATTCGGCGCGCTGTTTCAGCTGGACGGAAAACACTGGCGCGAGCCGATCTTGGTATCGAGCGCGGATGGCGTGGGGACGAAACTGAAAATCGCGTTTGCCACGGGGATTCATTCGACGGTGGGCGCGGATATTTTAAATCACTGCATCAATGACATCTTGACGCAGGGCGCGCAGCCGCTATTTTTTCTGGACTATCTGGCGATGGGCAAGATTGATGCGCGCATCGTGGAGCAGGTGATCGAAGGGATGAGCCGCGCGGCGCGTCATGCGGGCTGCGCATTGATTGGCGGAGAAACGGCGGAGATGCCGGATTTTTACGCGGCGGGCGAATACGATCTGGCGGGATTTATTGTCGGAGCCGTGGAGCGAAAAATGCAGTTGGATCCGCGGCGGGTGCGTCCGGGGGATGCGCTGCTGGCGCTGCCATCCAGTGGATTGCACACGAACGGATATTCGCTGGCGCGGAAATTGGTTTTTGGAGTGGCCAAGCTCAGTCCGAACACTTATGTGGCGGAGGTGAGCAATAAAATTGGGCCGGAACTGCTCAAGCCGCACCGGGCTTACTGGCCGCTTTTGAAAAGTATTTTGGCGCGCGGGTGGGTGACGACCATGGCGCACATTACCGGCGGCGGGATTACGGGGAACTTGCCGCGGGCTTTGCCGGCGAATGTGCAGGCGGTGATTGATTTGGGTTCCTGGCCGGTGCTGCCGATATTTCGTTATTTGGCGCGAGTGGGCGGGATGGAGCGGGACGAGCTGCTGAAGACTTTTAATTTGGGCGTGGGGATGATTTTGGTGGTGCCGGCCAAGCATGTGTCGAGAGTCGAGACCGAACTCAAGCGGCGGCGGGAGAAATTTTATTTGATCGGCAGGATTGAGCGGGCGGTGCGGGGTAAGCCGCGGGTGATTTATAGCGGGAAATTGGGGTTGTAGGGATTGCGGCGAGCGTCGCGATTTGTTGGGGAAGTCAAAAGATTTAGCACCGAGGAACTGCAGAGAAAAAACGGAGAAAGACCAAGGCGTTTCAGCGCAGAGACCCGCCGAATGTGCCCGGGTAAACGCCCGACGCGGAGAAAACTCACGCTCCAAAAACGGAACGTCTTTTTTCTCTTTTGCTATATGGATCGGGATTGTCCGCATCGACTGCGACTTTCCAGGAACCATCGCTTTGCTTCTTCCAGATGACCAAGGTCATTGCCTTTCTCGCCGGTAGATTTGCCCTGCTTGAATTCCGAGCCGTGCGCAGAACACGACGCCTTGCTGGCGCGCCCGAGTTAGCTGCGGGGGTGAAGTTTTGCCGGTTTGGGGAACTGTGCTAATTTCGGGCGGTCATGAAGAAACGGATTGGCTTGCTGCTATCGGGGCGCGGATCGAATTTCGAGGCTCTGGCCGAGAGCGTGGCGGCCGGGCGCATTCCGGACGCGGAAATTGCGATTGTGGTGAGCAATCGCGAGGGCGCTGAGGGCACCCAGAAAGCGCGGCGGCGCGGGATCGATGCCCCAGTGATTCCGTCGAAGGGGCTCGAGCGCGAAGCTTACGATCATTTGGTGGTGGCGGCGCTGCGGGACAAGAAAGTTGACCTGGTGTGCCTGGCGGGATACATGCGGCTGCTCTCGCCGCATTTTGTCGCGGCCTTTCCCCAGCGGATTTTGAATATTCACCCGTCCTTGCTGCCGGCGTTTCCTGGACTAGAATCGCAGCGGCAGGCGCTCGAGCATGGCGCGAAGTTTTCCGGCTGCACCGTGCATTTCGTGGATGAAAATCTGGATGCGGGGCCGATCGTGCTCCAGGCCTGCGTGGCAATTGAGGACGCGGATACGCCGGAGACTTTGGCGGAGCGGATTTTGCGTGAGGAACATCGCATTTATACCGAGGCCGTGCGGATTGTGCTCGAGGGACGGTATCGAATGGAGGGGCGGCGCGTGCTGCTCGATGCGCCGAAAGGGGCGGGGGAAAAATAGTGTCGTCCGCAAAATTCAAGCCGGTCAAAGAACAGCTCGCGTACCTGAAAAAGGGCGTGGCAGAAATTATTCGGGAAGAAGAATTGCAGGCGAAGCTGGAGCAGGCGGTCAAGACCGGGAAACCGCTGCGCGTGTATCTGGGCGTGGACCCGACGGCGCCGGACATTCATCTGGGACATACGGTGGTGCTGCGGAAACTGAAACAATTTCAGGATATGGGGCACACGGCGGTTTTTTTGATTGGGGATTTTTCGGCGATGATCGGGGATCCGACGGGGCAGTCGGAGACGCGTCCGCCGCTGACGCGCGAACAGGTTGACGCGAACGCGAAAACGTATCTGGCACAAGTCTACAAAATCCTCAACCGGGAAAAGACGGAGGTTCGCTACAACAGCGAATGGCTGGGGAAATTGAGCAGCACGGAAGTGGTGCAACTGTGCGCGCATTATCGCCTCGCGCGGATGCTGGAGCGCGAGGATTTCCGTTCGCGGCTGGAGGCGAACCAGCCGATTTCGGTGCACGAGCTTTTATATCCGTTGTTGACGGCTTACGACGCGGTGGCGTTGAAGTCGGACCTGGAACTAGGCGCGACGGAGCAGAAATTTAACTTGCTGGTGCACCGGGAGATTCAGCGCGAATACGGTTTGCCGGCGCAGGTGATTTTGACGATGCCGATTCTGGTGGGGCTCGACGGCGAGCGGAAGATGTCGAAGAGCCTGGGGAATTACGTCGCGATCACGGATTTGCCGGGCGAGATGTTCGGGAAATTGATGTCCATTTCAGATGAGCTGATGTGGTCTTACTACGAATTGCTGACGGATTTTGGTTCGCCGGTGATCCTGCGGCTGCGCGAGGAGGTGAGCATGGGCGTGCTGCATCCCATGGACGCGAAAATGCAGATGGCGCATACGATTGTGTCGGGATTTCACGGGGAAGAGGCCGCCAAGGAAGCGGCGGACGAATTCAGGTTGGTGTATCGGGATCGCAAAGCGCCTACGGACATGCCGGAAATGAAATTGGCCTGGGGGAAGCGGCCGCTTTATTCGGTGATGACGGAGGCGGGACTGGCTTCGTCGCGGAGCGCGGCGGAGAGATTGATCAAGCAGGGGGCGGTGGAAGTGAATGGCACGATTGAGAAGGATGTGAAGCGGACGATTGTTTTGAATCCTGGGGAGATGTTGCCTTTGCGGGTGGGCAAGAAGAAATTTTTGCGGGTGGTTGGAGTTTAGGCGCGCGAATTCACCGCAGGGACCCAGAAGACCTCCGAGAAAACCGTGGATCGCGGGCGCGCGGAGTTCGCCCTACCTTTCGGCGCGCTCGGCGAGACGTTTCAGGCGGTGTAGCCAGGAGCGGTTGCGCGCCTCAACGGCGTGTTTGGTTGCGAAGCGGTCGAAGATTTTCGCTAGCGTGGTGGGCATGGTGTAGTCGTCGCTCATGATCAGATTGGTTGCGCTTCCTTCCGCTACAAGGTCCCAGCGTTGCATTCCGCGGACACCGTAGGAATCCTGAAATTGCCATTCCAGATGATGGTCCCATTCGTAGGCGGTGATGACCACGGTTAGCGTCAGCTCGAATTTTTGCAATTTTCCGGTGATGCGAACTTTTTGGCCCACCGCGAAATCCGGCGCGCCGCCTTGGACTTCGAAGTGCGCACTCATTTCTGCGCCGTACCAGAGGGGCATGCGCTGCGGGACGAAGAAGACGAAGATTTCGTTGGGCGTGGTGGAGACTTGTGTCGAGAGTTCGACGTAGGCCATTGCGTGAGATCGTTATCTCATAGTTTGTACGGAATTAAACTTCGACCAGGACCAGCGAGACGTCGTCGGTAGGGGGCCCTTCGCGCCATTCGGCGACGCTATCGAGGATTCCTTTCTTCATATCGTGGAAGGGGAGGCGGGAAGTTTCTTGGACGATTTTTTGCACACCTTCGACGCCGAGCATTTCGCCGCGGGAATTGAAGACGTCGGTGATGCCGTCGGTGTAGAGGACGACGCGGTCGCCCGCGTCCAGGTCCACGTCGAGAGTGGCTTCGGCGTCCACGGCTTCGGGCAGAGCGCCGAGAACCATGCTGCGGGATTCCAGCAGACGAGGCTCGGCCCCATTGCGCGCGATCATGGCGGGAGGATGTCCGGCGCCGGCGAAAACCATGCGGCGACCCGGGCGGTCAATGCGGGCGGCGGCGACGGTGAAAAAGAAAACCGAGCTGCCGATATTGTGCATGACGAAACGGTTTAGCTGGCTGAGCATGGCGTCGAGCGCGGAACCGGCGCGCAGCTGCGTCATCATTTCGGTGTAGATGCGATTGGCGACCAGCGCTGAGCCGATGCCGTGGCCGGAAACGTCGCACACCAGCAAATTCAAGTAGTGATCGTCGAGCGAACTGACCAGGCCGAAATCGCCGCCGATGGTACGCACGGGATGATAGAAGGTTTCGACGCGGACGCCGCCCCAGACCAGTGATTTGGGCGCGAGGCTTTGTTGCACGCGCGCGGCGAGCTTGAGGTCTTCCTGAATTTCCTGGTGCCGCTCTTCGAGTTTATTGTTGACCTCGCGCAGTTCCTGTTCGGCGCGCTTCAGTTCGGAAATATCGGTGAAGGTGACGATGGAGAATTGGCGGCCGTCGGGATCTTCCACGACGCGAGCGCTGATAATGACGGGCAAGCGCGAGCCATCTTTTCTGGGCAGCACGAATTCGAAGCGATTTTTGCCGACCTGCAGGCCTCTTTCGCGTTGCGCAATGATGAAATCCGCTTCCGCCTTGTTATAGAGCCTGTGAATGTCCGGGCCAACGATTTCGCCGCGCGGCAGACCCGTCATTTGCTCGAGGTTGGAGTTCACGAAAATAATATTCTGGCAGTCATCGGAGATGAGTACACCTTCGTTGAGGCTTTCCAGAACTCCCTCGATTTGCTGCAGCCAGTCTGGCTGTTCGACTTCCACTCACGGTCCCCTTTACAACGGAGCTGCCCTTCCGCGTATCTTACCCAATTCGGGAGAAAACCGCTAAACGGCGAGCCGCATCTGGAATAGACATCACGAGTCAGTAAGGACTGCCCCATTTGATGCAATGAATTAGGGCCAAGGAGCGTAATAATGAGTGGAGAGACTGCAGGCGATTTTTCCGCCCGCAGAGTGCGCGCGAAAATATGACTGTGACGGCTGCATCGACCGCGGCTTCGGCCGCGAAACTACCGGGCCTCCCGCCTGGACCCAGAGGGACGCCGCTGCTGGGCCTGGCATTGCACGTATTGCGCGATCCGCTGGCTACCTTGATGCGTGTGGCGCGCCAGTACGGCGATATTGTGTGCATTCCGGTGTTCCGACATTATCGCATTATGCTGAATCATCCGGACCTCATCGAGCAGGTGTGCATCAAGCAGCACACGAAATTCCACAAAAGCACGCTGACGAAAGATGTGACGCAGCGGCTGCTGGGGCAAGGCCTGCTGATCAGCGAAGGTGATTTCTGGCGCCGGCAACGTCGGCTCGCGCAGCCGGCGTTTCATCGCACGCGCATCGCGGAGTACGGGACGACGATGGTCGAGTGCGCGAACATGCAGATGCGCCGCTGGTATGACGGCGAAGTGTGCGACATCGCACAGGAAATGATGGGCATGACGCTGGATATCGCGGTGCGGACGCTATTTGGCACGACGCTGAGCGTGAAGGCGGAGGAGGTGGGCAAGTCGCTGGGATTTCTGATGCGCTATTCGATGCGCAAGGCGCGGTCGCCCATCAAAGTGCCGGAAAGCTGGCCGACGCCGCGAAATCGGCGGGCCGAGCGCGAGACGCAATTTCTGGATTCGCTGGTGTACGGAATCATTAAGGAGAGGCAGGCGGAGGGAAATACGAATCCGCACAACGATCTGCTGGCGCTGCTGATGGGCGCGATGGACGAAGACGGCACGCAGATGACGCCGAAACAGCTGCGCGACGAAACGATGACATTATTTATGGCGGGCCACGAGACTACGGCGCTGACGCTTTCCTGGACTTGGTACATGTTGAGCGAAAACCCTGCGGCGGAAGCGCGTTTGCATGAAGAATTGCAGCGCGTGCTGGGCGGGCGCGCGCCGGAGGTGGCCGACCTGGAGCGGTTGCCGTATTTGCGCGCGGTGGTGAGCGAAGTGCTGCGGCTTTATCCGGCGGCGTATATTTTGGCGCGGACTTCGATCGCGCCTTGTTCGATTGGCGGATACGATTTTCCGACGGATACGACATTTATTATGGCGCAGTGGGTGATGCATCGCGACGCGCGGTATTTTGATGAGCCGGAGGTGTTTCGTCCGGAGCGTTGGTTGGACGGCTTGGAGAATCGGTTGCCGGCGGGAGCTTACTTTCCCTTTGGTGACGGGCCGCGACGGTGCATCGGGCAAGGGTTCGCGCTTCTGGAATTGGGGATGGTGATCGCTACCGTGGCGCAGAAGTTTCGGTTCAAGTCGGTGCCGGGGCATCGGGTGGTGCCGGATCCTTTGGTCACTTTGCGGGCGAAGTATGGGATTCGGGTTAAGGTGCATGCGCGGGGGTGAGCGCTGCGGGTTCGCTCGCGATCGGACAAGTCAAAAGATTTAATACAGAGGGCAGGGAGGAAAGGCGGAGAAAAATCTGAGAAAGACGTTAGAGACGCACAGAGAAATCCTAAGTCAAAAGAGCCGGCGGGACGCCGGCTCTACTACTTCACAAATTCGGGTGATTCGCCTTTGTCCCAGGGATCGTAAGTCAGGCTAAAGCGGATGCGGTCTGGGATGGTGGGGTGGGAATAGAACATAAACACGGTGATGGAACTGGGAGTGGGATCGGAGAGATCCACTTCGCCGAGAACCTGAAAGGCTTGCGCGGCGACCTGGCTGGAATCGGGAATCAGGCCGTGGGTGACTTCCAGGCCGTATTGATCCGCTTGGTGTTCGAAGTGACGGCTGACGGCGCTCTGCACGGGGTTGGCGATGAAAGAGTAAATCGAAAGCAGAAGCAGCAGCGCCGGGAGCGAGGCCCAATCGTCAACGCCGCGGATCCCCCAGGCGGCGCCGAATCGCCGCAGCAGCCAGCCGATGGTGCGGAAGCCGAGATAGAAAAGCACGAATAAGAATACCGCCGCGAAGAGCAGGCCCTTCCCGATGTGATTGAGAACGTAGTGGCCGGTTTCGTGTCCGGCGACGAGCACAATTTGCGGCGTGGTCATTTTGGCGATGGTGGTGTCCCACACCACGATGCGTTTTGATGCGCCAATACCGGTGACGTAAGCGTTCAGTTCCGTGGTTTTTTCTCCCGCACCCATCCAGAACATGCGCCGGGGAGGAATAGCGACGCCCGCGCGCTGTTCCATCGTTTCCAGGCTGGCGGTGAGCGCCGGGTCCTTTTGCTCGAGCGGCTCGAATTTGTGGAACTTGGGATCCACGATCAGCGGCTGAATGAAAACCAGAATCACGATAACGGGCAGCGACACCAGCCAGAAATAAAACCACCAGCGGCGCGGGCTGCTGCGAATTACGGCGTAGAGAATCGAAACCAGAATAATTCCCAGCAGGATTCCGAGAAACTGTTCCTTGGTCCAGTCCCAGAACCAGGACTCCCAACTCTGAATGCTGAGGCCGTATTTTCGCTCGACCGAATTTTCGTAGATGCTCGAAGGCAAGCCGAGAATGGCCATGGTCAAGAGCAGAAGCGGAGCGAAGACCGCTGCTTGCAGGAAGCGATTGCGGGAAACGGATTCGGCCCAATCGCGAAATTGCGGACCGAATCGCCAGTAGAGGATGACCCAGAGGACGAAGATGCCGTAGAAAAAGTCAATCCAGGCGAAACGGGCGTGAAAACGGCCCAGGTCGCGGGCCTTGCGGTAGAGGTCTGGCGGAAGCGTGTAGGCCGTGACTTTTTTTTCCGACGACTGCGGCGGTGCGACCGGAGCCGAGGATTGTGGCGCGGAAATGGCGGCGGGTGCGGAGTCGTTGGCTGCCTGCGCTCGCGTTCCAGCGTGATCCCAAGGCGCTGCGAGCAGCGCAAGCAAGCCCAACACCACGCATAGAAGACATTTCATCACGACTCCGAACAGCTCGGCGGCCAGCAGGCACCGCCAAATTCAAGCGGGGATTATCGCACGGCGTCCGCGATTTGTGCAGGCGATGCTGCGGGATTCCGGTCTTGGTGCGCGGGGACATCGGCGAGGGCCACGCGATAGAACTGGTAGCCCTTCATGTGGCGGCCGCGCTGGCCCATGAACTGAGCGCGATAGTCACAGGAGCCCACGTCCTGGCGCAGGCGCAAACCGGTTTCTTGCAAGAAGGCTGAAACTTCCTCCGGAAGAAGACCGAAAGTCCACGGCTCGCCAATTTTTTCCAGCGAGCGGAGCAGCTTTTCGGCATCGGGAAATGAAGCGGGGTGATCGAGGGCAGAGCGGTGCACGTAGGTGAAGATCAGTTCGCTTCCGGCGGCACAGGAAGCTACGAAACGCAGCACGGACGTTACGGCGTCGGGGGTGAGATAGTTGGTGACGCCTTCCCAGAGAAAAATACTGCGCTGCGCCGGCTCGAAGCCGGCTTGGCGCAGAACCTCTTCCAGGGACTGGCGATTAAAATCAATTTGCACGAAGCTGAGGTTGGCCGGTTCGCGTTCGATGAATCGAGCCAAGCGGGCGCGCTTGGTTAGGAAAGTTTGCGGATGATCAACTTCGAAGATTCTGGCCGCGCGAAGTTTGGGGATGCGAAATGCGCGGCAGTCGAAGCCGGCGCCGAGGATGACGACTTGGCGGATATTTTTCACCAGTGAGGCGACCAGGGCGTCGTCAATCCAGCGCGTCCGGGCGATTCCCGAGGAGCGCGCGCCGGGGACGATGAGGTCGGCTAGCCAGGGGATCGCGCGACCGAGCCCGGGGATCGATGCTACGCGCAAAGCTTTGCCCAAGCCCGGGCTGAGGAAGCAGGCGGCGTAGGGATCGTTGAACAGGCGCTGGCGCGGCGGGCGCTGCGATTCCAGGGCGCGGAAGAACGCCATGTGTTCGGCAGTGCGGCTGGAGCGGTCCATGGCGGTCCTTTCTTAGTCGGATAGGCTTTCCATCATAGATAAGACGAACATTTCCAGCCAAGGTTATCGCGCGAGTGAAAATCTGGCGCGGCGCCGGAAATTGCGGATTATTAAGGATTTCGTGGATGGCGAAGACATATGGGCGCTGGCTGGGTCGTCCATCCTGACCGATGTTTGTACCTGCCGGCAAGGACAGGGTGCCTCTTAGGGTGCGGGACAGAACGCGAATTGCCACTGGCGCGAGCGGGCGGCTAGAATTGGAGTTTGGGAAACTGCCACCTGGGAGAAGCACGATGAAAATCGCACATTGGGGCCTTGGCATTTTGCTGGTTATGCCGATGGGCATCGCGGCGGGACAGGCACAATCCCCGTCGCAGGACGCGCAGGCACCCGCGCCCGCGCCAACCGATTCCCTGGCTGCGGCTGCCAAGCAGGTGCGTGAAGCTAAGAAGGATCAGCCGAAGCCCGCGCGCGTGTGGAATGACGATACGATTCCTAAGTCCAACGCTGCGATCAGCGTGGTAGGGAAGACGCCCGATGATAACGCTGGCGCCGCTGCTGCTCCGGGTGACGCGGCTGCTGCTCCGCCAGCGGCTGCGGCGAATGGGACTGTGGGGGCCGGGGGCGTTGCCGCGGCAGGCGGGGGCGATCGCAAGGCGCTGGAAAGCTCCATCGCCAATGCCAAGGAAAAACTGGCGACGATCAAGGTGGACCTGGATCTGCTGCAACGGACCTACACGCTGGATTCCCAGATGTATTACATCAAGCCGGACTACGCTTCGGACACGGACGGCGCGGCCAAGCTGAAGGATGAACAGGACCAGATTGCGGCGAAGCAGCAGGAAATGGACGACGAGCAGAAGAAAATTGACGACCTGAATGCCGAGCTGTCTAAGCTTCCGGCACCGGCAGCCCCAGCCGGCAGCGACAATTCAAATTAGGGTTCCCTGGCGGGTCTGAATTGCCGGAGGGGCCGTTCCGCAGGACGATTCACGAAAGCGGAGCCAAAGTCAAAAGTGCCGGCGACTACGCCCCTGTTGGCGTTCCGTTCCAATCCGGAACAGCACTACTACTAATAGTAGAGATTTTTCTTGACACACTAGCCTCCGCAGAGCAAAATTCCGCTCGTTAACGTCGCGTTACGCGAATATTTCTGTTCGGGTAGCGCTGCGCTTGATGATTCCCTCATTCCCCGGCAACGGACGCACACTTTCACAGGCATTCGGACGCAAAAACGAGAGGGACGATGCTGACTTTGGCAGGTGGAACGGTGCAATGTTTGAATCCGGAATGCACCGCGCGGGGGCGCTGGTTGCGCCTGCACGATGCGCCCCAAGAATGCTGCAACCATTGTGGCGCGCCGCTGCACAGCGTGCCGCCGCCGCTGCCACCGCGGTACCGGATGCGCGCGCGGCCCATGCGGAGTTACCGTCCGCTGGGGCGCGGGCGCTGAGTTTTTGCGGGTCTGAACCGCGGGGCGCAGGCACGGCGGTGGAATTCAGCCCAGCGGAATAACAGGTTGCAACAAATGAAAAGGCCCGAGGTGACCTAGCCGTCTCGGGCCTTTTTATTTTCAGACGCTTCCTGTGCCTGTTAGAAATAAAACTTCAGACCGAACTGGATCAGCCGCGGGTTTCGGTCGGTTGTAATTTGGCCAAAGGTGCCGCTGCCCCCCGCCGTATTGGGATTGAAGAACTGCACGTGATTGAAAGCATTGAAAAACTCCGCCCGGAATTCGACCGATTTGCTTTCCATGAAACTGGTTTTCTTGACGATCGAAAGGTCGTAGTTGTCGATGCCTGGGCCGCGAAGGAAATTGCGCGGCGCGTCGCCAAAACTGAAGAGCGGCACGTTGACGCAATCGTAGGAGCTCGGATTGAACCAGTACGCTCCCGTCACGTTTCCGTTGATGTCTCCGGCGTCGGGACTGATGCAGTTTGCGGTACCGGTATTAAAGACTTGTTGGCCGTTGCGCGGGTTCTCATACTGCGTCGGAGCGAGGACGTTGGGACGAGACAGGTCGGGATTCTGATCCTGCTGGCTGGAATTGTTGTTGGAAAACAGACTGAACGGATTCCCTTTTTGGTAACTGGCGATGGCGTTAAATTGCCAGCCGCCGAGAATTTTTTTCAGGATGCCATTCTCGATGCCGTGGTCGAAGGGAAGTTCCCACAATCCGCTGATCACCAGGCGCTGCGGTGTGTCGAAGTCGGCGAGCGCGCGGTCCAGGCGGTAATCGAGCGGATCGGTGTATTCCGAGGAGCGCGCGCGGAATCCGGAGGTGAGATCAATCGTTTTTGACAGGGTGTAGGCGGCGCGGAAAATGAATCCATGGCTAAAGCGCTTGTCCACGGTCAACTGAAACTCATGGCTGTCGGAAAGACCGTTGCTAAAGTTTGTTAGAAGCTGCTGGACCCCGGTCGGGAAAGCACCCGGATCGGACTCGGGACCGCTGAGCACCGGACCACCAATGAAATCCACGCAAGCCGCGAGCGGCCGTGCGCATTCGGGATTCGTCGCGCCGAAGTTGGTGAGTTGCTGTTGCATCACGCTAGGCACAGGAAAATTCGTCTCGCCACTGGATATTAGTTTTCGCCCCAGGCTGCCGACGTACACCGCTTCGACCATGGTGTTGGGTGTGGCTTGCCACTGGAAGCCGTAGTTAAAGTTTTCCGAGTAGGGCGTCCGGAAATGCGGGAACGTGGTGTAGGCAAATGAGATTTTGGGAACCAGGAAAGCTCCGGTGAAAGTGAAGGGGAACGGGTTCGTCAGCCCCAGAGGCGTGAACGGGTCCGCGACGGGACCGGTTCCTGGAGTATCCCCCACTACGCCCGCGTACGAATTAGGAAAGTTATTCGAAACGTAGCCGAACGGCGGCTGGCCACCGAACTGTAGGTTGAGAGCGCCGTCTTCTATATCGTAGAAAATACCGAAACCGCCGCGCATGACCAGTTTGGAGTTGCCGAACATATCCCAGGCAAAACCGAGACGCGGAGCAAAGTTGTTCTTGTCAGGATAAACCAAAGCTCGGTTGGGGGTGCCGGGGTCGCCTGGATACAAGATATCGGGAGGCGCGTCTGGGAATACGGTCGATTGCGTCCCTGGAAAGAAGCCGAGAATATTGTTATGAACGTCGCTTTGCGGCCAGAAATAGTCCCAGCGCAGACCGTAATTCAGAGTCAGGTGCTTGGTGACCTTCCAGGTGTCCTGAACGTACAGGCCGGTGGCACCGGTGCGGATGCCATAGGTAGCTTTGGAAAATTGGAAGTAGTTGTCCCAGAATCCAGCGACGAAATCAGCCGTTTCGTCTCCGGTGAAATCACCGAAGGTGAAATCATAGCTGCCATTGTTGTAGAAATCGTAATGGAAATTCTGGCGGATGCGGGAAATGTCCGCGCCGAATTTAATCTCGTGCCGGTCACGCGTCCAGGTGTAATTGTCGGACCACTCGAAGGTGGCATCGTGAAGAGTGGTGGGACCCTGCGGGGACGGACCGAGGTTGAAACCGTTGGTATAAATGATCGGAGGCGCAGCGCCTTTGGAATCGTCGGGACTGACATTGGTGAAGCCGAGGGCGGCGGGAGTGGTTTTGTCCGTGGGAGACGCTTGTAAAGTAGCCGTGCGATTGGCTGCGAAGCGGAATTCGTTGAGCATCCCGGGGGAAAACGTGTGTGTCCAGGTAAAGGCGCCGATCTGATCGCGGAAGTTGGTTTGAAAACCCGAACCAAGCGGCACGTCACCGCCGGTGGAAGCGCCGTTGATGATCTGGAAGGGATAGGCCTGGCGCGTGTCGTCCACAAGGTAAACGAAGGAAATCAAGTCGCTCTTGCTGAGATTGTAGTCAATATGGGTGATGCCCTGGTCGTCATCAATCGCGGCGGTGGGAGAAGAGATGAACCCATTGCTTCCGACATTTGGCAATGGCAGAAAGTCTTGAATGTAATTAGCGATCACAGGGTTCACGGGAACTTGATTGTTCGGATAAATATTGCCCGTGATCGGATTGGTCAGCTGGGTGCCGTTGGGATCGGTGCAGGCGCCGGCGACGTACGTACTGCACAAGGAGCTGAAGTCTCCGGTGCGCTGTGCGGGAGTGAGCACCGTCAGTTGCGGCGAAGTCTGGCCTACGCGGCTGCGGGTAGCCTGATACGCAAGAAAGAAGAATAGCTTGTCCTTCTTAAGCGGACCTCCAACCGTGCCACCGAACTGGTTGCGTTTGAATGCCTGCTTGTCCTGGTCAACCGGCAGAAAATAGTCCCTAGCGTTGAAGACATTGTTACGGTTGAACTCGAACAGATCGCCGTGAAAAGAATTCGTGCCTGATTTGGTGATCTGATTGACGATTCCGCCCGAGGTGCGGCCGTACTGCGCGTCGTAATTGTTGGTGAGGATCTTGAATTCCTCGACCGCGTCCGGATTGGGACTCACGACGATGTTGTTGCCCAGAAAGTCGGTGTTATTGCCGCCGTCCAGAAGAAACGTGAGGGACTCGGAGCGCTGCCCGCTCACTGAAAAAGGATTGCCCGAGCCGTCGTCGGGATCAGGGGCGAACACGCCAGCTTGCAGCAATCCCAGTTGCAGGGTATCGCGATCGAGCAGCGGCAGGTCATTGATCATGCGTTCGTTTTCGACTTTCCCGAGGACGGCGCCGGTCGTGTCCACTTGGACGACGTTGGAGGAAACCTCGACGGTCTGAGTTTCCTTGCCGATTTTCAGCGCCACGTCGAGGCGGCCGTTTTGATTCAATTCCAGCACGATGCCGTCCTGGATGAAGCTTTCAAAGCCGGGCTTATCTACCGTCAGACTGTACCGGCCGACCTGGACCAAGTCGAAGAGGTATAAGCCGTCGTTGGCGGTAGCGGCGGTGCGCGCGATTCCAGTTCCAGTATTGATGAGGATCACTTTGGCGCCGACGACTACGCCACCGGTTTGATCGGTGACGGTTCCGCGGAGGGAAGCGGTGGTTTGGCCCCAAGCTGAACCACTGAGGACTGCGATGAAGCAAACGAGGAATGCAAATTGCAGCAGCGCGCGAAAAAGTCTCACACCCCACCTCCGTGGTAAGGACACTTGCCCAGGACACGCGGCGCGTGGAGTGCTTGGGACCGTTCTGCTGGAAAACACAAAGGGCTACGGTTTCGCCCCGTAATGAACTACAAACCTCGACAACGCCCCAATCGCTGCAACTCACACAGCCCCGATGCGGGAATCTATAGAACTGCGCGACGCGGAAGTCAAGAAAGAAGCATTTATGGAAGCCATCAA
>DATNLN010000036.1:0-52720 GCA_035602855.1 Candidatus Acidiferrales bacterium
GCGATTCCGCGGGCACTGCGACGCTCTTCAAAAAATAATAGTGCGAAAACGGATAGTACATCGCCAGTTGCAGCCGCTCGAGCCAGGACGCGCCACGCAAACAAGTAAACAGATTCAGCACTTCAATTCCGCCCGGCCGCAGATCGCGATCCCAATAACGCCAGCCAAAATCCGGATCTTCGGGATAAGCCAGCACCGGAAAAGCGCCCCACCCTCGCGCATCGTCCATCGCTTCCGGCGGAAAAGACGATAAACGGAATCCCGGCGCCTCCTGTGCGCCGAAAAAAGTCAGGTGGCCGTCCGGCAAACTCGCCTCCGACCCGCCGATGATCTTCACGCCATCAATGGTTTTCCGAAAACTGGACGACGCCAGGTTCGGACCGCCGTGATCCGTCAGCAGCACCAGACTCACCCCCGTCGCGCGGGCCTGCTCCGCGATTTCTTCCGGCGGCTGCAACCCGTCCGACATCGTCGAATGCACGTGATAAACGCCCCAAAGATAGGTGTCCGACCGTTGCGGCGCATACGAGACAAAACGCCATCCCGTCGCGACATAAACGCTCATCGCGACCATAGCGATCCCCGCCAGCCACGATTTGATTTTCTTCATGCGTCGTTTCTCAAAGTCGCGCACCTCACGTCGCTAGCATAACCTCCGGCCGCGCTTTTCATCGCCTATTTCCCACCGCCGTTCAAGAAAAATCCGCCGGCCCACGCTAGCCCGCAATCTGGAGTTTTCCGCCCCACGGTGCTACCTTGTTCATTCTCGGTTCCCCGCGCAACAATCCTCGACGAGGTGAATGAAAATGACCTGGGGCCAGCGTCGCGCCATCACCATCATCGTTCTAGCGGTCTTTCTCGTCATTCTCTGCATTGTGGCGATGAAACCAGGCCGCACCTTGCGTTTGCCGTCGAATGCTGTCCTGGTAATTGACGCAGCTGGCCAGATTGAAGAGCAGCGCGCTCCCGATATTTTCAGCGCCTTCAATGGTTACACGACTCCTGTGCTGCACGATTACGTGGACGCGATGGATGCCGCCGCCAAAGACTCGCACATCAGCGGCCTCGTCGTGCGCATCGCGCCGCTGGAAACCGGCTGGGGCAAGCTCGAGGAAATTCGCAACCACCTGCTCGCTTTTCGTAAAAGCGGCAAGCCCAGCATCTGCTATCTCGGCTACGACGGAATCGGCAATCCCGAATACTATCTGGCCAGCGCCTGCCAGCAAATCTGGCTGGTGCCCACCGCTCCGGTCAGCATTCGCGGTATGGTGGCCCAAGCCGTTTTCTTTCGCGGCACCCTCGATAAACTAAAAGTCGTCCCGGAGTTTTATCACATCGCCGAATTCAAAACCGCCGGCAATACTTTCACCGAAAAACAGTTTACTCCCGCGCATAAGGAAGAAGTCGAAGGCCTGCTGCACAGCATCTACGACCAATATTTGAACGATGCGTCGAAAGGCCGCGGTATGGATCGCGCGCAGTTCGAAGCGCTCGTTAATCGCGGTCCGTTTTCCTCCAGTGACGCGGTGGCCAATAAGATCGTGGACCGCCTCGGCTATTGGGATCAGCTGCAGGATTATTTCAAGAATCGCGCCCACGGCTGGAATCCCATCTCGCTGAATCGCTATCGCTCTTCGATCTCGAATAATGGCACCACCAGGATCGCCGTCGTCCACGCCACCGGCCTGATCGTCTCCGGCGATTCCGGGAACACTCCGGGCGGCGGTTCGGTGATGGGAGGCGATTCGGTGGCCGCCGACCTGCGCGCGGCGCGCAACGATTACAGCATCAAGGCCATTGTGTTGCGCGTCGATTCTGGCGGCGGTTCGGTGGTGGGTAGCGAAGTGATTCGCCGCGAAGTGGAGCTCGCCAATCAGGTCAAGCCCGTGGTGGTTTCCATGTCGGATGTCGCGGCTTCCGGCGGTTACTGGATCGCCGCGCCCGCCCGCAAAATCGTCGCGGATCGCGACACCATCACCGGATCCATCGGCGTGCTGATCGGCAAATTCAACGTCTCCGGACTCTATACTCTGCTGGGCATCAGCACGGATTACGTCGCCACCAGCGACAACGCCACGCTTTTTTCCGCGCAGCAGAATTTTTCTCCCGCGCAGCGCGCTTATATCCAGAAATCTCTCAACGATACTTACTCTGATTTCACCAAGGGCGTCGCACTGGGCCGCAAGATGACCGTCGAAGCTGTAGACAAAATCGGCAAGGGCCGCGTCTGGTCCGGCGCGCAGGCGAAGGAACTCGGCCTGGTAGACGAGCTTGGCGGCCTCGACCGCGCCATCGAAGTCGCCAAGCAGCTTTCCAATATTCCCGCCAGTGAAAGCGTGCACGTCGTCCGCTACCCGGAAGAGAAATCATTTTTCGAGCAGTTTCTCGAACGCCAGAAAGACAACAACATGAGCGAATCGCAATCCCTGGAATCCATGCTGCAGCATATCGTCAGCAGGATGGAGCCGGTGCAAGCCCGCATGCCATACGACTTGCACATCCGCTAGCGCCGCGCAAGGAGTTGGCATCCCGCCTGGGAACGCCGGTCTCCTCGTTGGCGAATTTGCCGTTGAATTTGTAGCGGCGGACTTTCGTCCGCCAGTTGCTGCTCGCAGTTGAATATCAGCAGAGCCGTTTTGCACCCACGCCCAAACCTTCCGGGCTGAAAGTGCGGCACGGTTTCGCTATACTGTAGGGCTGAGGCGCGGTACCCAAGTGGTAAGGGAGAGGTCTGCAAAACCTTTATACGTGGGTTCGATTCCCACCCGCGCCTCCATCAAATCCTCAACAAAATGGCACTTTCTTATTGACATCCGCAGAAATTGTACGGATATTGTACGGCAATGGCAAAAATCAAGAATGAAGATTTGATCTGGGTACGCCCGGATATCAAGTTTGACGGCGGTTACGTACTAGGTTCGAAGCACCCTGCGCTAGAAAAATCTCCTGCTAAAGCGCGCGGAGGTAAACACTCACGGGACCGCTCTCCCCAGGATGACTACCCCGTGGCCCAGCTTGCCAAGGAATGGGGTTTTTCCACGGACAAGATCCGTGAGCTGTTCCGCAACGAA
The DNA here is from genome assembly GCA_035602855.1 of Candidatus Acidiferrales bacterium. Lineage (GTDB taxonomy): Bacteria > Acidobacteriota > Terriglobia > Acidiferrales > UBA7541 > Palsa-295. The sequence continues at coordinate 3,072 of DATNLN010000036.1, forward strand.
CCCGGTGTCCTAAAGCTGAGAGATGAGAACGCCGCGAAGAAGCGCAAACGCAGTTATGTTACCCTCCGCATCCCGCCTGATGTCGCACAGAGAGTGAAACGCAGGCTCTCCTGATGCTTGCCATCTACCGCAGACATAACCCCAAGAAGTGCTCTTCGACTGATTCTCAAAACTGCTCCAACAAGCGGCATCCGTGCCCAATTTGGGTCCGCGGTTCGCGAGCTGACGGCTCATATGTGCGCGTGCCTTTGAAAAGCCGGGATTGGACAAAGGCCCTGGACGTCATGCGGGAGATGGAAGTCACCGGCGAACGGCCGGCTCAAGTGGCAGCTCCGCAGGAAAGGATCACCATCGAAAAATGGCGGGATCAGTTCGTGAAGAATGCCCGAACGGAGAATATCAGCTCGGAGACAATCAGGAAGTACGAAGCCTTGTTTCGGCAACTCACGGTCTATGCCCAGAACAAAGGTATCCGTTTCCCGAACGAACTGGATCTCGAGTCCTTGCAGGAATTCCGAAACACCTGGAAAGATAAATCGCTGTCGAAATCGAAGAAACAAGAACGTCTCCGAAGCATCTTCAAGTTCGCGCTCGCGCGTAAGTGGATCGCGGAAAGCCCAGCCTTGCATCTAGGCAAAATCAAGGTGGAGCGTACACAACAGCTTCCGTTCACCGCGGATGAAATGAAGGAGATTCTAAAGAAAGCAAAAGCGGCTGGGCCGATCCCCTATGCATTCATCCTCACGATGAGGTATTCCGGTCTGCGAATTTCAGATGTCTGCATGCTAAGAACGGACAGCCTTCAAGGCAATCACCTGGTTCTGCGTACCGAGAAGACGGACACGCCTGTAAAGATTCTTTTGCCTGCGATGGTCGCGAATACTCTCAGAACGGTACAAAAACCAAATCAATCGTACTTCTTTTGGAACCGCCGATCGAAGTTGCCGTCTGTGACCGATCTATGGCGCACCCACCGCATCAAACCAATTTTCGATGAGGCAAAAGTCAAGAATGCGCACCCGCATCGCTTCCGTCACACGTTTGCAGTGGAGCTATTGAAGCAAGGCGTCCCAGCTGCGACGGTCGCAATACTTCTAGGGAATACGGAGCAGATTGTCGTCAAACATTACTCCGCTTGGATTGAAGCCAGGCAGAAGGTGCTTGACGAGGCTGTTGAGAAAGCGAACGGTGGGCGCGACCTGAATTGACCGCTTTTCGTCGCGCGTCCGGTCAACCCTGCGATTTGCAAATTCCGGCGATGACTTCCCAACTTCTGCCGCGCCATCGGTGCATCTCAGGGGCGCCGATGAAGACCTTGACTGGATTGGCGCAGACCTTTCGCATCGAGTTGCAAACCAAATAAGCATCACCTGCTTTTGAGATCTCTTCTTCGAGCAGCCCTTCGCAATTCGGGCATCGAATTTCGCCTGGCGTGAACTGCCCATTGGTGCAGTCGCCCACAAACAATGCACCGTCGTGTTGGGTTCTTGTGACCATTCCGTTCTCCGTTTAGGCTGAGTCTTTTAGACGATAGGACTGGTATCGATGATTGAGAGGCTTCAGCAAGGCGTCACACGCAATATGACAACCCGTACTGTACGGTCAGGGGCGTATTCCATCGTGCGCGTGGCTGAACCCTTCTCGTCCGCCTCTGCAATCGCTTCAGCTACAGGCGAGTCGCTGCCAAGGCATGTCCCAAGGAACACCTACACCTCCGTTTTGCTCCATTCAAATTCGTCAGCGGTTCCGCGCAGATAAAGTGAGACTCGATACCTAGGCTCACCTTCCATCAGTGGGCGGACCGATGCAAATCCTGCCAGTCAATCCCGGCCATATTGGACTCCTGCAAAAAGAGTGCTCATGGAGCCTTGTTAATCTGTAAACGCTCCTCATCGAAGCGCGAAAAAGCAAAAAAGCGGACGTCGCAATTGAGACAGCGGAACGGGCTCCGATGGCTGGAAAAAGGCAGCGTTCGACGGCGCCGTGCCGATGCGACCGAGAAATCTCGACGCTTCTGCACCTGGGGCACATCCGTTTGGAAGGATTGTGAATTTTCAGTTGAACCAATCTCCCTTGCGCTGCGTGGGCCCTAGAGGTTCCTTCACGAAGCAAGAATCGCAGATCCCAGTTTCATGCTTCAGCGTCAAATCAACCGTTCGACTGGACTCAATTTCAGCCCCGCACTTTTCACAAAGGTCGGCGTGCGTTTCGCTCATCTCGACCTTTAAGGAGCGCGCGGTACCTGAGGTCAGCAACTCAGCGTTACTCTTACTTTTTTTCAACAACTTCAAAACGGATACCGCGTTTCCCATTGCCACTCGCTCTTCCCACGGGATACTGCCGTTGAGCGCGGCATCGCATCCATTGATTGCGTTTTCCGCAGCTTTTACGTAAGCCTGAAGTTTTTCTCGTTCGGATACAGAAATAGTAGCCTGGTATAGCTTCCCCCGATGTTTCTCTTCCATATCGGCTCCCGAGGCTTCGCGTCTTCGTTCGAGGACTACGAGGGATGAGCAACGCCGTCTGATTTCGCAAGGAGCCGTACGATGGTAGGGAGTTGCGGCAGGATGCTAGTGAGACAGTTCGACCGTACTCGCTATCGGAACAGATAGCTACCAAAGAATGGTCAATAGACGGTCGCCTCAATTGCCATAATTGAACCGGAAGGATTCGGGTTGTTTGGTGCGGTGGCGAGCAGACGTCGCTCCACGGAAATCTTTATAGTTGGTTGTGGCTACTTTGAACTGAATCACTCAAAGTTGGATCAATTCGAGTATGGCCGTATTTGTAGAACCTGGCCCAGTGGCGGCATCGCAAAAAATAAAATCAAAGCACACTCCCCCAACGTCTTGGATTATCCAAGCAATATGTCTTCGTGGGACAGAGAGAGCCTTGCGGCAGAGGCCAAACTTGCTACTGAACGCAAGTCAAAGAAAAAGCTCTCCACAAAAAACCTCATTTCAAAGCTAATTAGAAAATAGACCGCATTTCTTGATGGCGCCTTATTTCTCGTTCCCTGAAAGTGCTTTGCCTCGCATTTTCCCCGTGTGGGAGGCACGCTTCAGACAAAGTGAGTGCGACTGCTTGATGCTCCCGCGCCACCCGCGTATGATCTCGCCCGGAGGATTTGAGTGGTCATCGGCCAAAAAGTGAAGGCTTTGAGAGAACAGAAAAATATGTCCCAGGGCGACATCGAAAAACGGACCGGCCTACTCCGATGTTACGTTTCCCGCGTGGAAAACGGGCACACAGTTCCGTCCATCGATACACTGGAAAGGCTGGCCCGTGCGCTGGAAATCCCGATGTACCGGTTTTTTCACGGACGACGATCATGCAAAAAAACCGAATATCCCGGCAGAGGGCAGACTGAGCCGAGCGGCCAACTCAAAGCAGGAGCGCGAGCTGCGCGCCTTCGCAAAATGTTTCTCGCGCATGGACGATAAGAACCGCGGGCTTCTGATTCACATGGCGTCGAAGATGGCGAACCGCGCATAAATCAAGAGGCCTCGATCAGATCGCGATGCACTGGGGCACGTGGTGTCGGTTGCCCTAACCTGCAATCCTCTTGCTGCCAGAGTACAGTAGAGTGCACCGCATGCGCGCGCCACCAGGTCCAAGTCAAACGACCCCGCAGTGATCTCCGGACGTGAATCGGCCGAATATTTAGCAACTGTGCGAAATGAGACTGTATGGCTCCCGCCTCGATGTCATCATCCATGGATGCTACATAAGAAAAGTAACAAAGAACCAAGAGGCTCGACACATGCCGATGTCAAGCAGGAAATGGCAAAACCGCGCATGGCGAGGTCCGCACGGATAGCGGAACTGAAACTGGATACTGCGCGAAATATAGAGCAGCCAAGCACAACCATGCCTGGAACCGTGAAGAAAATTATCCCGTCGCCCGGCACGAACCTGCCGGAAAAGGCACAGATTTCCGTCGCCGGGGCGCCCCGCCCGTATCGAGATCTCCGCATTGAAAACTCGTTAACTGACGAACACGGCTACGATGTGAGGCTCAAGAAGGGCGCCCACGTTGAGATTACCGTCACCTCCCGCGACGGCGGCCACCACAATTAATTAAGACAGCTAACTCCCTCGGGTAAGATGGCCTAATTGGATCTCGACTGCGGAGCCGCGAGCATGGCCGACGAAGAGTGGATCAAAAAGCTTGATGACGGCAGAAAAGTCAAATTCTTTTACCAGGAACTGCCAGACGACGGTGCATTTATCACCGCGCAGCTCGAAGGGAACGAGGTCGTCTATTCGGTCATAATGACCAACGCAAGAAAGCCGCTAAGTCGTGAAGACGTTGAAGGTCATTTCAAGGGCGAGCTTTCGAAGAAGTAGCATCGCTCGTTTTGAAACGCTATCCGCGAAACGGTCGATCCAAACTGCCCCAGCATCCGCCAATCATCAACCTCGCTTCGAACTCATGATTATGATAACCTACGAAAGGTAGAGGTATGCAGAAAGTCGCGAACTCAACCGGTATTAGATCCAAAAGAAAATCCACGCAGAAATCCGCTTTTAATGCCCAAGGTTTCCTCGATTCGGCTGGCGTAGCCCGCAATGTTACGGAGTTTGGAAAAAGAGAAAAGATCTTCTCGCAGGGCGATCCCGCCACCAATGTGTTGTACATCCGAAAAGGTGGCGTGAGGCTCTCCATCGTAAATGAAGCTGGCAAGGAAGCGGTGGTAGCGGTCTTGGGACCGGGAGATTTTTTCGGCGAAGGATGCCTGGCCGGTCAGCCGATCCGTATAGGGACCGCGACTGCGATTACGGCCACCACGGCCCTGGTCATCGAAAAGAAGGAAATGATCCGCGTCCTGCACGACGAGCACGAATTTTCCGACCGTTTCATCACTTACATGCTTTCGCGCAACATCCGGATTGAAGAGGACCTGGTCGATCAGCTTTTTAATTCCAGCGAGAAGCGCCTGGCTCGTACGCTGTTGCTGTTGGCTCGCTACGGAACGCAGGATAAACCACAAGGAATTCTACCCAAGATCCCCCAAGAAACGCTGGCGGAAATGGTCGGCACCACGCGGTCACGCGTGAATTTTTTCATGAACAAATTCAGAAAGCTCGGATTCATCAAGTACAACGGCGGCCTTCAGATCAACACATCACTTCTGAGTGTTGTCCTGCACGATTAAGCAGCAATTTTTCGCGCCAAACGCAAAGAGAGTCGCCTTCAGGGCTGCGGCTGATCCGGAAAATGTCCCAAATAGGACTGTTTTACGGCCAATTCTTTTGCATTCTGTCCGAATGAAAAAGAAAGAGCTCACGCCCGAACAGTTACTGTCCGTCCCCTGTCCAACGTGTGGTGTCGCGGCCGGGCAAAGTTGTCTGTTGCTCTCAGGTGGTCCACGCACAGAGTCACACGTAGATCGGAAGCTTGCTGCTGCTGAGTCCATCGACAGGACATGATTTCTTGCGATTGTACCTGCACGAAACCGAATGCACTCGCCAGCCGTCAGGCGTGCTGATGGATACACCCTTCGCGGCGGCCGCCCGCAGCTGTGCCGCGCCGGACTTCGGGCGCCAACCTCGTAACGAGGGAGGTGATTTATGACTCCAGCCGGTTCCCTTGCGTGGAAGGAGATTTTCAAAAGAGTGACCCGGGAAACGGACCACGAGAATTGCGTCCGTGACGCAGAAGCAGCCATTGTGATTCGCCAGGTGGAACTTGGAAATTCTGCGGCGGACCGCGAAGAACGAAGCACGATGAGCGTCGCTGTCGCGGCCCTTCGATTTATTAGAACTGGCCTGTTCGGCAGCGCAAATAGGGCGGAAGTGCCCCACAGCCGTTACGGCAACCAGTGGTAGGAAGCCTCGCTGGCGGCGGTCTTCCACAACCTCTACAGCTGTTTGGATTCCTCCACTAAACTGTCTTGAAATTCGGCGTTCAGCTACAGGGAACGCATTTTCATGTATCGCAAGAAGTCCGGAAAGAGCATGAGGGCTGCTATGAGGCTCGCCAAAATAAATATTGCGAGCACTACAATCCCGAAAATCGCCATGGTATGCACTGTTGATCCTCCACCCAATACAAAGATTTCCTCAGTTGAATTCATAGCTCTTAGTGCCAATCCACGTTCTTGAAGGCAGACGCACAGACGCCACGGTGACTTGCGGGGCGGCCGAAGCGAACATCCAATGCAATCGCCCTTACAAAGCGCGTACGAGCCACACTACCAAACAGATCAGCACTATGGTACCGACCAATCCATATCCCAACATCGCAGCCTCCTATGATCCCAAGATCGTCGGATTCAGAAACCCGATGAGCCACTTTGCATCACTGGCCCCGCGATGTATGTCGCATTTGGCACACAATTTGGATCATTCCTCAATGGATCGGCGGGAGTGAACCTTTACGGCAGAATGATGAGCGTAATTGAGCGGCGGGCGCATTCGGGTTCCAAATTGTGTTCACAACGGTACAGATTTCGGCCGGGTCTCTCGCTATTCTGGCCTTCACGCAGAATTCTGGTAATGGAGGCAACACGCATGAAAGTACTCGGCGTCATCAGCACAACGGCCCTGTTTTTGCTTCTCGGAGCGACTGTTCCCACGTTCGCGCAGGAAGAGCACCAGGAAGACGGCGCTAAGCCAGCACAACATGAGGAGCAGCCCAAACCTGCTGCGAAGCCGGAACAAACCAAGCCACAGAAACAAGAAGAGCAGCCAAAGACTGCAAAGCAGGAAGAAGCCAAGCCTCAGAAGCAGGGACAGCAACAGCAGGCCAAGACTCCGCAGACCGAAGAAAAAAATCAGCCTCAACAACAACAAGCCAAAGGCCAACCGCAACAATCACAGGGCCAGTTCGCACGCAACGGTCAGAAAGACAGCGCCGGACACGTATATAACGAAAGTCACTTTGGTCCAAACCATCATGCTCGCTTTGAGGCAAACGGTGGGCGCGAGTACAACGGACGCCGCGAGTACTCCTACGGCGGCTATTGGTTCTACGCAGGATCATACCCAGCGTGGTTTTACCAGCAGGACGTGTACTTCATTATGGGAGCAGATGGGCTATGGTATGCAGTCGCATCCGGTAACCCTGCTCTGACTTTCCAAGTCAATATCGGGTAATGCGATCCCGAGCATCGCTCTCTCGGTGAAGGCTATCGTCCGAGGCGCGGCGAGACGACAACGCATGACGGAATTTCCGGGCGGGGACTTCGCGTGCGTTCTCGCCCTACCCTAAGACTTTTCTGGGGGAGTAAACTGAAGATCATTTGGTGCGCCGGAGGGTTTACCGCGCGAGTTTCAGAGGCGTCATCATGGCCGGGAAAATTTCGCATGAGCTGTACGGGGCGGCTGTCATCGAGACAGACCGAAACGAACTTACGAATCGAATCCGAGCAGCTGAAGACGCAATCCGAATGTGCGCAGCGTGAAAAGAGGGGTTTCATGGCTGAACTTAAACTCGTATCCTGGAAAGAAATACTCCTGAGAACTTTGGATGAAACAGATCCTAAAAAGTTGGCCCAGCTTGTGCCGGAAGCTGAGTTAGCCTTGTTTAAGCGGCAACAAGAACTGAATGACAGTCCCCAGCATAGCGAAGAACTCAGCGCGATGCCTATAGCAGCCGAAGCCTTGCGAGTCGTTAAACGCAGAATCACAAAACCTTTAGTTCTTGCATCGTCAAAAGGCAATGGCGCACGATTCGCAAACTTTGTTCGACGCTCCAGGATTGCGTAAGGCGACGCCGAGAGCCCGCCACGTTCTCAAGCAAATACACGACGGGAATTTTCGGTGGGCATCGCCACAGCTTTACGAATCCTCAATCTTGAAGTCCAGCGGAACGCATAACGCTAGTAGTTCCTTAATCCGAGTCAGAGTCAGCAACGACATAACGAGTCGGCTGTCATGCAGCACAATAATTCGTTTCTCGGATGCAAGGGTGCCGTCCCTGAGCTGTGCGTCTATCTCTTGAAGAAAACATTCGAAAGCTTTGCTTTGTTGTTCCTCGAACGGGCGCAAGTCCCAAGTTTCGCCAACGGTGTTTTCGGTTCGCATGACCTGTCTTGTTGAATTCGTCTTGTGTCATGCCGCGCTCTGCTTCAGCCGTGACATTCTGTTCGGGCCTGGGGATAGTACGCCAAAGAGTCGAGTCAACCGAAAAAATTGCTCATCATAGCTAGCGCAACGTCGCCAGCGATCGCCAAAGGGCTGATTACATTGGGACAATTCTTTGGCCGTGTGGAGGTCGAGATGCACAGCTTAACCTTTAGAGTGTCGTAGAGAAGGTGAACTTAGTCAGGCGGGAGCCTCAAAATGGCGTCTAAATTTGATATTTTCAAACAACTTAGAAATGGAACTTCGATTTGGATAGTGGCTGTTGAAGGTCTCGAACAAGCGAGGAACCGGATTGCTCGTTTGGCTGCTATTGGGCCTGGGGATTATCTGATTTACTCCCAAGAAAAAGGACTCATAGTCGAGCGCGTTTGCAGATAACCAAAGGGCCGCCGGGACGGGAAACGTGAATAGAAAGCATCTCCCCCGCGTCAATGGTTCTATCGTTCCGGCCCACCCCCTCCCAGCCCCAGGAGAAGGATATGGAAACCCCAAATATTCATCGGAGGTCGATCGGTTTGATCGTGGTTTTTGTCACTGTCTTGACGCTCATCGCAATCTGGAATGATCCCGAGACCGAGAGCAAAGCCCGTCCAATCGGGTGAAGTTGCAGGCGAGAGAATCCCGGCGTGAAATGCCACGCAACTGGAAAAGTGAAAGAGCGATCGACTGGTAAGAAGGATGCGATGCACGAACTGCGCCGGGACAGGGATGACGGCGGTGTCGGAGTCGTAGGGTGCGCCGTGTGATCGCGTAACGGCGGGGCTGGCCGCTCGGGCTGCCAGACTAGCGACCCGCGGTTTTCCACAACTTCTGAAACTGTTCAACCGTCGCCGGCGCAAACCCCGCATAATGGTTGTTCACATAAACGTACGTGCTGACACCCCGCTTGACTGCGCGCTGACAAACATTCACCCAACTCATTAGCTCTCTGGAACGGTCCACAATCACCTTGTCCCAGATTTTCGTTTGCTTCTCAATTCCCTTCCGATCACCCAGGAGCCGGATGTAGGTAAAGTCTGCGGTGATCGGATCGAATTTCTCGAATATCTCGCTCACGCGCGGCATCCAAGCTTGGTCAATCAGCGCGTAGGCGACTTTGTGCGCGCGTAACAGATCGAAGAACGGTTTGGAAAGCCAGCTCTTGTTGCGAATTTCGACCGCGAATTTGTATCCCTTCGGCAATTTTTTCAGGAACGGTTCCAGCCGCATCAGAAAATCTCCGCTACTTCTGAAAACCGTCCTGTTGAAATATCCGAACTGGAGAAGCAACGGTCCAAGTTTATCCCCCATCAAATCCATTGTTTCGAGAAAGTGGTTTAAATCCTCGTCGCAATCCCGCAAGACGCTTTCGTGGGTGATTACCTGGGGAACTTTGGCGGCGAGAACGAACCCATCGGGCACCTTGCGATTCCAGCCATTCACGGTCGCGACTGATGGCGCGTGGTAGAACGTGCTGTCCACTTCGACGGTGTTGAATTTCGTCGCGTAATAGGACAGGTAGTCAGCCGGCTTCATACCCGCTGGGTAGAACGCGCTCTCCCAGCCGGCAGCGGTGAAGGCGCTTGTGCCGATGCAAAGGTCAGTCATGCGGCTGAAATATCACTGGGAATTTGAAAGAGCAAGTCGTCGATTACGTTAGTCGAGCCATTTGGCCGCATCAAAATCTGAACAAGCGATTAATTATGCTTCCGGCGGTATACATAAGTCCCTTCCTCCGCGCGACCATTGGACTTCCTATCGCTTTCAGTCCGAAATTCTCTTTCAAATTCTCCAACTGTTGCCGATTGTGTAGTTCTTTGGCCTGTTCATTCTGCTTTTCACGCGAGTACGTGATGTCGGCGAAAACGGATGTTAGATCGGCTATCCACGGGCCTTCTGTGACCGACCAAAATAGCGCCTGCGAGAACGGGAAGGATTCGCATAGGCTCAATTCTTTACAGGCGAGCTTCGCGGAAAACTGAAATCCGACGAATATCAATTGCGAGTACAATCTCCAGCATACGATCTTTGGGGACAGTACCGTACCCCCGCATCGTCAAATGATAGGACAGATGTTTAATGAAGCCGGCATCACCGATCTAATCGATGACATTCGGAAAGTGCTCCTCTTGGACGTAACGGTCGTTGGAACGTCACATCGTTGACGACCCGGGAGGTCGTGGCTGCTCCGATTCTTCCGGCCCACACATTCTGTTTTCACCGTTCTTCACAAAAAGTTTACAAAAAAGAGACTTGCTTGTTGCAATTGTCTCGTCACCGAATGCCAATATCCGCGCCGGGCAGGTCAGCATTTCCTCTCGGACGATGCCAAACATCGCGCACTGGCCGGCTACAAAGGAGAATCTTTCATGCAACTTCGCACCATCGCTCTTTCTACGTGCCTCGCCGTCGCACAGCTGATCGTTCCCGGCCTGATCCGCGCACAATATCAAGTTACTAATTTGGTTTCCAATCAGGAAAAAACCGCAAGAACGACGGATCCGCTCCTGGTGAACGCCTGGGGTCTCTCTCACGGTCCGGGCGGTCCTTGGTGGGTAGCCGACGCAGGCTCTGGCTGGTCAACACTCTACGATAACCATGGAACCAAAGTGGCCCTGGACGTGTTCATTCCCACGAAAGGCGAGGACGGTCCCGGTTCGCCCACCGGCACCGTTTTCAACGGATCGTCAGACTTCAAGATTAAGGGATCTCCGGCTGTTTTCCTGTTCGCCACTCTGGACGGCACTATCAGTGGTTGGGCGCCTTCCGTAAATCCCAACGCCGCCATGATTGCCGTCACCACGCCGGGCGCGTCCTACACCGGCCTAGCCATCTCCTCCAAGACCTCCGGAAATGTTCTCCTTGCCGCGGACAACGCCAACAACAAAATTGACATCTACGACGCCACCTTCAAACTTGTAAAATCCGTTACCGACACCACTCTCCCGACCGGCTTCTCGGCCTTCGGCATTCAGGACTTCGGCGGCCTCGTTTACGTCTCGTTCGCCGCCTCCTCGGGCGCTGCCGGTGGTTTTGTTGACATCTTCGATGAAGATGGCAACCTCCTGAAGCAACTCGCACACGGCTCGCCGTTGAATCAACCTTGGGGATTCGCCGTCGCTCCCAAGAATTTCGGCGAATTCAGCAACACCTTGCTCGTTTCGAACAATACCAACACCGGCACCATCAATGCCTTCAATGCCGTTACCGGCCAATTCGTTGGCACCTTGAGGGACGACAATGGCGACGTGATTCACATAGACCAGCTCTGGGCAATTCAATTTGGTGATGGTACCGGATCCAACGGTGCCACCAATCAGCTCTTCTTCGCCGCTGGCCCCGACAATAATTTCGCTGGTTTGTTCGGCGTGATTACCGCTAAGTGACGCAAACCCGTTTGTAGCAGCCAGCCAAGCTAAGGGTCGCCTTCCCGGGCGGCCCTTGCCTGGGCGTTAATCATCGCAGCCGAAAGTTCGCTGCGGGAAGTTTCATCGTGCTAACCCATGGCCGGATTTGGATGGACTCGGTCGTTGGCTTACGTTGGTGCTCTGCGAGGCGTGTGCTGGGTAATTCTTGAGGAGTCGCAGTTGGAAACCGCAGGGGCTTCGCGAAAAGCACGCTCTCTTCGTTGCGGTTTTAGTTAACGAATTCGGTTTTCCCGTACAACTTCTGCGTGTTTTTCCCTTCCTGGACAACGATCGGATCGCGTTCCCAAGCACGTTCTAAATCGGCCTCGGCCTGTCGCTGCCTTTCCGCGGTCCACGTTGCGTAGAATTTTTCCGTCACCTTCACACTTTGATGGCCCAGCAGGGTGGCGACGCGATCCATGGGGACGCCTACCGACAAAAGCTCAGCGGCAAAGGTATGTCGCAACCGGTGTGCGTAGCGTCCGAAATCCTAGCGAAGCGAAAGCCGGCCAAAACCACTTGTACCGTAATGACTAACCGGGAGTTGTCCTCGCTAGTCTCCAGACATTCGATCGAATCCCGAGTGCAGGCCGCGAGCTTACAACTTCGCACAGATCCGGGTTGAGTCAGGTGCGCCGTCCTCCGAGAGGCCACAGCGAGAACAGCCATATTGCGGCGACCGCGTTGAGAACGCCCTTACCGATCCAATCACTGCGAAGCGCTCCTGCGACCTTGAAGACAACAAAACCTCCAAGCATCCAGGCCACCACTCCACCAAGCACCAGCGCAAAACGGTGCGTGTCGCCCCAGTCGAAACTCGATATCCATCTCCACACAAGGCAAAAAGCCAGAATGGCCCAGCCGAGTCCCCCGGCCAGAGCTATCCCGACTGGGACGGTCGGGAGAAAACCGGTCCCCCATCCAAGTAAGAAGAATATTGCCCAGACAAACCCCATCGCACCAAGAACCAATCCAACGACCCACGGTCGCGGTGCAGCATGCAAGTCGGCACGGATCCTTCGTGGCTGGCCCGACGGCAACGAATGCGCACCGAGGATGAGCAGTACAATGGCCCCAACTCCAATGAGTATGTAGAAAGGAGGCGGACTGTACGGCAGCATGTGGAAGATTTTGACCCGGGCCCTTTGCGTCCACCCGTACCAGGCGATGCACGCGCCAAGTGCGAATGCAGTGCTGACGATGACGAAGCCTCGCCGGTGTAGCCATAACTGTTCACGCTGGGCGGGAAAGAGCAGTTCGGTGAGTTGTACGGGAATGAGGACAACCCAAACACTCTCGAAACCGAGGGCCCAGAGGAAGTACACCCAGTTCACACCCCCCACGCGCCCATAGGCATGCTGACCCGGCACAACCAATGGAGAAATCGAAGTCTGCTGGATCAACCATTCTTCCGCAATGCCCAAGGCCAGGCCCATGATCAACATGCTCTGCCAGGGTGTGCGCCATCTTCGCACGCACTCACGGATGAGCAGTGCACCGCAACCCCAGGTTAGGACTTCGGGGATCAGAATAAAGATCGTACTGATACGAACGGCTCCATAAAGTACTTCGGAGATAAACGGAGCGAGCAACAATAGAGAGACGATGGGACCGATGGGCTGCCATCTGGAGGTTTGAATTTCTGATTCGGGAGAGCGTGAATGGCATTCAACGCTCTGGGTGCGCTTCATAGTTGTCTCGCTCCTCAAGGGAATAATAGTCCCCTCTACGCGGAACTCGGAATCAAGTCCTTACCGGAGATCAAGTGGTCGGCCACAGGTTCGCTAATCCAATTACACGTCCTTGCGAGGCCTGAGTGACTAAAAACTGCCGTCAATAGGCGATCGAATAACTTGTACATCCTGCGCTTGCGATCGAAGCGCGAAAATGCCAAACCGCAAATTACGAGGCCTGTAATGCAAAGCCAGGCGGGCGTAGCCGAAAAAATTGCTGAGCCTCTCGTCAACCGTGTAACTGCCGAATTCGTTGCCCGACCGTGGTTCCGCGACGCCGACACGCAGGTGAATGGGCTTCCAACGCAAACGATCACACGATGTTAGAAACGCCTTTGCGTATTTTCGAGGAATCAATAATTTGTGGAAGTTCAACGTTGCTGTTAGTTCGATTCCCATCCGCGCCTCCAAGATTTGCGTTGTGGAATGAGCTAGTTACGGTGGGCAGTTTCCGGGTGTCCCTCCCAAGCATTAGTTAGATTAGTTAGGTCTGCCTCGAGTTGTTCTTGTCGCGATCGCACCCAGGGAGCGTAGTGCTTCTCGATGGTTCGTACAGTCTGGTGTCCAGGCAAGATCGAGACACGTTCCATCGGCACACCAGAAAGTCGGGTACACCGCAGGTACACGAATACCAGCAAGTCCGATCCGAGTACATCGCTAGCAGGGTAGTTGCGGGTTTACGCCGCGGTCCTGAACGAGTTCCGGAAGATCGGGCCGGTAAATGAGAGCACCGACAAAGCTTTCTCCGTCACCTTGACTTCGGACTGGCTGCGTTCTAGAGTGATGCTCCCCTGAGGCTACTCTCAAGTGAATGTTGAGTTTGTACACATAGGTCCGAGCCTCTGGCTTGGGGAGGCTTGCAGCATGTCCCTTCCGGAAGGAATTTCAGCGTTTACAATCTTCCTCGCAATTGCCGCCATCGGATTTCTGTTCCTGATCATCAGCTTTTTGTTTGTCGAAATGTTCAGCCACGGAGATGTGGGTGCGCACGGCGGAGACGTTCACGGAGATACGCACGGAGTGGGATTTTTTAACACGCGGGTAGTGAGCGTTTTTATCACAGCTTTCGGCGGATTTGGAGCTATTGGGGTTCATCTAGGCTATAGCACGGAGACAAGTACGTTGATCGGTTTGGTGGGTGGCGCAGTTTTCGGTGGAATTATTTATTTGTTTGCGAGCTTCCTGTACAACCAGCAGGCTTCGAGCGGCACACTCGTGGGGGATTTGGTCGGGCTCACGGCAGAGGTGAGTGTTGCGATTCCGAAGGGGGGATTGGGGCAGGTTCGGTGTTCCCTGGGTGAAAACGTAATCGAGAAACTCGCGCGGACGGTGGATGGCGAAGGGATTCCTGCAAATACGTCAGTGAGGATCGAGTCCCTGGCGGGCGAAACCCTGCTTGTCCGGCGCATCGGTTAGTTGGTCACAAGTTCGAGAAGAGGTGGGAGAAATGTCTACACAGTTTTTTATTCCAGTCATCGTAGTCCTGGTGGTGCTTTCGCTGTTTGTGGCTATGGCGCTTTTCGCCCGAAACTACCTGAAAGTTCCGCCCAACGCGGTTGCCGTGCTCAGCGGGCGCAAACGAAAAACGGCGGACGGAAGGACGGTGGGCTATCGCGTGGTGAACGGCGGAGCGACGTTCCGCTTTCCGCTGCTGGAGCAGGTGGATTATCTTTCCCTCAACGTGTTTACGATTCCGCTCGAGATTAAGCGCGCATACACGCTGAAGGGCGTGCCGATTTCGGTAAAGGCGGTGGCCAATGTCAAGATCAAAAGCGACGACACTTCACTGCGAGCCGCGGCGGAACGTTTTCTGGGCATGCCTTCGGACCAAATCCAAAAAGTAATTTTTCAGACGCTCGAAGGGCATTTGAGGGCGATTCTCGGCGGGCTGACGGTTGAAGAAGTGAACAGCGACCGGCAAAGCTTTGCGCAGAAATTGACGTCGGAGGCCGCGCAGGATTTGGAACGCATGGGCATCGGAGTGGACGTGCTGACGGTGCAGGAGATCAGCGACGAGGAAGGATATCTCGACGCCCTCGGAAAAAAACGGACTGCTGAAGTGAAGCGCGACGGAACCATCGGAGAGGCCGAAGCCACGCGCGACTCGAAAATCAAGTCGGCAATGGCGATGCAGGAAGGCGAAAAAGCGAAGTTCGATTCAGACGCCAACATTGCCGGCGCGCAGCGGGAGTTCAACATCAAGCAAGCGCAGTTTTTGGCGGAGGTCGAAACGCAGAAGGCGATGGCCGCTCAAGCCGGGCCGCTGGCGCAAGCCAAAGCGAGACAGCAAGTAGTGGTGGAAGAGGTGCGCGTGGAAAGAATGCGCACGCAAGAACAGATCGCGGTGCAGGAGCAGGAAGTACAGCGGAAACAAAAAGAGCTTGAAGCAACAGTGATCAAGTCGGCAGAAGCCGACCGGCAAGCCGCGATTTTGCGAGCGGAGGCGGCCAAGCAGTCGGCGATTCTGGAAGCGGAAGGCGAGAAGTCGGCGCAAATCGCCCTGGCGGAAGCGCAGCAAGAAAAATTGAAGCAGGAAGGAATGGGGCGCGCTGCGGC
Source organism: Candidatus Acidiferrales bacterium (assembly GCA_035602855.1). Classification (GTDB taxonomy): domain Bacteria; phylum Acidobacteriota; class Terriglobia; order Acidiferrales; family UBA7541; genus Palsa-295. The sequence goes on from DATNLN010000036.1 coordinate 18,838, forward strand.
GGTGGAGGCAGAAGGACGAGCGGAAGCCGCCAAAATCGAGGCCATGGGACTGGCGCAGGCTCGCGCGATTGAAGCGCAAGGGGTGGCCGAGGCGCAAGCTATCTTGAAGAAAGCGGAAGCGTGGAAGCAATTCAACGACGCGGCCAAACTTCAGACCATTTTGGAAAGACTGCCGGCCGTTTTGCAGGCTTCGGCGGGGATTTTCGGAGCGGTGGCTGCGCCGTTGGGAAACATCGACAAAGTGGTGGTGATCGAGCAGGGGAACAATGGAGATGGAAACGGAACCGGCGGCATCGGCCGAGTAGCGCGCACGGGGCCTGCTCTGATCTTCGGCTTGCTGCAACAATTGCAGGCGCTGGGACTCGACATTCCAAGCGCACTCGCGCAACTGGGAGTAAACGGCGGAAAGCAAGCGGACGCGACAGCTAAACAGACAGACGTGGTGGCAAAGTCGGTGGAACCGAAGTCCGTAAAGCCATTGACGTAACGAACGACGCGAGCGCGGCGTTATTCTGCGAGTCCTGCCTATGCCCCCTTTTCAGCTCGAATCGAAACTTAAGCGCGGCGAAACCGAGATATTGGTGATCCACTGCGGCGATTACCGGTTTCAGGCAGGTTTCCACGAGTTTCTGAACAGTAGGCTCAATCTGAATGAGAATTACGATTTGATGGTGATTCCTGGCGGGCCTCTGAGCTTGACACTTTTTGAGTATTTGCCGAAGTTTTCCTGGGCGAGCTGGAAGTGGCTGCGTTTTTTCGTGGAAAAGCACGGAATCAAACAGCTCATCCTGATCCAGCATCAGGATTGCGGGTTCTACAAGACCATGCCCGCGCACCTTCACGATTCGGCTGAACCGCGCGAGCGGCAGGAGCAAGACCTGAGGCGCGCAGCGACAACGATGAAAAAGGATTTTCCGGGTCTGCAGGTCGCGCTTTACTATGCGGGTTGGGATGCCAAGGATCGCGTCACGATCGACTCGATTCCAGGCTGAACTCAACTCGTTAGGCGTTCGCGCCGCAACTTTTCCGCAACTTGCCTTCTTTGAAATCCTGCTGGTGGTGCCGCTGCATCGATAACTTCCGGGTTGTCCGCCATCCAATTCAGCGCGGATTTCCCTCCGCGTGAGCCTTTGCCAACTTGGGAGGCGTAAACGCCTCCTGAATGATGGGAGCTCCAAACGGGGCACCCGTGGCTCCGCCATCCACCATCAGCTCGACCGCGTTGACGTAGGAGGAATCCTCCGACGCGAGGAAGAGCACGGCTTTGGCAACTTCTTCCGGCTCGCCCCAACGGCCCTGCGGAACTGCAGAAGAGAAGAATTTCGCCAACTTAGCGGAATCTTCTTCCGAAGCAGAGGCGCGGGGCCCGCGCTTCCAAATGGGAGTCTTGATCGCGCCTGGTGCGACAACGTTCACGCGAATGTTGCGCGGTGCAAGGTCGGCGGCGATGGAACGCGCCATCGAGACCAGACCACCCTTGGTGGCTGCATACGCGGCTACGCCGGGCTGGCCGAGATAGTTATGTACCGACCCACTAAAGACGATGCTGCCGTTGTCGTTCAGCAGAGGCACCGCTGAATTCACCGTAAAGAAAGCGGCATTAAGGTTGGTGTGGATCACGTTCTCAAAAATGGCCTCGTCGGTCGAGCCCGTAGGAGTCCGGCCGGAGATGCCGGCATTGGCAAAGACAATGTCGAGCTTCCCGAAATCTGTGGCCAGGGCGGCGAAGAGCCGCTTGCGATCTTCCGCAACGGTGACGTCAGCGCGGTAGCCGCGCGCACTCGATCCAAGTTCGGCGATCGCCTCATCGAGCGTCTTCTGGTCGCGGCCGGTGATGGCGACCTTCGCGCCCTCCGCGACGAAAAGTCGGGCTGTGGCTAGACCGATGCCACTGTTGCCGCCGGTAATAAGAGCCTTCTTTCCTGTGAGCTTCATAGTCCCTCCTTTTTGTAGGACTCGCAGATGCGATGATTATCATAAGTGGAAGGATACAAACAATATGCGCTATCACGTCGAGGACCCCTCGTTTGCCAGGCGCGACGGCGGGGGCCTCGAGCCAATCTAATCGTAAATCCAGTCGATGAGTCCGTATTGATCGTAGAGCTCACGTAATTTGTCACGTTCCACCATTTCTTCGTTCGAGCACGCCCGAGCCTTCTCGAAATCATGGCTGGAAACGGCATCCTTCACGCGAACCCTGATTGCCTTAACCCGGCTCTGCAACTCAACAACATCCTGTGGTAGTGGGTCGCGTTCTCTCGCGAACTCTTCAGTTTTGGAGTCGTCATGGGAGCTTCTAGAAAGCTCGTTGCGAGTTGACGTGAACCGGACACCCAGTTCAGAGAGTATCTTTGCAGCAAGGCATTTCTCTTCCCGAAGGAGGCCAAGCAAGAAATGCTCAGTGCCGATCTGCCGATTGGAAAAGAAATCAGCTTCTTCTAACGCAGAACCTAGGACACGCTTGGATTCGATGGTGAGTGGAATTTCCTTCGTGCCCGGAACTCTTACACGCTTCCCTTTATTCTGCTCGATTTTCTTCCAGACTGTCTCCGCAGCCCAAGGAGAACCAAGGAAGCGTTTCGCTAGGACGTTGTCACTCCTCAGCAATCCCAGTAACAGATGCTCAGTTTCAATCTCTTGGCTTCCAACCTGGATTGCGATGTAGCGCGCCCAGACGATTGTGATTCTAGCTCGCTGCGTATATCGCTCAAACACGTCATTACTCCGGGGAAAGTATGTGCCCGCTCGCGTTACCGGCACGCAGAGAAGAGGTCCGCTGTCGGATGAACAGCCTTTGCCAAACACCGCTCGCTAGCCATCGCTCCGAGCAAGGGCGCCGTGGTATCTTGGCTGGGAAAAGATCATGTGCAATTCAGGACCCAAGTCTGATAACCCGAATATTCTGCGCAAGGGGCACGACCAACCTGCGGCCACTTCGGTACATGGCTGGCGGTATCACCACATCGGCATCCCGACTGACGTTCCACGACCCGGCGAATATTATCTGGAACAATTCAAGATGTACGTCTCCGCGTTTGAGACGAGTCCTTGTGGCGTTCAATGGATGCGCTTCGAGCCAGATAGCCCAGTGCACGCCTTGATTAAGTCAGTCCCTCACATAGCGTTTGAAGTAGATGACCTTCAGGCCGCCATTGAAGGAAAGGAAATTCTCACTGCCCCGAATTCGCCTTCGGAAGGCGTTACAGTGGCGATGATCCTCGATAGCGGCGCGCCGGTTGAGCTCCTCGAATTTCGGCGTGATCTGAGTAGCGGCCCAACGCAACCAGGCATTGATCCAGGTGGAAAGGAAACTTAGCAGGGAATCAATGCAATTTTGCGTACTCGGCTTTGCCTTGCTTGAGGATGGGGACGTCGGGATCGGCGTCTTTCCACAGCGCGAAAAAATCCTGATAAGCAGCCTTCGATTTCGCGCTATCGCCAGCCAAGGCAAACGCGCGGCCAAGCCCAAGATGCGCGAGTGCGGCCAGCGGCTCGTTTCCGACCAGGCCTGCATGATCGAGAATTTTCTGGAACTCGTTACCCGCCGCGGGCCCCTGCTTCGCTGCCAGGTACGCCTCGCCGCGCAAGTAAACTGGATAGAGGGCAAAGGTGAAGGAAGAATTCGTTTCTCCCAGTTCATAGGGGGCAGACGCAGACAGCGCCTCGATGGCTCGCTTACCGTCACCACTGTGAAGCGCGGTTGCAGCTCGGATCATCGGAAGATAATTGAACTTTACGATGGTGTCTTCGCTGAAGCGTTTTCCCAAATCGGCGACCAAACGTTCGGCCTGTGCGGAATCGCCAGCCAGTCCGAGTGCAACAGCGGAGAAACCTTCAACCTGTCTGCCGGCGGCTAGCGCGAGGGCGGCTTGGGCATCTTGCCTTGCCGAAGGCATATCGCCGGCTAATGCTTCGCGTACCGCGGAGTGTGACTTATATTCCGCGGCCGCTTCTTTTTGATTGGCGCGTTGTGCGGAATCGGCGGCGCGGCGTGTTAGTTCGCGGCTCTTGGCGAACTCGCCGTAATAGGCTGCCGTTTCAGATTCCAGCAGAAGGATCTGATCATCGACTCCCGGTTTTCCGGTCGCGGTGGCGACCTGCTGCTGCATTTCGGCCGCGTCGTGCTGGAGGAAACTCACTACGTAAAGAACGAGTGGTATCCAAGGTGAATCAATATTATGCGCGCGTGATTCGCGCAGGGTGGCCTTGGTCTGATCGAGTTGGTCAATCCACTGATAGGTGTAAGCCAGATTCACGTAGTTGTTACCGCTACCGGGATTCAGCTTCAGCGCCTGCAGCGCCGCGGCATTCGCTCTCGGGTAGTCTCCCATGGACGTATAAGTAAACCAGAGGTAAACCTGAGGGTCCTCATCGCGCGGGTAGGTTTGCGCCCATGCCTGAAAGGAAGTGCGGGCAGCCTCAAGATTTCCGGTGACGACAAGGTCGTAGAATGAGGAAATGCCCAGCTTTTCGCTCTCACTGACGCGCTCGCGCAACGCGTAGGCCTTGCGCGCATCCTCGGCACAGCGGTCGTTTTCACTGAGCGGCTGATAACTCTGGGCCAGGCGCAAATACGCCATGGCGAAATTTGGATCTAGTGAAACGGCCCTTTCAAAGAGAGGAATCGCGGCTGCGTAGTCGTTTGCCACATCCATTGTTTGTTTGCCGAGAGTATAGGCTTGCAGCGCTTCGAGCGAAGCCGTGGTGACGTTTTCCGGAAGCGCGTTGTACTTGCGCACCGAAGCTAGCGATTCTCCCATTCTCCCGCGCAGCTTGGTCGCCGCGTCGCCCAGAGCGTTGAGAACTTGCTCCTTCCCGCTGGCCGTCACTTGCTCTTGCGCGAGCAGGTCGCCGTTTCGGCAATTCACCGCCTTCAAACTCACGACGTACTGACTGCCCAAACTGGAGATGGAGCCCTCAATAGTGGCGGCGCTGGCGGTGCGTTGGCAAACGTCGCGTGCCACGTCTGGGGTAAGCTGCGCGTCTTTTGCCTTGGCCATCAACGTGAGCGTGTGCGCAATACGCTCGTCGGAAATAAGGCTGAGGAACGGAGACTGGTCCAGCTGCGCTGAAAGTCCCTGCCGCAGCGTGCCGTCGAAGACAGCATCGCCGGTGGTGTTTGCGAACTCGGCGAGAACGACAGTGTCCTTGTCGGTTAGGGCCTGAGCATGTCGCGTAAAGTATAGCCAGCTAGCGATGCCCGCTGCGACTATAACGAGAGCAGCGCCCGCAACTACAGGCCACTTCGCACGCTGGGTTTTGACCGGCGCGGCTAAAACGGCGACAGATTTTAATTCCGGCGACGCGGCTGCGGACAGTAAACCTTGGTCAGGGCTGGCCGGCTCTGCCATTCCGCTCGCCACCGCCGGGCGTCCCGATTCCGTGTCGCGCTTCAGACGCTGCAAGTCCGATCGCATATCCGATGCATGCTGAAAGCGGAGGTTTGGGTCTTTTTCCAGTGCACGGGTGATGACATCTTCCAATTTGGGCGGCACCGCGGGATTCAGTCGCACGGGTGCTACCGGCGTGCGATTCAGAATGGCATCGAAAATTTCGGCGGAAGTGTTTCCGGAGAAGGCTTGCTGCCCGGTGGCCATTTCGTACAGGACCAAACCGAAAGAGAAAATGTCCGTACGGCCGTCCAGTTCTTTGCCGCGCGCTTGCTCCGGTGACATGTACGCGAGCGTGCCCATAGCCGTGCCTAGCGTGCTCAATTGCGTCGCTTCCTGCGTCAGCGTCGCATCGGCATCCGATCCTGCCTTCGATTGAATCTTGGCCAGGCCGAAATCCAGGATTTTCGCGTGGCCTCGTTTGGTTACAAAGATGTTGGCAGGCTTGATGTCGCGGTGGACGATACCCTCCGCGTGGGCGGCATCCAGGGCGTCCGCAATCTCTATGGCGAGGTTGAGGAGGGTTTCTGTTTCAATCGGGCGGCCGCCGATTCGTTGTTTGAGCGTCATGCCGTCCAGAAATTCCATGCCGATGAAGGTGTGCCCGGCGTCTTCGCCGATGTCGTAAATCGTGCAGATGTTGGGATGATTGAGCGCAGAGGTGGCTTTGCCCTCACGCTTGAAGCGCTCGAGCGCATTTGCGTCGTGCGCGACGTTGATCGGAAGGAATTTTAGAGCAACGGTCCGGTCTAGGCGGATGTCTTGGGCCTTGTACACCACACCCATGCCGCCATGCCCGAGTTTTTCGATCACGCGATAGTGGGAAACGGTGTGGCCAATCAAAGAGGGGAAGTCCGCCATTAACCGCACATATTAGGTTGCGATGGGAGGCAAGTCAACGGAGAGAGGCCGCTTTTGGATCTAGTAAGAGCCCGCGAAGCTGCCAAGAGGGACTAACTGCGAGCACGAAATCGGCTGACCAAGTTCTTGTTCCAACATGGAAAAAGGCCACCCGCGGGAGTAATTCCTGGAAATTGCGCGACAGGGATTGGGTGAGGAAGGAAGTGCATTTCGAACTGCTGGCGCTACAAGCCATCTTGTTGTTGGGAAATGACGTTAAAAGGTTTAAGGAATATGCGTTTCTCGATCTGAGTTTTTAGAGCCCGCTAGCCGGGCGATTTAGCGAAGGGATTTCGAATCGTGAGTTTCTCATCGATCGTCTGGTCATCGCGAAGGTCTTCTGAATACAAAGCTGCGCATCCGGCTTCTAACGCAGCGGCAATCACCAGGGCGTCATAGATGTTGTATCCATGTGTCGCGGCAATTCTGAGCGCTGCTTCGTGTGTTTCGACTGTAATAGGAAGGGGAGAAGGACAGAGAATGCGAAAAGCATCCAACGCCTGAGTCACATCACTCCATGACATCAACATTTTGCGCCGAGCGACGGAGACAAATTCATGCAGAACTTGCACGCTGAGTACGCCTCCCGACGCTAGAAGGTCTTCAGCTTGCGCACGACGTGGATCGCCTTCCGCCACAGCATAGATCAGGACATTCGTGTCAAAGAAAGCCTTAACGGACATTGACCTCTTCCCGGTCAAAGACAAATCCGGGGGGCAATGGACGGCGGAGTTTGCGCAAGCGAGCGAGCGCGTGACGTTTGCTTTGATCGCGACTCACTTCGAACACCCGCTCACGGGCGATCCGAATCTCGATCTGGTCGCCTTCCTTGAGAGCGAGCGCGTCAACCACAGCCTTGGGCAACCGCACCGCAAGACTGTTCCCCCATTTCGATACCTGCATTGGCCCTCCTTGATATACATCGCTATTGTATATCTTTGCGGAAGTTTGTGCAATTCAATCCAGTGTGCTGAGACGTTTGCCCGAGGTTCGGGGGCTTTCTAACCTTGAACGAACCCGAGAATGCTGGGCATTCTTTTGGGTCTTTGGCTAAAGAGCCCTTCCATCTATCCTCTGAATACGGTTGCTTCGTCCACAAAACAAATTAGATTGTTGAACGGGTCTTTCGCATAAAATAAGCGCTCGCCCCAGGGCATTTTTTTAACGGCCTTATCTATGCGCTTGCATCTCAGAGTCTTTGCTTTCTCAAAGGTGCTATCGAGATCCGCAACAGAGAAATAAATGTATTGCTTTGGATGCAGATTCCACCCACCGTGCAACGAATCACCATCAGCAACGGGGTCATAACAGGCAAGGATTGTTTGGCCGCATTCAAAATATACTCTGCCGGGCGACACCTTCTTACCCTTCAGATGCAGCAGCTTTGAATAAAAGATAGAAGCTTTTTTATTATTCTTCACCGGAAGAATAACACGATAAAGTTCAGGCGGTCTTTGGACCGGTTTGCCCATAGCCACAGCTCCTTTAATTGACGCTTCCCAAGTTAGCGGGTCATCCCCGGTGCTGAACGAAACTGTCGGGACGAGTCGAATCCTGCCGGTCGGGCGCTACTTCATCGGCGAAAAATCCGCCGGATGCATGTACGTCGAGTCCACCTTTTCCACCAGCTTGTTGGCCTGTTCGGATTTGATCACCGCTTGAAACTCCGGATCCGCCATCATCGCGTCCCAATTCTTGTTCGCTTCCTCCCGGCTGGCATGAGCCACGATCCAGATGAATGTGTTGTCCCAACCGGGAGCGTTTTCGGATACCCAGTAACCCACAACGTGCAGATCGTGTTTGGCGAGTAGCTTGGAAGTCGTGTCGCGAAACCGTGACTCCAGCGCGGGCAGTTTGCCCGGCACTGCATGATAAACGCGAAGCTCGAAGACGCGATTGCTATCCGCCCGCACTTCCTTCATGTGCGCCAAGTTCGCAGTAAGGAGCGATCCGGCGGCAAAAGAAACCAGGGCGATGCCGCAAACGGTCCAGCATTTCGATTTCCAGAAGTTGAGCGTCATAGCTGTTCTCCTGATCCCATTTCCTGCTTCCGGACAATCCACCCAGAACATCTCTAAAAACTCTTCCCTGAATTGGCAGAAGACTGCAATCAGAGAAGCACGTCGTCCACCGGACGTCTTGGGCTGGGCGAGACTTGGCGAACCGGATAGCCCAAACGAAACATGAACGTTGGCTCCCATCCGTTTTCTCCGATCAGCCCGGAGAGCTCGGCCATTGCTTGCGGTTCCTGATCGAGTGAACGTTGGTGATCGATCAACTCGACCGCCTCATTGACCGGTCTCCCCGCAAGATGGCGTGCGGTCGCCAGCAGATGAGCACGCTGCCAGATTCGCCCTGCACCCAGGCTCTGCGCCCGATCATAGCGATCGCGCACCGCGATCACTCCAAAAAGCGGCGTAGCGTGCAGGAGATCGGAATAGGACCTTCCCCCGAGTAATTTATGTCTGAACACGAATCTCCTCCCCCAGGGAGGCATGAACTTTAAGGCTGCGACAGTTAACGGGGATTCTCCAGACTCATCCCAGATCAACCCATCGCGGAATTTCTGAACGTCACTCCATTCCGTGCGTACCCATTGGTTGCTTCCTCGATCCACTTGCGGGTCTGCATACACGATGTCATTGGCCCTAGAGATCATCTCCACGATGCGATTGCGGTCTTCGAGCGCGCTGAACACGAAGACTTTGATGGCCGCCTCGCCGCCCGGAAGCTGGCGGATCTTCTCGACAAACTCCGGCGGCAGAGTCTCCAGGTGATAGGCGTTGCGATTGGTATGGCGGTAGGGAATCGCATCGTAAAGTTCACTTTGCTGCTTCTGATCTGGCACAAGTCCAACTTGCGCGACCAGTTCATGTCCGGGATAGGCCGCACTTTGTGTAAGTTTTCCAGGAAGCAGCGTAGCGGAGGCAGCATAGCCGTTCGCCGCGGCTGCTAGCATCAGGTTTTCCAGGGCACAGCCCATCCCGATGTGCTCTTCGCGAAGGTAGGGATCGAGTGCTCCCGGATACCTGCGACAATCCAGATAAAGGTCAATCGAGGAATCACTAACCCGGAAAAGCCAAGGCTGGGTGTTGTGCGGGCTGGCTGCGAGAATCGCGGCGCGCACCAATGCGAGCGGGCCGCTTTTGGTCTGTTGCCAGTCCCTCCACGGCTCAAAGGCCGGCCCTTGGCCTACGCTGAACACCCCACAGTTATAGGCACGCCAAACACCACCGCCAGCAACTAAGACGGTTGCAACTCCCGCGCTCTTCAAGAACGCTCTTCGTTGCACTACGCCTCCCAGCCGCCATTTCCGCGTCAACCTGTCAAAACCAGGATGTCCGAGCCAGCGCGAACTGCTTGACGAGCGGGAGTGCGCGCCGCCTACCAGACATAAGTTCCTACGGACTCGGGCGGTAACGTGGTCTGGAAGAATTTATCTCGGTACTTCACCGCGAAGGACTTCTCGAAATTCCCCGTATTCGAAATCACCAGCACCATCTTGTGCTGAGGAGTAAGGAAGGCGACGCTGTCCAACTGCTCCATCTCACTCGACGCCACTCGCGCCGATCCCGGAGGTACAAACTGCGAGAAATGCTCGAGCACGTAATAAGCAACATTCTTAGTCACAGAATCGCCGTTCAGGGTAACAGCCCCTGAGCATCCGGTGCATCCCCCATTGTTAGTATGCGGACCGTTCTCCGGATCGGCAGCCAAGTTCCACAGCAGCACATTGCGGCACCAATTCCGCGTCGCGCCAATCATTACGCGGCGCACCGGTTCAGCGATTCCAAGGGGCCCTCCGGAACGCCGCTCGGTCACCGATTGCTCGGTTAGATAGAGGTTCTTGTTCGGATACGCATCATGCACCTGTGCCAGCAAACTTGCGTCGCCGCCGTAAAGGTGAAACGCCGTTCCGTCCACATACTCGCTTGCGCCAGGATCTCCGAGAATCGAGAGGGGATAGGACAAAACATCCGGGTTATGGTCATAGAGCAGAATCTTCGTCCGGATTCCCGCCCTATGAAATGCAGGGCCCAGATCCTGTGCAATGAACGTATCCTCTTCCTTGGCGAACACCACCATGCTCGGCGTGTTCTTTGGATTCAGCGGTTCATTCTCCACCGTGACGGCGTCAATCGTAATGCCCTCCGCGCGCATTGCCTCGATGTACTTGACAAGATATTTCGCGAACGCAGCATAATATTCCGGCTTGAGCTCGCCGCCCCTCACGTCGTCATTGGTCTTCATCCACGCAGGCGCGGACCACGGTGATCCCAGAATCTTGATCCCCGGCTCAATTGCCAAAATCTCCTTCAGCGCCGGAATGACATCCGCGCGGTCCGGTCCCAGGTCGAATTTCGCGATGTCGACATCGGTCTCGCCGTGCGGTAAGTCATCGTAGGAATACACGCGTTCATTCATGTCGGACGAGCCGATGCTCACTCGCAGATAGCTCACTCCGATCCCGCTGCCACCGGCCGTAAACAGTTCCTTCAGCAGGGCGGCCCGTTGCGGAGCGCCCATGCGCATTAGCAGCTGCGCGCTTCCTCCGGTCAGCGCAAAGCCAAAGCCATCGATTGACTGGAAGCGCTGCGCGTCATCAACTGTGAGAACCGGCGACGGGCCCGCTTCTGAGGAAAAGTGCAGCGCGCCGGGCTGCAGCGCTACCAGCGCAGCCCGGTCCGGTGTGGTCAGCCACAGCCGCGCGTCCTGGTCCTGCTGCGCTTTTGACGACATGGAGAAGAAAAGTAGGGCACAAGACGAACACAGGAGCAATTTCAGTTTCACGAGCCCTCCGTTACGACTGCCGGGATATCAGAAAGACAAACAATAGTGCCTGCTACGGTTCCCCGACGATAACAGCAGGGAAAAGCGGCGCCTGTCAACCCCCAATCAAACCGCAACGGAGGGAGAGATCAATGCAACAACGACACGGTGGGGACAGTAGACTCGCTGGAGTGGTTGCGATTCCCACCTGCGCCTCCCATATTTCTTCCGCTCAGCATAATCCGACGCTCGGCCCAATCCTTTTCCTGTAACCTCGACGCTCTCCGTAGGAAGAAGAAAACCACAAGGGACTTGCAACCTAGCGTTAGTCACTATAATGTTAGGGCCACTATCACAATATGGTTCGCGCACCTCACCCCGGTGCACTGTGCAGGAGGAACAGCATTATGCCGCGCGCAAAAATTTCCCCCAGACAGCCATCCGCGTTGGCGCCCGCAAGCAACGACGCTAGCGACGGCGACTCCGCCAGTAAACGCGGCCACGGCGGCTCGCGCAAAGAACCAGTCGGCGGCCTGCGCGAACGCAAAAAAGCGCGCCTGCGCCAGCAGATCATCGAAACGGCCCTGCATCTTTTTCGCCAGCGCGGCTACGAAAAAACGCGCATTGACGACATCGTACAGACTCTGGAAATCAGCCAGCCCACTTTCTTCCGCTATTTCCCCAGTAAAGAAGCAGTCTTGCGCGAAGTCGGACGCCGCGCTTTCGCACGTCAGGCCGAAAGCCTGAAATCCGAGCTCTCCACCGAAGCCACCACCGAGCAACGCCTGCGCCGCTTTTACGAAACTCTGGGCAACGTGACCGAAGTCGGCCGCCCGCTTTGGCAGGCCGTCATCCTCGCCGGCGCCATGGATCCGGTGCGCTCGCCGGAACTGCGCGGAGCAGAAGCGGCGACGGTGAATCTCCTCCGCGAAATTATCGCCGAAGGCCAAAAAAATGGCGAAGTGACGCGTGATTTTCCGGTGGTGCACCTGGCTGAATTCATGGAAGGCCTTTTCAATACCGTCGTTCGTCAGTGGGCCGTTGATCTTACCGGCCCACACAAACTCACCGAGCGCGTGCGCAACGCAGTCGAATTTTTCTTGCGCGGTGCCCGGCCGTAATCGCAAATCGCTTCGAGCCGGTGCTGCCATCGCATTCACGCGTATCTCTGCGGCGAAAATCCAAATCCGAGGTTCGTTGAGGCGCACCACATGAAAGCCGCCGTCCTGCGTGAATTCAAATCGCCGCTGAGCATCGAAGAAATCGCGCAACCGCAACCGGGTCCGCACGAGGTGTTGATCGAAGTGGAAGCTTGCGGCGTGTGCCATTCCGATTTGCACTTGGCCGACGCCGATTGGCCGCAGCTCGCCCGCATCATCAAAAGACCGCTGATCCTCGGTCACGAAATCGCCGGTTGCGTCGCCGAAACGGGCGCCTCGGTCGAAAATTTGCAAATCGGCGACCGCGTCGGCGTCCCCTGGCTGCACTGGAGCTGCGGTGAATGTGAATTCTGCCGCGAAGGCAACGAGAATCTGTGCGTCAAACAACAAATCACCGGGGTAACTGTGGACGGCGGCTTCGCGGAATTCGTCAAGGCCCCCGCCACGCACGCGCTGAAAATTCCCGAGCAGCTTTCCTCGAGCGATGCCGCGCCTCTTTTCTGCGCGGGAGTCACGGTGTATCGCGCCCTGCAGCACGCCAAAATCCAGCCAGGCCAGCGTTTGGCGGTTTTCGGTGTCGGCGGCCTGGGACAACTCGCCGTGCAAATCGGCGCCCGGCTGGGAGCATCGGTCACCGCGATTGATGTTTCCGATGAAAAACTGGCGCAAGCAAAAACCTTTGGCGCGTCCGAAACTTTGAACGCGACCACCGCAAATGTTGCGAAGGAATTGCGGCGCGCGGGCGGCGTGCATGCCGCCATCGTAACCTCCGCCGCAAAAGCCGCCTACGACACCGCATTTCTCTGCGTCCGGCCCACCGGAATTCTCCTCGTCGTCGGCCTGCCTGCGGAGCCAATCTGCTTCCCGCCCATTTCCATGGCCGCATCCGAAGTACGCATCCAGGCATCCTCGGTTGGCACGCGCCAGGATCTCCGCGCAGTCTTGGCCTTGGCCGCCGCCGGAAAAATCCACTCGCAAGTCAGCATCCGCCCCCTGACCAAAGTAAACGAAGCCATGGCCGAACTGCGCAACGGCAAAGTTTCCGGCCGCATTGTCCTCACTCCGCTCTAGACGCGCTGCGTAACCACCCCAGCCGAAGACCGCCCTGCCCCACCGCGCGACTCCTCCATCAAGAATTGTGATATACCGCATCAGCTTTCCTGTTGACGTTAGTAACTATGATGTGATACCTACACTCACAATTCTCGGGGTTGGGTTGGACGGGGGGTCGGGTGTCTTCGAATTCTTGGAAAGCATTCCGCAATGATGCCCGCGGCGAAAACGCGCCCGGCGCGCCTTGCCCGAGTCGCCCTCGCCGCCCTGCCTGCGCCCGCTGCCCATTCCCAGCCCGTGAAATCTCGCACTTGTCCCACACATTAGGAGGAGCCATGAGAGAAGTGATCTCATTTGCATGTGCCGTGGTGCTGGCAGCCTGTCTGCTGCTGGCGAGTCCAGTCGCGCACGCCCAAGGTGTGGGCGCTTCGGGAACTGTCAGCGGGACGGTCACCGATCCCACCGGTGCCGTGGTCCCCAAGGGCACGGTGACGGCGGACGACGTGTCCCGGGGCATTCGCCTCACCTCCACCGTTGACGCTAACGGCCAGTACCGTTTCGCCAATCTGCCTCCAGGCACCTACGATCTCGCCGCGCAGATCCCCGGCTTTCAATCCCAGATCCAAAAGGGCGTCACGATCACCGTTGGACAGTCCGCCATCCTGGATTTCCATCTGCAGGTTGCAACCACCAATTCGGTGGTGGAAGTGTCCGCCGCCCCGCCAGTCGTCGAAACCGAACGCGGCAGCCAGTCCAACACCATCACGCAGCAATATATCGAAGATCTTCCCATTGACCGCCGCGACTACCTGAACTTCACCCTGCTCCTCCCCGGCGTCGCCGATTCCACTCGCCTCACCGACGATCAGGATTTTCGCGTGAAGCAGACTCCGCAGAGCGGCCTTTCCTTTTACGGCAGCAACGGCCGCGGCAACAGCGTCACCGTTGACGGCGGCGAGACCGGCGACGATGCTGGCGGCGTTCGCCTCACCGTCAGCCAGGACGCCGTGCAGGAATTCCAGGTGAATCGCAGCAATTATGGTGCGGACCTGGGAGGTGCGACTGGCGCATCCGTCAACATCGTCACAAAATCAGGCACGAACGACGTCCACGGCACCCTGTACAGTTATTTCCGCAACAGCGGCCTGGACGCGCGCGATCCTTTCGCATTCACCCAGGCGCTCGCCCCCGGCGAGGTGTTCGATCCCGCAACGAATTCTGTGGGTTCACCGATCAAGGACTCCCTGGGGCGCTATCAATTCGGCGGCACCATCGGCGCCCCCATCCACAAGGACAAGACTTTCGTCTTCTTTGCCTTTGAAGGCTTGCGGCAGGACGCCGAGAATGCCGTTCCGCTGCTGACCAACACGAATGAGTTTCTTCCCACCGCCGCTCAGCAGGCTGTTATCAGCGGACTCGCTGCCCAGCCCGGCCCGGTTCCATGCCTCAACAATCCCAACGGCACGGTGACTCCACTGCCGGGCCCTCAGTGCGCCGGAGCCCTAACGCTGGCATTGACCACCAGCCAGCTGACCGGCCTCACCGCCGGACAAACCGCTCTTAACACCTACCTCATCAACCAGCTGGAATCCAACGGCGGCCTCTTCAATTACAATACGCGTCAGTACCTGTTCTCAGGCCGCCTCGATCATCACTTCAGCGAAGCCGACTCGATTAATATCAGCTACCGTTACGGCCACGACCTGGAAGAAAATCCCGACGTGCAATCGCTCACCGGCTTTTCCGCCGGCAGCTCCGTCCACGATTACGACAACAATCTTCAGGCCTCCTGGTATCACGTGTTCAGCCCGCGCACCGAAAATGAATTTCGCGCCCAGTGGGATTACAACAGCTTCGACGTAATTCCCAATGAACCGGGACAAGTCGGCCTGCAGATCGCCAGCTTCGCCAATAATCTGGGCACGAATATTTTCCTGCCCAATCTCACCATCCTGCGCCGCTACGAATTCGCGGACAACGTCACCCTGGTGCGCGGCAGCCATACCATCAAGTTCGGAGGCAATGAGATTCTCCGCGGCAATCACTCGGAATCCCACACCTTCCTCCCGGGTCGCTTCGTCTTCGGACCGCTTCCCGGCTCCCTGCTGAGCCCGCAACTCGACAGCCTCCAAGATGGTCTAAATTCGCTGCAGAGCGCCTCTCTCGGCCTGCCGCAGGTCTATCAACAGGGATTTGGCAATGCGGACTATCCCGCCTACACGCGTCCGCTGACCGGGATCTATTTGCAGGACTCCTGGAAAATTACTTCCAACTTCACGCTGAACTACGGCTTGCGCTATGAAATTGACTCGCAATATCTCCCGCTGAATACTTTCTATGGCGACGTCGCCCCGCGTATCTCTTTCGCCTGGGATCCCTTCAAGGATCACAAAACCGTTATCCGCGGCGGCTACGGAATTTTCTACGGTCCCGTTGACGCTCAAATCCCCCAGGTAGACTTGAGTCTCGGCGTCCTCAACAAGAATCGCAGCACCGTCGAAAATCAACACAACACTTCCCCCGTCCCCGATCAAGTGAACAATGCCGTAAACACTTGCGGGGTCGGTGTCACGGCACTCGGTACCCCGGGCACCATCTTCCCTGGCAATGCTGCGAGTCCTTGTAATCGTTTCATATCCATTTACGCGGATCCTCTGGGTGCCACAGGCCTTCCTTTTCTGCAAAACTCCGCTACCATCTTTCAGACCCTCTTCGCCGCGGGCCTGATTCAATGCACCACCCCCACCGCTGGCCAGAATGCATGCATCACCCCGCAGTCTCTCCTACCAACCACGGCAGGTGGAGTTTTTCCTGAACCGCTCGGTTCCGGCATTTTCGTGCAGAACAGCGGCCAGCTTTCGCCGTTGACCGTGTTGTTCAGCAACCCGCCCAACTACAAGCCTCCCTACTCGCAGCAGGCGTCACTGGGAATCGAACGCGCAATCACTCCCGGCTTCTCGATTTCCGCTAGCTTTATCTATTCCCACACCCTGCGGCTTCCGGTTGCGATTGATACCAATCTGCAGCCCTCGACTCCGATGAGCACGGTAACCTTGGCCAACGGCAAATCCGTTTCCTATCGCAACTGGAACACCAGCGCGGCTACCGACCCAGCCGCTGGCTTCGAAACTTCCGGCGCCGGTGCCGGCGGCGTTTACCCTTGCGCGATTACCCTCAACGGTTTTGGTCAGCCCGTGTCGCCCTGCTTCGTAAATGTCCTGGTCACACAGAACAACCAATACAGCTCTGCGTCCTCCGCCCTCTACGAAGGTGGCATTATCGAAGTCCACAAACGTTTCAACGATAATTTCTCCTTCTTCGGAAATTACACTTACAGCAAAGCCTTTGATACCGGCACCGATTTCAACACCGACTTCGGTCCGCAAGATCCCACGGACTTGGCCGCGGACCGCGCCCTCTCCGAGTTTGATGAACGCAATAAGGTCGTGCTCGCCGGAGTGATCAACAGCCCTTGGAAGAACGCTTTCCTGTCGGGTTTTCAGCTCTCGCCGATTTTCCAGTACCACAGCGGCCATCCCTTCAACTTGCTCGCAGGCGGCGAAGTCAACGGAGACAACCACACGACGAACCAGCGGCCCATCGGCGCTCCGCGCGACACCGGCCTCGGACCCAACTATGTTGACTTCGACGCGCGCTTGACCTGGCAGCACAAACTCGGCGAACACGCCAATCTGCAATTGACCGCGGAAGGCTTCAACATCGCCAACCACACGAATTATGCCAGCGTGAACAACGAAGTAAGCCCGCTGTTCGGACTCACGCCCGGGTACACTACCTTCAACGTGCACGGCAGCGCCGCGCTCTCCCCCAGCACGCCGCTCGGCTTCACTTCGGCCTTGCCGAAACGGGAGATTCAGCTCGGCTGCAGATTGAATTTCTGATTGCGCG
This sequence comes from Candidatus Acidiferrales bacterium, assembly GCA_035602855.1. GTDB lineage: Bacteria > Acidobacteriota > Terriglobia > Acidiferrales > UBA7541 > Palsa-295. The sequence continues at coordinate 36,020 of DATNLN010000036.1, forward strand.
GCACAAAAAAGCCGGCGGTCCCCGCTAGATCCACCGCCGGCGCCGTCTGCGAAATTCCTTTGGCGGATAATTTCGCCGGTGCCATGGACTTTGGGACTTCGCAGTAACAGGAGGAGTTGAAATGTGGCAACAAATTAAACGCGCCGTGCTTTTCATCGCCGTCGCTACGATTCTGCTTCTTTCCCTCGCGGACAGCTCGCGCGCGCAGGCCAACGTCACCACAAGAACCGGCTCGTTCAGCGACGGAGCCACCTACCTGATCCAAGTTCCTAACAACTGGAATGGCACCCTGTTTCTCTACAGCCATGGTTACGTCACGCCGGGCAGCCCCAATCCCGCCACCGATGTCGGAGATCCCGCTACCGGCGCTTTTCTCCTCGCCAATGGATTCGCGCTCGCCGGCTCCTCCTACGCCACCACAGGCTGGGCCATTCACGAAGCTCTCACTGATCAAATCGCCGTGCTGGATTTGTTTGACACCATGTTCCCCCGCCCCGTCGCCACCATCGCCTGGGGGCATTCCCTGGGCGGCATTATCACCGCCGGATTGATCCAGCGAAATCCCAAGCGCTTCAGCGCCGCGCAGCCCATGTGCGGCGTGTTGTCTGGGGGTGTAGCCACCTGGAACACCGCGCTCGATGCCGAATTCGCTTTTAAGACGCTCCTCGCGCCCGCCACCAATTTGCAGCTGGTTGGCATCGCGAATCCCACCGCAAATCTCACCCTGGCCGAAGACATTCTCGCCGCCGCCCAAGCCACGCCACAGGGCCGCGCACGCATCGCCCTCGGAGCAGCTCTCAGCGACACTCCCGGCTGGTTCACTCCCACTACGCCGGAACCATCTCCCACCGATTTCGCCAGTCAGGAAGCAAATCAGTTTCTCTGGGATCAGCAAATTGATTTTCCGTTCGTATTCGCTTTTCGCGCCGAACTCGAAGCGCGCGCCGGCGGCAACGTCTCCTGGAACACCGGCGTGGACTATCGCAAGCAGCTCGAAAAATCGGTTGACCGCGACGAAGTCTGGGCGCTCTATCAGACCGCCGGCCTCAGCCTGGAAGAAGACCTCGACACGCTGAATCGCGCCGCCCGCATCCAAGCGAGTCCGAAGGCGGTCAACTATCTCGAGCAAAATATTATTTTCGATGGCCAGATCGATATTCCCGTCCTCTCCATGCACACCAAGGGCGACGGCCTCGTCGTCGTGCAAAATGAAACCGCTTACAAGGACGTTGTGGACCGTGTGGACGATAACAGCCGCTTGCTGCGCCAAACTTTCGTGGATCGCGCCGGGCACTGTGCTTTCACGCCCGCGGAAACCATCGCTGCGGTCGAAACCCTGCTGCAGCGATTGGAAACAGGCAAATGGCCGAGCATCGAGGCCAATCTCCTGAATGGCGATGCCGCATCGCTCGGCCCGCAGTTCAATATCTTTGAGGTGGGCACCACCATCGTTCCCACTCCGCCCGCCTTCATCGACTACACCCCGGCGCCCTATCTGCGTCCCTTCGACGCCTTCGCGCACCCATGCTTTTTCGGCTTCGGCAGCGATTGCACTCAAGGTTTCTCGTTCGGCGAAACGTACTGAGCGGTCCGCGACAGGGTTGACTGAAAAATACCGTTTTTCGTCTGTGGCGGTTTCACGGTTTTCGAAAGAAAGATGCGACGCTGTCATCCCGAGCCAGCGCAAGCGGGCGCGGGATCGGCTTTTTGTTCGGATGCGATGTCGCCATGGCAACTAGCGTTAGCTTCTAACATATGATATAAACACACGCTATTTTGAATAAACGAAAACAGCCCAGGGCCACAACGCCTAACGTGACCACCTCCAAAATCTTCGACCTCACCGGCCGCGTCGCCATCGTCACTGGCGGTTCTGTGGGCCTCGGCCGCCAGATGGCCGACGGCCTGGCGGAAATGGGCGCGCATCTGGTTCTCTGCGCGCGCAAAAAGGAACGTTGCCTGCAAGCCGCCTCCGAATTCGAGGCCGCCGGCGTCAAAGTTCTCGCGCTAACTTGCGACATCAAAGATCCGGCCAGCATTCAAGCGGTCGCTGACGCCACGCTTGAACATTTCGGCCGCATCGACATTCTGATCAACAATGCCGGCACGTCCTGGGGCGCGCCAGTTGAAACCATGACGCTCGAACAGTGGAACAAAGTCATCGAAACCAATCTCACGGGAACTTTTCTGTTTTCGCAAACGGTGGGCCGGACCATGATCGCGCAGCGCTGCGGAAAAATCATCAATATCGCCTCGGTCGCCGGATTGCGCGGCTCGTCACCGCGATTCTCCGCCATCGGCTACAGCGCCAGCAAAGGCGGTGTAATCATTTTCACCAAAGACCTCGCCTGCAAATGGGGCATGCACAATATTCAGGTGAATGCCATCGCGCCCGGCTGGTTTCCTACCGACATGTCAGAAAAAGTAATCGAACGAAACAAGGAATCGCTGCTTGCCGGTATACCTCTGGGCCGATTCGGCGGGCCGCAAGATTTGAAAGGCGCCGCAATTTTCCTCGCTTCCTCTGCATCCGATTTTGTTACCGGGCAAATCCTGGCAGTTGATGGAGGTCAATCCGCCTGATCCAGGCGCGCGCACTATGAATATTCCACTCACGCCTCTTCGTTTCCTGCGTTACGCGGTGCAACAATATCCCCACCGCACGGCCGTCGTCTGCAATGACGTCAGATATACCTACGCGCAAATGGCCGATCGTGTCAGCCGCCTCGCGGGAGCTTTGCGCCAGGCCGGCATACAGCCCGGCGACCGTGTCGCGTTCCTCAGCAGCAATTGCCATCGCTTGCTCGAAGCGTATTACGGCGTTCTGGAAGCCGGCGCCGTACTGCTCCCGCTCAATATTCGCCTTACGCCCGGCGAGCTCGGCTACATCCTCAACGATTCCGGCGCCTCCGCTCTCTTCGTGGAAAAACAGTTCCTCTCCGTTGCCGAAGCATTTCGCAACGATATTCCCTCGGTCAAGTTAATTTGCCAACTCGACGGCGCTCCCGCAGCGCCCTGGCTCTACTCCAAGAATTACGACCAGCTTCTGGCCGCCGCCACGCCCCACTTCGCGGACGTCTCCTCCATTGATGAAAATTCCCTGTCCGAACTTTTCTATACCAGCGGCACCAGCGCCAATCCCAAAGGCGTAATGCTCACGCACAGAAATGTGTACCTGCACGCTGTGCACGTTTGCCTGGGACTGCAAATCGAAAGAGGCGCCGTCGAGCTTCACACCATTCCCCTGTTCCACGCCAATGGCTGGGGCGTCGCGCATTTCCTCACAATGCTCGGCGGCACGCACGTGATGATCCAGCGCTTCGACCCCAAGGAAGTTTTCCGCCTCATCGAAAAAGAAGGCGTGCAGACCTTGAGCCTGGTTCCCATCATGGCCACCGCCTTGGTGAATTGCCCGGAGCGCGGGAATTACAATCTCACCACCCTGCGCCGCATCGTCATCGGTGGCGCCGCTTCGTCGCCCACGCTCATCCGTGAAGTGGAAGAAAAACTCGCCTGCGAATGTTTTTCGGGCTACGGCCTCACCGAAACCTCTCCTACGCTTTCCGTATCGCCCATGAAATCCGGTATGGATTGGCAAGGCGAGCAGCGCTTCACGGGTCAGGCCATGACCGGCTACGCAATTCCCGGCGTGGATCTGCGCGTCGTCGATCCGAACGACAGGGACGTGCCCCACGACGGCCAATCCATCGGCGAAATCATCGTGCGCGGTGACGGCGTCATGGAAGGCTACTGGCGCCAGCCCGAGGCTTCCGCCGAAGCTCTGCGCGGCGGCTGGTTCCATACCGGAGATATGGCGACTCTCAACGAAGACGGCTACGCGCTCATCGTTGATCGCAAGAAAGACATCATCGTCAGCGGCGGCGAAAATATTTCCTCCCTCGAACTGGAAAAAGCCATCCTCGCGCATCCCGCCGTCCTGGAAGCTGGCGTGATTCCCGTCCCCGATGCGAAGTGGGGCGAAGTCCCCAAGGCCCTGGTGGTTTTGAAACCCGGCGCCGCCGCCAGCGAATCCGAACTCATCGAATTCTGCCGTTCGCGCCTGGCGCATTACAAATGCCCGCGCTCGTTCGAATTTGTGGAGAGCCTGCCGAAGACCGGCACCGGCAAAATCTTGAAAAAAGATATCCGCAAAAAATATTGGCAAGGGCAAGACAGCATGCGCCCGGGCTTTACCGTAGCGCCGCCCAAAGCAAAATCCGGGGCCTGAGGCAGATCGATGCGATCTGACGCACCTCGATTCGCAAAGATTTGTCTTGCAATGGACCGCAGCATTCGGCGCACACGCTGCGCCGCACAACGCGAAGGAGTCTGAATCATGGATCTAAATCTAACCGCCGACGAATTGCAGTTTCGCGACGAACTGCGCTCCTGGCTCGCCTGCAACGTCCCGAAAGACTGGAACGAGTGGCGCGAAAAACCGATCGAAGAATCCTTCCCCTATCTCCGCGCCTGGCAGCGCAAATTGCAAGAAGGCCGCTGGGCCGCCGTTTCCTGGCCTAAGGAATACGCCGGCCGCAGCGCCACGCTCATGCAGCAAGCATTATTCTGGGAAGAAATGGCGCGCGTCGAGGCCCCGCCCATGGCCAATTCCCTCGGGCTCGGCCTGATCGGCCCGACCATCATCGCCTACGGCACCGAAGCGCAGAAGCAGCGCTACATCCCGAAAATTCTCAGCGCCGAAGAAATCTGGTGCCAGGGATTTTCCGAGCCAAACGCCGGCTCCGATCTGGCCGGTCTGCAAACCCAAGCCGTCCTCCACGGTGACCACTATCTGGTCAACGGCCAAAAAGTTTGGACCAGCTACGGCTGGGTCGGCGATTGGTGCGAACTTGTCGTGCGCACCGACGCCACCGCCGCGAAACACAAAGGCCTCACCGTCCTCCTGGTCGATATGAAATCTCCCGGCGTCGAAGTTCGCCCCCTGCGCCAAATGACGGGCGAATCCGAATTCAACGAGCTTTTCTTCCGCGACGTGCGCGTGCCCGCTGAAAACGTCCTCGGCAAAGTGAACGACGGCTGGAACGTCGCCATGAGCACGCTGATGTACGAGCGCGGCTCCTACGGCGCGCGCCTGCATCTGATTTTCAAGCGTTACATGACTCGCCTGATCGAACTGGCGCGCAACATGCAGCGCAACGGACGCCCCGCCGCGCAGGACCCCATCATTCGCCAGAAGCTCGCGCAGTGCAGCGCCGAAATCGAAATCATGCGCTTCAATCAGATGCGCGCCTTCAGCCGCCTCACCGCGACCGGCGTCCCCGGCCCGGAAGGCAGCATCCAGAAAATTTTCTGGAGCGAGCTCAATCAGCGCCTGCAGCAAATTGCGCAGGAAATTCTCGGCCCATACGGCCAGTTGCTGGCTGGCGACCCGCGCGCCATTGACAATGGCATGTGGTCTTACGCGTATCTGCGCACGCGCGGCAATACCATCGAAGCCGGCACTTCCGAAGTGCAACGAAACATCATCGGCCACTTTGTTCTCGGCCTGCCCAGAAGTTATTAGACCCAAAACTCAGAAGGGGAACCTCCATGCAATTCGGCTTGAGTGAAAGTCAGGAATTTCTGAAAGACAGCGCGCGCAAATTCTTCGCTGGCGAATGTCCCAGCGCAGAAATGCGCCGCCTGATGGAAACGGAAACCGCCTACGACGCCGATCTTTGGTCCAAGCTGACCGACCAGGGCTACACCGGCATCATTTTTCCCGAAGCATACGGCGGAGTCGGCCTCGGCAAAGTCGAACTCATGCTGCTGATGGAAGAAGCCGGCCGCGCGCTCTTGCCAGGCCCGTTTTTCTCCACCGTCGTGCTCGCCGGCTCGGTTCTCGACGCGGTAGCCTCGCCCGCGCACAAACAAAAATATCTCGGGCCCATCTGTCGCGGCGAAGCTCGCGCCACCGTCGCCATTCTCGAATCCAACGCCAGCTGGAATCCCCGCGACGTTCAGCTCACAGCCGCCAACGGCAAACTCAGCGGCGAGAAATATTTCGTCTCCGATGCCGCCGTGGCCGATTTCATTATCGTAGTAGCGCGCAATGGCATCTTCGTTGTGAATTCCAAATCGCCCGGCCTGAAAATATCTCCCATGGCCGCCATGGACCTTACGCGCAAACTCTATGTCGTCGAATTCAACGACACTCCCGCCGAAGAAATCAGCGCTACTATCGATCTGGCGCGCGCTTTCGACGTCGCCACCGCCGCGCTTTCCGCCGAAATGGTCGGCGGCATGCAACGCACTCTGGACATCACCGTCGAATACGCCAAAACGCGCAAACAGTTCGGCAAACCCATCGGCACGTTTCAAGCCGTGCAGCACCAATGCGCGGACATGTATTTGGAAACCGAAAGCTCCCGTTCCGCGGTGTACTATGCCGGATGGGCCCTCGAAGAAAATTCGCCGGACGCAACCATCGCCGTTTCGATCGCTAAAATGTACGCGAGCGACGCGGCGCGCACCGTCGGCAATCGCGGCATCCAGATTCACGGCGGCATGGGCTTCACTTGGGAAAATGATGTGCACCTGTACTACCGCAGGGCTAAAGGCTCGGAAACGGCATTCGGCGACGCAACCTTTCATCGCGAGCGGATCGCCTCAGCCGTGATTGACTCCGGCACCGTCTCCGCGAAGTCCGCCTAAACGGTCTGCCGTATAGGGTCTAGGTTCTCTGGTTCGACTTTGTAGCGCCCCTCTCGCTTTGCGGAATGGGCGCCTTGAGCCTTGCATTAGCGATTTGCATTATGGGCGATCCCTAAACTCCAAATTCACAAACCAAGGAATTTCTCGATGACAGATCTCATCCAACTCACAAAACAGAACGACATCGCCGTGATCACCATCAATAATCCTCCCGTCAACGCGCTCAGCCCCGGCGTCCCCGAGGGCATTTCCGAGGCGCTCGACCAAATCGCGCAGGACGCCGACATCAAAGCCGTAGTCCTGGTCGGCGGCGGCCGAACTTTCATCGCCGGGGCCGACATTAAAGAATTTGGCAAAATGACTTCCGGCAAGTTACGCGGGGCAGGCCTGCTGCCATTCCTTCTGAAAATCGAAGACTGCAAGAAGCCCGTGATCGTCGCCATCCACGGCACAGCGTTCGGCGGAGGTCTGGAAGTCGCCATGGCCTGCCACTATCGCGTCGCCGTTTCCAGTGCGCAGGTCGGCCAGCCCGAAGTAAAACTCGGTATCATTCCCGGCGCAGCCGGCACGCAACGCCTTCCTCGTCTGGCCGGCGTCGCGAAAGCCGTCGAGATGTGCACTACCGGCAATCCCATTAAAGCTACCGAAGCTCTGCAGTTCGGCGTCGTTGATCGCATCATCGAAGGCGATCTTCTCTCCGGCGCAATTGCCTTTGCCCGCGAAATCGCCTCCCAGCCCGCACCCAAAACGCGCGAACGCAACGAAAAACTTGGCAACGCCGCCGCCAACGCGCCGATTTTTTCCGCAGCGCGCGAAACGGTCGTCAAAAAACAGCGCGGGCTCCTCGCACCCGCCGCAGCCATCACCGCCATCGAAGCCGCCACAACGTTGCCGTTCGCCGAAGGTTGCCAGCTCGAACAAAAACTTTTCGTCGAGTGCCTCTTCTCCGACCAATCCAAAGCTCTCATCCACGTTTTTTTCAGCGAGCGCGAAGTCGGCAAGATTCCCGACGTCCCCAAGGAAACTCCGCTCCTGCCCATAAAATCCGCTGCGGTTGTCGGCGCCGGCACCATGGGAGGCGGCATCGCCATGGTTCTCGCCAACGCCGGAATCCCCGTGCTCTTAAAAGATGCAGACCAATCCGCGCTCGATCGCGGACTCGCGACCATTCAGTCGAACTACGCCAATTCCGTCAAGCGCGGCCGCTTCGCTCCGCAAGACGCCGAAGAGCGCCTCGGGCGCATCACTCCCACGCTCTCCTACGACGATTTCGCAAAAGTCGATCTGGTCATCGAAGCCGTCTTCGAAGGCATGGCCCTGAAAAAAGAAGTCTTCAAAGAACTCGATCGCGTCTGCAAACCCGGCGCCATCCTCGCCAGCAACACTTCCACGCTCAACATTGACGAAATCGCTTCCGCTGCTTCGCGTCCCACCTACGTCATCGGCACACATTTCTTCAGTCCCGCGAACGTCATGCGCTTGCTCGAAATCGTCCGCGGCAAAGCCACCTCCAAGGACGTGATCGCCACCTGCATGCAACTATCGAAATCGCTGGGCAAAATCGGCGTGCTCGTCGGCAATTGCCGCGGCTTTGTCGGCAATCGCATGTTCGGTCCCTACCGCCGCGAAGCCCAGTTCCTCGTCGAAGAAGGGGCCAGCGTCGCCGCCGTCGATAAGGCTCTGGCCGATTTCGGCATGGCCATGGGCCCGCTCGCCACCGGAGATCTCGCCGGCCTCGATGTCGGCTGGCGCATCCGCAAAGAATATCGACACCTGGAAAAACCCGGCATCCGCCAGCCGTTCGTTGAAGACAATCTCTGCGAGCTCGGCCGCTTCGGCCAAAAGGCAAAAGCTGGCTGGTACCAATACGACGATCAGCGTCGCGCCATGCCCGATCCCGTTGTGGATGAACTGATCCGCAAATGGGTAACGGAAGCAGGAATCCCGCAGCGCGAAATTTCCACCACCGAAATCGTGGACCGCTGCCTTTACGCTCTGGTCAACGAAGGCGCGCGCATTTTGGAAGAAGGCTACGCCCTGCGCGCTTCGGACATAGACATTATTTATCTCAATGGCTACGGCTTCCCCGCGTATCGCGGCGGCCCGATGTGGTACGCCGACACGGTGGGCCTAAAAAAGGTTTACGCGCGCGTCTGCGAATTCCATCGCCAGCACGGCGAGATCTGGCAACCCGCTCCGCTGCTAGCGCGCCTCGCAGCGCAGGATAAAACTTTCGCACAATTCGGCAAAGAAGAGGGCGCGGCCGTCTAGCGAGCGCGCGAATTGAAATTCCACGATGCACGCCATCCCGGTCTGGACCTGCGCGCTTTTCGCCATCACAATACGGCCGGTAACCTTACCTTGAACGAACAAAGAACCTGACCATGGGCATCCTCTATATCGTCCGCCATGCGCAAGCATCCTTCCTGCAGCCGAACTACGACAAACTGTCCCCGCTCGGCGAAACGCAATCACGCCTTCTCGGCCAGCACTGGGCGCAACGCAAAATCACATTCGATCGCGTTGCCGTCGGTCCCTGCGCCCGGCAAGAAGACACCGTAAAGTTCGTAAGCGCCGCCTGCCACCAAGCCGGCCTTCATTTCCCGGAACCTCAAACGCTCCCGGAATTCGACGAATATCATGCGGAAGAAGTGCTTCGCGCCACTCTTCCGGCATTGCTGGAAAAAGACCAAGAAATCCGCGACCTCCACGCCGCATTCCAAACCGCCAGCAACAACGCCGAGCAGCGCGCAACGTTTCAAAAATTATTCGCAGCCGTAATAAGCGACTGGGTCCGCGGTGTGATCCGCGCAGAAGGCGTGGAAACCTGGCCGGAATTCTGCGCCAGGGTGAATTCCGGCCTCGACAGATTCCTTTCCGCCGCAACACGCGGGGAGAGGGTAGCGATTTTCACCTCCGGCGGCCCCATCGCCGTAGCCACGCAACGCGCCCTGCACCTGTTGCCGGAAAGCACGCTGCAAATGACCTGGATGTCGCGCAATTCGTCCTGGAGCGAATTTCTTTACAGCACCGAACGCTTCACGCTCAGCAGTTTCAATATCCACGAACACATCGCCGATCCCGCAATGCTCACATATCGCTAGGGAGATTTTCCGATGAGCGATTTTCTCGACCGACCAACAGCGATTCGCTCCGGCGAAGAACTAAACGCAGCGGCGCTCGAGCCCTATCTGCGCCATCACTTTCCGAAAGAATCCGGCGTGCTGGAAGTTCGCCAGTTCCCCGCCGGCCACTCCAATCTCACGTACTCTCTGAAACTCGGCGCCAAAGAATTGGTCCTCCGCCGCCCGCCCTTCGGCAGTAAAGTGAAATCGGCGCACGATATGAGCCGTGAATTTCGCGTGCTCTCCAAACTCCACTCCGTTTACCCTCCCGCCCCTGAAGTGCTCCTCTATTGCGACGACGATTCCATCCTGGGCGCGCCCTTCTACGTGATGCGACCCGTGCACGGCATCATCCTTCGCAGAAAGCTAGCGCGCGGCCTGGATTTCTCCGCGGAAAAAGCCCGCCGCCTCAGCGCATCCTTCATCGACAATCTTGTCCGCCTGCATCGCGTGGATTACACCGCCGCAGGTCTGGCCGATCTCGGCAAGCCGGAAGGATATCTCGAACGCCAAGTCCGCGGCTGGACCGAGCGCTATCAAGGCTCGAAGACGCACGATTATCCCGAAGTAGAAAAAATCACCGCGTGGATGCAACAGCGCATGCCAACCAGCAAGGCCGTTTCGCTCATCCACAACGACTACAAATACGACAACGTCGTCCTCGATCCCACCGACATCACCACAATCGTCGGCGTCCTCGACTGGGAAATGTGCACCATCGGGGACCCGCTCGCCGACCTAGGCACTGCTCTGGCGTATTGGATCGACAAAACGGATCCGCAGGAAATCCAAGAAAATCGCTGGGGACCCACAACAGAACCAGGAAGTTTAACGCGCGAGGAATTCGTGCACCACTACGCGCAAAAAACCGGCAACGATGTTTCCCCCATCGCATTCTATCTAGCTTTCGCGCGCTTCAAATTAGCCGTAATCGTCCAGCAAATTTATTACCGCTACCACCAGGGCCTCACCCAAGACGCCCGCTTCGCCGCCATGCCCGCAACAATCCAGATGCTCCTGCGCGCCTCCCTGCGCACAGCCCAATCGGGCCAAATCTAGTGCCACGAAGCCCCTGCGCCCGGCCCCCCTCAAACTCAATCACACGTAATAGCGAACAATCCACTCCGCCACGCAGCCAGGTTTTTCAGCTCCCTCAATCTCCACCGCAACGCTGTAAATCGCTTCCAGCGAATCCGACATTTCCTTACAAACCAGCAATCCCACACGCCCGCGAATCCGCGATTCCGCCCGCACCGCCGCGGGAAATCGCACGCGGTTCAAGCCATAATTCACCGCCAGCCGCAGGCCGCCTTCAATGCGCATCGCCTCATGCACAAAATGCGCCATCAACGAAAGCGTCAAAAATCCGTGAGCGATCGTCCCGCCGTAAGGCGATTCGCGTGCCGCCCGCGCACAGTCCAGGTGAATCCACTGTCGGTCTTCGGTAGCCTGCGCGAATTGTTCGATGCGCTCCTGCGTAAGACGAAACCATTCCGTCACGCCAATTTCTTTGCCTACGAACTCTGGCAGCGCCTGCGGATTTTTCAAAATAAGCGGCATGGCAGATTTTCCCGTTCCCGTTTCTTGCCCGATTCAGGCGTTCGTGCGCCGTCAGCACAGTTCAGTTTCCCGCGGAACCTCCGGCCGGTTTCGCACTTTTCGCCAGTTCCCACTTCGCGATCGATTCCATGTGCACTTCATCCGGCCCATCCGCCAATCGCAATGTCCGCACCATCGCCCAAGCGTTCGCCAGAAAAGTATCCTGCGAAACTCCCGCGCCTCCGTGCGCCTGTATCGCGCGATCCAGTACGCGCAACGCAACGTTCGGCGCCACTACTTTAATCATCGCAATTTCCGCGCGCGCCGCCTTGTTCCCCACCGTATCCATCCTGTGCGCCGCTTGCAAGGTGAGCAGCCGCGCTTGCTCTATCTCCATGCGCGATTCCGCAATCCCCGCGCGAATCGTTCCCTGCTCCGCCAGCGCTTTGCCGAATGCCACTCTTGCCTGCACGCGCTTGCACATCGCTTCCAGCGCACGCTCGGCCACTCCGATACAACGCATGCAATGATGAATCCGCCCGGGCCCCAGCCTACCCTGCGCAATTTCAAATCCGCGCCCTTCACCCAGCAACATATTCGCCGCCGGCACGCGCACATTTTCAAAATGAATTTCAGCGTGCCCGTGCGGCGCATGGTCGTAACCAAACACCTTCAGCATCCGCACAATCTTCACTCCCGGCGCATCCAGCGGCACCAGAATCATAGACTGCTGTTTGTGCGCCGCGGCCGCAGGATCGCTCTTGCCCATAAATATCGCGATTTTGCAGCGCGGATTCCCCGCACCCGACGACCACCACTTCCGCCCATTAATAATGTACTCATCACCGCTGCGCACGATGCTCGCCGCGATGTTGGTCGCATCCGAAGACGCCACATCGGGCTCGGTCATCGAAAAGCACGATCGAATTTCGCCTGCCAGCAGCGGCTTCAGCCATTTTTCCTTCTGTTCCGCCGTGCCATAACGCGCCAGCACCTCCATGTTCCCCGTATCCGGTGCCGAACAATTAAATATTTCCGGCGCCATGTGGCTGCGCCCCATGATTTCGCACAGCGGCGCGTACTCCAGATTGCTCAGTCCCGCTCCACTCGGATCCTCCGGCAAAAATAAATTCCACAACCCCTCGCTGCGCGCCTTTATTTTCAGTTCCTCCACAATCCGCGTCGGCTTCCAAGGTTCGCGCGCCGTCTCCTGCTCGAACTGCCGTTCGTTCGGATAGACGTGCGCATCCATGAAGCTCTGCAACCGCTGCTGCAGTTCCTTCGCCTTCGCGCTCGGCTGGAAATTCATAGGCCTCTGCTATTTCCCAGTAAAAAACGGCGCGCGCTTTTCCACAAAATGCGCCACGCCCTCTTTGAAGTCCTCGCACTGCAGACTCGCCAGCATTTCCCGCTCGGCGATTTCAAACGCTTGCCTCAGCGTCTGGAACATCGCGTCATAGACCTGCCGCTTGATCACGCGCAAGGAACGCGGACTCACATTCGACGCCAGCTCGGTCGCATACTCCCGGACTTTCTCCTGAAACACGTCCTGCGGATGCACCTGGTTCGCCAGGCCCATTCGAAAAGCCTCCGCTCCGTCGATCAAGCGCGCCGAAAAAAGCAAATCCAGTGCGTTTGCGTGTCCCACCAGACGCGGCAACATCCACGCCATGCCATACTCGGCAATCAAGCCGCGCCGCGCAAACGCCGTGCTAAAGCGCGCCGCATCCGAAGCAAAACGCAAATCGCAATATAAAGCAATCACCAATCCCAGGCCCACCGCCGGCCCATTAATCGCCGCAATCACCGGCTTGCTCAGCGCCGGAAAATACGAATACTTCTTCTGGAAATCCGCGCGCGCGCCGCCTGCGCTGCCGCTCGCGCTGGCTTGCACCGCCTGCGCCCGCTGCTCCGCATCGAGGCCCTTCGCGGCCACCGTGCTCAGCAGCGACATGTCCGCGCCAGCGCAAAATCCCCGCCCCGCGCCCGTCAGCACAATCACGCGAACATTTTCATCGCGCTCTGCCTCCGCCATCGCGGCGCGCACCTCTTGCTCCATCACCGCGGTCCAGGCGTTTAATTTGTCGGGACGGTTCAGCGTAATCGTGGCCACCCGCTTGGCCACCTCGTAGAGCGTTTCTTGATTTGGCATGATGAGCCGGATTATATACAATGGCGCGCGTGTTAGTAACATTCATCTGTGTGCGACTATCTCATTCCCTGCTCCCGCTCCCTTCCCGCACAGTAGCCAGCTCGTGCCCCCGGAGGCTCCATGCCCTTCGTTGAAAATCGAGGCGCTAAAATTTATTGGGATGAGCAAGGTTCGGGCGAACCTCTGTTGCTCATCAACGGCCTCAGCTACCCCTCCTACATGTGGCATCGCGCGCGCCCGCCGCTCGCGCAAAGTTTTCGCACCGTCGCGTTCGATAATCGCGGCATCGGCCAAAGCGACGTGCCGCCGGGCGTTTATCCCATCGCGCTGATGGCTTCCGATGCAGCCGCCGTGCTGGATGCCGCGGGCGTCACCAGCGCGCACGTATTCGGCGTCTCCATGGGTGGCATGATCGCGCAGGAATTCGCGCTGCAGCATCCGCAGCGCGTGCGCTCCTTAATTTTGGGTTGCACGAATGCCGGTGGACCACACGTCGTGCGCCCCGAACCGGAGGCCCTGCAAATCCTAACGCGTCAGGGCATGACCCCCGAAGAATCGAAAGAAGCCATGATCCCGTTCATCTACGACGCCGCCACCCCGCGCGAGCGCATTGATGAAGACATGGCCATCCGCATGAAGTGGTACCCCACGCCGCAAGGGTACCTGGGACAACTGCAAGGGATTCTCCAATGGGAAGCCTACAGCCGCATCGCGCAAATCACCGCGCCAACGCTCATCATTCACGGCGAAACCGACCAACTCATTCCCGTCGCGAACGCTCTGCTGATCGCTGAACGCATCGCCGGCGCAACACTTGCGTTGATTCCGCGCGCCAGTCACATTTTCGAAACCGACCAACCCGGCGTAGCCACTCGCCTCATCAGCGAATTTCTAGCCACGCAGCAAGCTCGCGCACACCACTCCCGGCCCAAGTTGTGAGTCTGCAGGTTTTACTCCGCGGGATTGGATGCTGCTGATCCCGGTTCTGCGCCGGTCAAGAAGAGTTGTTGGCTACGTAACATCACAGAAACGTCAGGGCCGCTGCCCCGGCGCCTTCCCAGCATTGGTAATCCCCGTGCAATTCTCCGCCGGTACCACATGCGCAGCAGCCGCCGGCGATGAACACGTCTGCGTCTTGGTCACCGAACGAATCACGACAGCCGCCACCGTCACTGCGACCGCTGCGCCAACTCCCACCGCCGTCGCGCCCGCAACTCCCAGACCGCCTGCTGCTCCGCCCGCTCCCCCGCTCACACTCGTCGTGCTGCTCATTTCCGTCACGGTCATAGGCGTTGCCGGCACCGGAGGCGTAGGAGCCGCATTGAATTGCACGCTCGAAGATTCGCCCGCTCCCACAATCACGCACGGCCCGAGCACCCCACCGGGCTTCAGAGCGCAGAAATTTACTTTGCCCTCGTACACCACAATCCGCGTCGTGTCGCCTTGTGAATCCAGGGCGAAATCGGTTCCGACGACGCCCGCAACTCCGGTCGGCGTGCGAATTTGAAATTTGGCGTTGGGTTTCACCTGCTTCACAGCGTTCGCGCGCACGCGTCCGTAATTCAGATCCAGTTCCGTTTGCTGCGCTCCGCCATCATGTTTCGTCACTGTCAGATTCGAATCCGAACCTACGCTGAGCACCGATCCATCGTCCAATGCCACGCGCGCACGCGCCAAATGCCCGGTGTTAATCACGTCGCCCCAATAAACCGCCTCCGCAGTGGAAGCCGGAGTTTGCTGCGGCCCGCGAATTACGTTCACGACTGGCAGAACAGCAGTCAGTTTCCCGGCATGTTGCGCCGGCGTCGCTTGTCCGGCCTGCGCCGCAACATCGGCGGGAATCGCCAGCCGTAAACAGATCAGGAGCGCAATCAGACACGTAAGTGGATGGCGGGCATTCATGTTTCTCGTTCCTCCCCGGGCAATTCTCTGGCCCTGGGCTTCCCTCCAGAGCTTCCCGGTGCATGGAAATGCTTAAGGAAAATACCAATCGCGGGGGTCGGGCAGGAAATTACCATAACTCGCCCACGCCTCATAGCAATATTCTGCGCGGCAGCCACGGTGTCCCGCGCTCGATCCGCGCAGCGGCCGTGACGCGCTACCGCACAAGAACACCGTGCTTCTATCAGGGTTTCCGTTCGCGCGCCGCCATCGACGCCATCATCTGCCGCGTTGCCTCGTTGCTGCCCGGCGCATTTTTCTCGCGCCACGCCTCCAAGCGCTTCACATGTTCCTCCAGCCGCGCAAATGCGTGCGGGTTCTTGAACATCTCCCGCCACCCATTCACGATCGGCTTCAATCGCTCCCAAACCATCCACTGCTCGCCCGTGCTCTCGAAGAAAAATTCCTCATCGATCAGCCCGCGATTCACGACGTTCGCCACCATATCCCAGTAGCTCAACACCATGCGCATGAATGCGTTTTCCTGCGAATTCGGCGGCGCCACGTTCATCACGTCTTCCAGCGACGTCGGCTTGAAACTCCTCGCGTACCAATCCCGCGCCTCGCGCAAACGCGGCTCGCGCCTGATGTCGTAGAGCCGCAGCATCAGATTCACCTGCTCATGCGTCACTTGTCCCATCGCTTCTCCTCCGTTATCGGTCGAAGTTGTTCCTACGTCGATCCATCAAAGTGACTCGATTGCAGTTTTTCGGTTGAAGGTTTTCGCCGGCAGCGCATCGACCGGCATTACTCGTCGCTCTGCGGCACTTCACCCTGTAGCATCACCTGATGCGTATGGCGCAGCGGAATCTTAGCTTGCTCGAATCCCAATTTAATTCGCCGCCGCAACTCGCGCGCCACATCGTCCTTGCGGTTCAGAATCGTCCGCGCTTGCAGCCGAATCACTGTGCCGTCCAAAGAGAGCGCTTCGATCCCCAGCACCCGCGGCCCGTCAATCAATGCCGCGGACCAATCCGCATCATTGCGAAAATCCCCCGCGATTTTTTCCAGCGTTGCCAGCGCGCGTCCCACCATCTCCGCCGCCGGAACCGTCACGTCCACAAACGCCTGCGACCAATCGCGGCTCAAGTTCGCCACCTGCCCCACCAAGCTGTTCGGCACCGTCACCATTGCGCCCGCTGGATTGCGCAGTACGGTGCGGCGCAATGTAAGATGCTCCACCCGGCCCGTCTCGCCATTCACCTGAATCAAATCCCCCACCACGTACTGATCCTCAAACACGATGAAAAACCCGTTGATGAAGTCCTTCAGCAAGCTCTGCGCGCCAAA
>DATNLN010000046.1:0-25987 GCA_035602855.1 Candidatus Acidiferrales bacterium
TTCGCTTGGCGAAGGCGCGTAGGAAGGTGCAAGCCCTGGGCTCATGTCCATTTGGCACATACTGGCCATCGATCCGCCTCCCGAGATTCCGCTACCGCTTTTAGACAGCTTCGCCCCGTCACTTACAGGGGAAAATGTGACCTAACCCTCACTGCATCAATAGCTTACGAACGCTTACAGCAATCACGCCGACGTCGCCTTGCTCCGCTCGTCGTCTTGCCTACCGCCCGCATTCCCATTCGCGCCTGCATTGCCATTCGCGCCCGCATGCCCGTTCGAGCCGTTCGCGCTCGCCCACGGCATCACCGCTCTCACGGTCCCGAAAACTTCCTGCGCGAATTTCATCCCGGGGTCCTGCGGGTCAATCTGGCGCCAGCGCGCCGTGCCAAACACCCAAGCCGCTCCCAGCAGCACGGAGCAGGCGGTTCCCAGAAATGTAATCAGCGCTCGTGGCGGAAAGGACTTGCGTTCCGGCACTTCGGGTTGATCCAACACCTTTACGGAAGGAATTTCTTTTGCCTCTTGGACTTTTGCCAATTCAAATTGCTTCGTCAGCGTTTCGTAAACAGCTTCGTCCACCTTCAGCTGGCGGAATTTATCTGCGTACGGCACTCCCAAAAGTGGCAATTGGCGCAAGGTTGGATACGCGTTGTCTGGAGCACTCTGACCGCTGGCGGGGGCAGCATTTCCGACGGACGTGCCTCCCAGCTTTTGCAGCTGATTGCGGAGTTCGGCGATGCGAGCTTGCGTCGAGCGCACACGAACGTTGTTGTCGGAATAGATCTGCCTTAGTCCTTCGAGTTGCGACTCCGCAGCAATCAGCTGACCTTGCAATGATGCGGCGCCTTCCAGCATGGCCTTGCCCTGAGCGGAAATGTCGATCGCCGCGTTCTTGCTTGCAAACTGACTGAAATCTTTTTCCGCCGATTCCAGCTCGACGTTGATTTTATTAAGCCTATCCTCCAGAAACACGCGCTCGCGATGCGCCGCCGATGTATTCAGCTTGGCGGTGAGCATGTCGAGTTCATCGATGTACGCGCCGGCCATGGCCGCGGCACGCTTCGGATCGTGATCGGTGACGCGCAACGTAATCACTCCACTCTTGCGCTCCTCGCTTATGTCAGTGTTTCTTTCCAGTCGCTTTCGCGCTGATTGCTCCAGCCGCGTCCAATACACTTTCTTCAGATCGAATCGTTGGATAATCTGATCTTGCGCCGTGCGGCTGTGCATCACAGCTATGAACATCGCTCCCGTCGTCTTCGCTCCCAGAAGATCGCCCGCGAGAGAGCCCAGCCCAGACGCCCCATTCTGGCCGCTGCCGAGCATCGCCATAAGGGCCATTCCGCCGCTTTGCGGCGAATCGGGAGGCATCAGGCGCGCGGTGGATTCGTATTCGCTGGGAATCAGGAAAGCGATAAGCGTCGCGACTAAAAATCCAACCACGGCACAACGCCCGAGAAATCGGCGCATGCCGAACAACAAGCGCAGTCTTGGCAACATTCGCTCGCGGGCAGGACTCTCGTTCCACTCCGGAGCGCACGTCTCCTTAACTTCCTGCGCCTCTAGCATCACCGCGTTCGGATTAGACGGCGTTGGGATCAATTTCACGCTCTCTAGATTCCATTTGCACTCATGGAGCTGAAACCCCAGTCGATTGATCGTTGCCGTTTGGTTGCTTTGCCAAGTGCAAAGGCATTTCCAAATTGCGCGGTTGAAAGCTGATCCCAACCGACGATGTCCAATTCGTCTGCCGCGTGGACGCCAGCACCGGCGCCAGCCACGTCTCGTGTTGCACGGACGCCGACAGGTTTAAGACTCCGCGCAACCACCAATTTGCTTTGATCCATTCATCGTTAACGGTCTCTCCCTGCGGAATGAAATCCGGCGCGACCTTTGCGTGCCGGTAGCCGAATTGCACAGAACTTCTGGCGTTGAACCAATAATTGCTCCACGCCTGTATGCCCGTTCCCTCTCGGCCGATCCAGCTGCCGATCAGGTTGTTCTTGTTGGTGTACAAATCGCGGTAAAATCCATCGTAGTAGATGTAATGGCCATTGCGACTCGAGGAGACGCTGTTCGTGTTCGTGCTCTCGACCCGCAGATCCAGTTTTTGTATCTTCGGGAAGTGCGTCAAATAGATCCCCGTATCAATCCCGGCGCGGCGCGGAGAAGCAAGCGGCGAAGGGTCATCGTCCGAAATCGAATCGGAATAAATTGACAACCAATCCCGCACAAATGGCAGCCGGTAAGTAAAATAAAATCCACCGTTGCGTTTTCCGGGACTGTCGTTAGGGCCATACAGCACGGACGATCGAAAATAGTCGGTGTAGCTGTTCCACAGAGCCGCAGGCGTGATCGCGCGCCCCACTCCTCCGAACTCGGCCGTCCTGGAAAGTCCGAACTCCAAATTGGGCGTCGGTTTCAGGCTAACCATCTCGCCGTGCATCAGTGGCCGCGGCGGAAAATCGTTCCCCGAAAGCTTGCCCACAAAGAAATCTGTTTTTATCGGCCCCAGCCAGTGAAAAATCCAGGGAAGGACGAAAGGCCTGATCCGGCTCGCCCGAAACATATAAATCGGCTCCGCGTTGTCGCTAAAAATCAGAACGCTGCCGTCGCCCGGCCCCCACCACATGCTCTGTTTGCCGAAGGCGAAATTCCAATCCGCGACTTTGGCCGCGACGTAAGTGTCCAGCAGGCGAAATTGATTGGTCGCGGCAATCGGCGCGGCCGGCTGCACCGGAGTGTTATCCAGCGTGGCGATCAGGTTTTGGATGGGCTGAGAAAATCCCGGCGCCGACGGCGCGTGCTGATATTCGCCGCGCACATAAAGCGTGAAGCGCCCTGCGGTGGCGTATCCGGAGAAGCCGTCATAAGTATTGAAACCCTCCTGATACGGGCGGCCGTAATTGTTGATAATCGTCTGTCCGAAATGATAGCTGTCATCGAGAGGCGTGCCGTTGATGTCCGTCGCGATGGAATAAAGCGATTCCAACCGCACCGTGTACCCTCCGCCGCTGCCGCTGGCCGCTTCCAGATCGCTTGCGAATTCCCTTTCCAGCGCGTAGTAAAGTCGTGCGGCTTCTCTCGAGCCCGATTCACCGTCGAACGCCACCCGGTCACTGGCCTCCTCCACCAGATGCGCGCACTCGATGCGCGTCCAGGGGCGCTGTCCCAGAAATGCAGTGCGGATGTAGCCCAGCGCCGCGAGCCGTTCGATCGCCGGATATATCCAGCTGTCCAGTTCCACGTACGGCGATCCGCTGCTTCCCAATCTCCTGGCAGGGCTCACGTCGCTCGATTCTGCGTAGGTTTGCCACTCTCCGCCGCCGGCTTCGGGATCGTGATGACGGCGATACACTTGTTGCGCCATAAAATATCCGATCGTACTTCCAATCAGCACGTCCGTCGGAAAATGCTGCTTTGCATCGATGCGCGCCGCGCCCACAGCTGCCGCTAGTCCGTAGCTCACCAGACTCACGTACGGGCTGGGGTATTCGTGTGCGATCACGCCGGCAATCGCCCATGCCAGCGAGGCGTGCTCGGAGGGAAACGAATCGTCGCTTTTCCAGAAGTTCCCCTGAAAATTACCCTGCAGCGGTCGTTCCCTCCCAAACGCGAATTTCAGCGCGTAGGTGACAGCCAGGCTGTTCGCGGCCGCTTCAATAGCAAGAAACCCTGTCTCACGTTTGTGATCGTCATGCGTAAAGCGGCCCAAAAGATAGAGTCCGCCGGCGGCCGCCGCCATCGAGGCGACTCCATAATTTGAAAACTCATTGGCGTGATTCAACCGGCTCGGAGAATTCGACAGATGTTTGCTGACTTCTGTATCAGTCGCCAGCATCGCACCGGTCGCAACGCCCAGCGGCAACAGCCAATCAAGGTCTACTAGTCGTACGTGTGCCGGAGCCGTCCACGTCGCTTCCTGATCCTTCGCAAATCGCTTGATCAGGTGCGGGCCTATCGAAGTGTCGTAATCCTGCGTGGAGTCCGAGGTAAAATCCGTCGTCGAATGCGCCGTGAAGTCCTTGGAAAAGTCCGGTGTGGGCGCTGTCGCCGCGCTCGCCGTAACCCCCGGCGCAACGTTGTTCGCAGCAGTCGGAGCAACGGCCGGCGCAGCGTCCACAGCATCCGCCGGCGAAGCGGCGGAGCCCTCCTGCAGGCCGGCGTCCGGAACCGTCTGCGCGCCAACGGCCTTCGCTTGTTCGCCCGCGGCAGCTTCCTGCGGCGCGGACTGCGCAAAACAACTCGTGCTAGCCGCCGGTGCGATTAGTAAAAAGGAACTCAACACGTATCTGCACCATCCTCGTGTCATTCCTGGATCTCTCGATCTAATAATGCGCGGCGATAAACGCCGTGGACGCAATCGACGACGCCACCTGTGCCGCCAGGAACACCGTCTGCCACTGGACGCCGCCACCGACCGCCTTCTCAGGAACCACTACCGTGTCGCCAGGACGCAGCTCGGCACCGAGAGATTCTCCACTCCACAGCCCTTGGCTGGATCCCAGGACTGAACCATCCGCGCGAATCACAAAAATTGCTTTCTTGTTGGCTAGTTGCGTGGGCCCGCCGGATTGGCCCAGATACCACGACGCGCTCTTTCCCGGACGATAGGAAACAGCCGTCGGGTTGTAGACTTGCCCCGTGACCATGACATAGCTCGGCTTTTTCGGAATTTCGATCGAATCTCCCGCTCGCACATCCACATCCGCGATCGTGTTTTGCCATTGATGGATGTCCGCCGAAATCCGTATGGCCACCCGGCCGGTGGGTGGATTAGAACTCAATTGTTCCAGCGCGGTCTGCCACTGCTGCAGCGCCAGGTCTTTGGCCCGTTTCTTATCCGGATCGGTTTCCGGCAGCAGTTGCAGATTGGACTGTTCATCTTTCACGCGCAGAATCATTTGATCCTGATCTCGCACCTCCAGCTCGCGCACTTGCACGCGACGCAGTACCGCGCCATAGGGATAAGAGTCAGGCTGGAAACCTCCGGCCCTCTCCAGAATCGAGCTCAGTTTTTCGCCGGGACGAATTCCGTATGTTCCCGGGTTTCTCACTTCGCCCTTCACGGTGATCGAGGCGCCCAGGTCATTCCAACCGGGCAGCTGACGAACGGTAAGCACGTCTCCGTTGTGAATCGTAATCGCCGCTTCTGGCCCCTTGGAAAGCGCGCTGGAAAGCGAAATGGATTCGTGCTGCGCCGTCAGAGAGGATTGATTGGCATACTGAAAATGTGTCAGGTCCGCGGTGTTCGTATCCGCGCTCGGCTTTAGTCCGCCGCCCACCTGAATCAGCTCCGCGACGGTCATGTTCGTCGTGAGCGGGTAGCGCCCGGGCCGCGCCACTTCGCCTTGAATGTAGACGGTGGCCGGTTCCACCGCGTCCGGATTGCGGTGAATCAGCAACCGATCGCGCGGCTGCAGCACAATATTCTCGGTGGGATCTCCGGAAAGCGCTTCGCTGAGATTCACGCTGAAGATCTTGAATTTGCCGTCGGGCAGGTACCTGAAAACTTGCGCGTCTTCTTTCTGCGCGTCAGGGGCAAGACCACCCGCCAGATGAATCGCATCTCCCAACCGGATCTGGCCGGAAGTCCGGTAGGTTCCAGGCGCTCGCACATCTCCCCAGACCGACACGACCGGAGGATTTTCAAAATCAAACCGGCTGAAAATACGGACCGTATCCATCGGATGTAACACCGGCGCCTGCGCAGGATTGGCAAACGTATCAGCCAGATCAAAGCTCTCGACCGTCGGATGAAAATCCGGAGGATTCAGACGAATAATTTCCGCATAGTTGGCGGCGGGCTCGGGCAGCAAATCCTTGTAGGAGGCGATCACGTCGGTAACGCGCATATTCTCGCGATACGAGTAGCGCCCCGGACGGATCACGTGGCCGTCGAGATAAATCGCGTCCTGGTTGTACGACGCGATCGGAAAAATCCGGATGCGATCGCCGTCCTGGATTTGGAAAGCTTCCAGTTTCTTCGTCACCTCCGCCGAGTCGCCAATCTCCGGTATGTCCAAACTAAGCATTGTCTGCTTGTCGTGCGCCACCAGGCGCTGCACCTCGATGTGCCGCAGCGCGGCCGCAGGAAGCAGTCCGCCGGAGAGTTCCAGCACGGCTGCGAGGTTCTTTTCATCCTTCAACTCGTAAATCGCCGGACGCCGCACCATCCCTTCCACCGTTACCTGCGGACCAATGGGTGGCACCAGAACCGTGTCGCCATTATCCAGGCGAGCCATATCGCTCTTCACGCCGTGCAGCAACAAATCGTACAGGTCGACGACCTGCACCAACTGATTGCCGCGATAGTGCTTCACGATGCGCAACGATCCTTTCGGAGTGGGGCCACCTGCGGCGAATAGCGCGTTCAGTGGCGTCGAAAGCGAACTGATGTCGTACGCACCGGGGTTTGCCACATCTCCTACTTCGTAGATACGAATCGTGCGTAGCCGCGCCAGCGAGACCTCGGCCGACACATCGCGGAACTCAGTTCGCAATATCCGTTGCAAGTCTTGTTGCACGTCCGCCAGATTTCTGCCGCTGACCAGCACCGGCCCTGCTTCGGGTAGGCTGACGCGACCTTCCCGATCCACCGTGCGGAAAAATCGCTGCGAAACTCCGCCCCACAAATCAATCGAAAGTCCATCACCGGGACCCACCACATAATCGGGACCGACCGGCAGATCCATGGGGATGTACTGCGGATCGCGAGTCCCGTTCTCGAAGACCTCGGAACCGAATCGCCGCGGGGTCGCAGGACGAGGCACCGCCTGAAGGTACATGTCATAAAGCGACGGAATGTCGGTGTATGGACTCTGCTTGCGCGCCATTTCAGCGGGCTCGATCAGCGCGTTTTGCTGAGACCTTCGGCTAGACGGTCGGACCGGAACCACCGGTGACATGCCCGAAGAGGGCGGACCGTTCATGTCGCGGCCCGAAGAACCCAGGCTTGCCATTGCCAGCGCTGCGCTGGCGGAGTCCATTCCCATTCCGCCAGCCCCCATATCCCCGCCGCTCATGTTCGGCAGCGATCCCCCGCCTCCGCCGAAGCCAGAACTGGACTGTTGGTTATCGCCACCGGCCAAGAGCTGCCCCAAAGAACTTCCCGATGAGGATCCCGATCCAGTTCCGGATCCAGATTGGTTCGAACCCATCCCACCGAATAATTGCATCCCGTCAGAGCGATCTCCCAGCTGGTCCGATTGATTGTTGTTTAACGGATCTCCGTTTGCCTGCATCAACAATCCGCGCTCGAGAGGGTTTTCGCCGCCACTTGGGAAGTTGGGGGGAACCGATTGATATTGATCGGGAGACCTGAGTTGAGGCGACTGCAACGCCGGCCCTTGCCGCCCCTGCGATCCGTCATTATCAGCGGGAGCATTCTGCTGCGCGTTCGTACAGTCCAGGTCAGACTGCGGGTCGCAGGCGCTCGCAGTCTGCAGGTTCTTTTGCAGGGTTTTTTGGTGCGCTGCTGCGCGTTCCTCTTCCTGATGTTGTGCCATCCATTTCGTGCGCTCTTCCACCAGAAGTGCTTGCTCTCTGCCAAGTTCCGATTCGGGATTAACTCTCGGTACAAGAAATCCGTATTTCTGCACGATCGTTGTCGCAATCGACCGGAAACGGACGTCGGTCTCCAGGCGCTCAAAGATCGCGTCGTTGGTCAGGTCCGAGTCACTGATGATTTGGCCGTGGTCTGTCGCGTCCTTAGCCACCCAGCGTTTCAACTCGACCATCAGTCCAACTTCTGTGAGCAAAACCGCCTTTAGCTCCGCTGCCGAGGCCGCCACGCGGCTCAAATTGTCGCGCCCCAGGTCCGAGCCAATCGTTGAAGTCGGACGCTGATTTTGCGCTCGTATTGCGCTGCATCCCAACCCCAGAGCGACCAGCGCGCAGATAACTCCACGCGCAGTGCCCCACGGAATTCGCGGCGCGCTCGCGTTTTTTACGGTTTTTGCACAATTCATCGCAATCACTGGACCTTATCCAACGTCTGAATCTTTCCGCGAATCGCGCTCAGCATGCCCGCTTCGGAAGCTTCGATTTGATTCGACTCAATGCAAACAGACGTCCAATAAAACATCGAACTGTTCCGGTCCGCGGCAATCGCGATTACTCGCATGGGAGGATGACTCCGCAGAAGGGACATGCAAATATCAGGAAGATTGTTGGATTTTTCCAAAGCGACGATTAGAAAGTCCGGATGAGTTTCTTCCACGGCATGTTGCAATTCAGCCTCTTGCTCGATCTCGCCAACTATTTCGATGTCGGGCTGATCCGAAATCGTGGCCATCACCAGTTCGCGGAGCAACCGCGGCCGATTCGCTACTAACACCCGGATAGGATTCATCAACGTCCTCCGCAACAGCGGAAATTTGCGTAGCAGTATAGGTATCGCGGCTAGTCGGCGGTAGGTTCAATTACGATTCAGAAGCAAACACGCAAGACAGTCCCGGAAGTTTCTCGGAGGCGAACAATTTAGTAACGATGCGAATGCACACAAAGTACTAATTCGTACCCAATGTGAGTTCTACTGAATTAGGTACTGCGTACTACACAGATGACTGTAGGGACGGTACGACGTGCCGCCGCGATCTCCCGAGTTGAGCTGCTCCGGCATGACGATGGTCCCGAGATGCCGGCCCGACTTGACTGAGACCGCCCACCACGCCACATTGGCCAAGGTTGCCGCCAATCGGGCCATGTGGCTTGCTAGCAAGGGGACGGGACGGGAAAAATTTTCCCAAAGGTCTAAAGGCCAAGCTTGCAGGGTCAGGACTACAGAGTGAGAGCTGAACGAGCGGGCGTGCAAACCGTCGGGCAGTTATCCGGTTACAGCGATTGTTCCGATGAGCGCGGCACACTGATTTTCGGATAGCACATTTTTCCCGCAGCGTCGCACGGTTCCTTACATTCGCCTTGCTTGGCCTACCATCTCTACCAGAACTGTTCTGGCTTCCACCGGATTATTCACATCCCGCAAGAATGCAATGCGGGCACTGCGCATGCCATCTTGGGTCTTCACGCGTACCTGAAAGCCGAGACGGTCGACCGAAGTCATCGAGATTTCTTGAGAGTCGATTCCGGCAAATGCTCGCGCAAGCAGGACGAGCGCATCTCCGTGATCGATATTCATGTGCTGCATGATCTCGGTTGCAGCGTCGGCCAGCGGGTCGGGTTGCCCGCTGTAGTATTCCGAGGCAGAGATCCAGCCCATCACCCCGAAACCACCCACATAGTAAACGTCCACCACCTCCATGCGGTAAAAGGAAAAATCGTCAAAGTCTACCCAATATCTGCTGTTGGCATAGCGTGCCAGGTAGAGTTTTCGTGCTTCAGCAACGTCCCGCTCAGGTACGGGCAGGATATTTCCTAGTAACGTCACCCGGGATGCTCCCAAGGGATCGCCGATGATGTCGGGCTGGGTCACTAGCAGGCTGGAACGCGGGTCCGCCTGCACATTTTGCGTGTGCATGGCCATCGTGCTAATGAGAAATACAGGATTCGCGTGTTCGTCCAATCCGAAAGGCATCACCGACCCAAAGGGGTAACCCTGCTGTTTACGCGAAAGAGTCGAGAGACTCCCGACCCGTCCTAGATGCATCAGAGTTCGCGCTCGATCGGCGAACGTAGGCTCAGCGACCGCAGCTTGGTTACTCGCCACGCCCGAGCCCGCATGTTTCCCCGTTGGTAATGAAGACATTCCGCTCTCCGATATGCTTTCCGCACAGAATCGATTCTTTTGTCCTTGGATCAAGCTAGCACGTCCGGGCTGGAGCTGTCTGTTTAAAGGGAATGCCCAGTTGCAAAATTCTCCGCGCCTCGTAAGGATTCAAGAAGATGCCAGTCAAGCGCCAGCCGCAATGCGCCGCTTGCGTGTCTTCAGTGCGCGGGGGGAGAATTACGCCTGGAGGTGAGCACCGATGGTACACACAATTGTAGACGGGACGTTTCGGCAGACCAATTTAACCAACGAATCTTCCGAGTATTTGGGCAAACGCGAAGAGCTTCGTCTCGCCGAAATTGAGCTCATGCGCCAACGCGAACGCGTCGCCGAGCTGCGCCGCCATCTTCCACTGGGCGCTCCGATTCCGGATTATCAATTTGAAGAAGGCCCGCGCGATCTCAGCGCAGGTGACGCTCCCCTCCACTCCGTCCGCCTGAGTGAGCTTTTCACCAAACCCGATCGCTCCCTCATCATCTATCACTTCATGTATGGAAAGAAGCAGAGCAAGGCTTGCCCGATGTGCACTGCGTGGCTCGATGGAGCCAACGGAGTGGCCCATCACCTGGCTCAAAATCTCGATTTCGCAGTCGTCGCCGCCGCGGACGTCTCCACCTTGCGTACCTACAGTCGCGCACGCGGGTGGGACAAGTTGCGTCTCCTTAGCGCTGGCAACAGCACCTTCAAATACGACTTAGGCAGCGAAGACGCCGAGGGACATCAGGACTCCACAATTTCCGTATTCACCCGCGACGCCAACGGCAAGGTGCGCCACTTCTATACGGCGCATCCTCGGATGGCTACCGAGATCACTGAGCGCGGCATCGACCTGCTCGCTCCCGTCTGGCACTTCATGGACCTCACTCCGCAAGGCCGAGGCAACTGGTACGCCAGTCTTGCGTACGGCACGAAAGTCCAGGCCGCCTCTACCTAGCTACAGCAACTGGGAATTTCATCACTGACAGGGATGGGATCTAGGACGGCAGCACCGGTCGCGACCGATTTGAGACGTTGGCCGCAGAAGATCAGTAGCTCACCTGGTCGGTCACTGATACGGACCGATGCGATGACAGCGGCGTTCGCCCTGATCGTGGACAAGGAGCACACGCACATGAGGCCAAAGAACACGATCTGCCTCTGGTTCGACAAAGACGCGCCTGAGGCGGCGCGCTTCTACGCCGCCACCTTTTCGGATAGTGAAGTAATCGCGGTTCATAAGGCTCCCAGTGACTTTCCGGGCGGCAAGAAGGGCGATGAGCTGGCGGTGGAGTTCACGGTCCTGGGAATTCCCTGTCTCGGTCTCAACGGCGGCCCGGCGATCAAGCACAGCGAGGCTTTTCCTTCCAGATCGCGACGGACAATCAGGAAGAGACGGACCGTTATTGGAACGCAATCGTCCGCAATGGCGGAACGGAAAGCGCGTGCGGTTGGTGCAAGGACCGTTGGGGCCTTTCCTGGCAGATTACCCCGCGCGCGCTAACCGATGCACTGCCGGCTGGTGGCGGTGAGGCAAAGCGTGCCTTCGAGGCGATGATGACAATGAAGAAGATCAACGTCGCCGCCATCGAGGCAGCGCGGCGAGGCTAACGCAGACACGCCGTTATTAGTCCTGGATCGCGCACACCGGAAGTTATCGGTTCGTGGGTCGGATCAGTACCTCGATTTTTCAGTTCGTTTGCTCCGTGAGCGCGGTCAAAACCACACCTCTAGAGCTACAATCTCCGGTACATGCTGCCAGCTTAACCGGTCGGTGCAACACTTTCCTGAAGTGGACGCGTCGCGCACGACGGGGCCCGATTGTTCAGGTAAGATGGCTGCGATGCTGGCCCTCAGGTCCACCTTACGGACTCATCCACTTGCCACTCTGGGCCTGATTGCGCTCTTCATAATCGCGTCCACGCAGTGGCTTCGCGATGCCAGAGATCGCATTGACGAGATGCTTCATGGAGACCAATACGTAAGAACTCCATTCAATCTCTATGGTTTCAACTTTGAAGTCGGCTCGCTCGATACTTCCGCCGAAGCAGCCGGACTTCGCAAAGGGGACGTCGTCCTCGCCGTAAACGGACGTCCCCTCGATGGTCTCGCCGACTACCTCGGACCGGTGCGCCGCGCCAGGGTCGGTGATCGCCTCCGCGTGCGTGTCCGCCGCTGGACACCCGCTGGCCCGACCGAGCAGGACCTGTCGATTCCGCTGCAGCAGTTCACCTATGTCGGATTTACCAGAGGCGCCTCACCAGCGTACTGGCTCGTCATCGCGCTGCGCATCTTTACACCATTGCTGTGTATGGCTCTCGGGTTTTGGGTCGCAGCCATCCGCGTCTACGATCGCGCAGCATGGAATCTGCTGTTCATGATGTTAAGCGTGGCCAATCTGGTCCAGGACGACCGCACCATCTGGGGCCGCGAGGATGCCCTACAGCCGTTCCTCACCGTTTTCAGCTTGGGACTCATTCATGTCGGTCCGATCGCGCTTGCGTACTTTGGCATTACCTTCCCGGAGCCGCTTGCCTTCGACCGGCGTCATCCTTGGGTCAAATGGATTCTCCTCGGCCCCATGTTGGCCCGAGCTGTAATTTTAGGCTTCGTTCTTGGCCTGCTGTTACATCATCAAGCGGTCACTCTGGCGTTTCGGCCGGCGTTGCAGCTCATCGCCACACCCGGCACAGTCCTCGAACTCATCACGATCGCCGTATTCTTCGTCTGCCTTTTCTATAAGACGGCGACCGCGGTCAACCCTGATGCGCGCCGCCGTCTGCTCCTTCTCGACACCGCATCCATATTGGGCCTGCTGCCATTCCTCATCCTCGTTATCGTTTTCAGGGCGCGGGGCATCGGCTTTCACGGTTGGTACGGGGCTCTTTCCATCGCAATGCTAGCCATTTTTCCGCTGACCATGGCCTATGTAATCGTTGTCGATCGCGCCATGGACGTGCGAGTAGTGGTGCGTCAGGGCATGCAGTACGTGCTTGCCACTGGTAGCATCCGAGTCTTACAAGTTGTCATCAGCATTGCGATCATCATTGCCGCCGCCAGCATGAGCGCGAATACCGGCGTTGCCTTGCGAGTTGCCTTTATCTCGCTTGGTTTCGTCTTGCTTGGCGGCGTGCGCGGATTTGCGCAGCGCCTGCGCGGCTGGATCGACCGCCGCTTCTTTCGCGAAGCCTACGAGGCCGATGCCATCCTCGCCGATCTCGCCGCCAAAGTGCGCAGCATGACCGAGATCGGCCCGCTACTGGAGACCGTCGCCACTCGTATTGCCGATGCCCTGCATGTGCCCCGCATCGCCATCTTGTTGGAGGGCAACGGCGCGTTTCGCCCGGCTTATGCGCTCGGCTATCCCGCCTTTCCAGCCACCTGCCTGTCCGACCAGAGCCTGACCGTCAGGCGCCTCAGCAAAACGCAACATGCTCTGGTCGACTTCGACAACGCAGAGTCCTGGGTGCAGCTTACCGACAACGACGAGCGCGCTGCGCTCCAAGAACTGAAGCCAGAGCTGCTGTTGCCCTTGTCTCTGAACGACAAAGTGCTCGGCATCATGAGTCTGAGTCCCAAACGCTCCGAGGAGCCCTTCTCGAAAACGGACATACGGCTGCTGGATTCAGTCGCCGCACAAACCGGCCTTGCGTTGGAGAATGGCAGACTCACCGAAGCAATCAAGGCCGAGGCTGCCGCACGCGAGAAACGCAATCGCGAGCTGGAGCTTGCGCGCGAGGTGCAAGAGCGCCTCTTTCCGCAGGAGTTTCCTCGCTTGCCCGGGCTCGATTACGCAGCAAAATGCCGGCCCGCCCTGGTCGTCGGTGGCGATTATTACGATTTCATCCCCGTATCGGATACTGTTCTGGTCATCGCCATCGGAGATGTCTCCGGCAAAAGCATCTCAGCCGCCCTGCTGATGGCGACACTGCGCGCCTTCCTTCGTGGCCAGGCAATTGACAGCCATACCGATCTCACCGCCGTGATCACAAATCTCAACCGCTTGGTGTATGAAAGCTCCGCCTCGGATCGCTATGCGACGTTCTTCTTGGCCGTCTTGGATTCATCAACGCGCGTCCTGACATATGTAAATGCCGGACATAACTCGCCTATTCTGTTGCGAGCAGCCGGTATAGGCACTGACCTGCTGCGCCTAGACGAAGGTGGCACGGTCGTCGGTTTGATGTCAGATGGGTCTTGGGCGCAGGGACAACTACGACTTGATGCGGGAGATCTGTTGGTTGCGTTCACCGATGGCATTAGCGAAGCGATGAGCGCATCAGATGAGGAATGGGGCGTGAGCGGCCTGATCGCTGCGCTCCGAACAACCGAATCCGCGTCGTCCCAAGAGATACTGGATAGCCTCATGGCCTCAGCGGACGCATTCGTTGCGGGTGCTCCTCAACACGATGATATGACTCTGATTGTCATAAAGGCCATTTGAGTGTTCGTGACCGATGCGAGGCGGGAATTTCCGGTGGATTGCCAGCAGTGTGGCGCCCGATACGCGTTGGCTGAGTCGCGGCACGCTGAGCAATCTTAGCATCGCGCATCTCACAGCGCTCAATATGACGGGCCAAACCGAAAGTAACGCGGGTCAACTGCGACAGAAGGAACCGAGCGGATGGGACGGAAGGTAGCAACCTGTATTGGGTGGCACGAGTCGTGTGGCTGGAGACAGTCAAGGTGACACAGAGAAACAGAAGCGCTAGAAAAAGATGCAGTTCGTGCGCCGCCGGAGAAATGTGTCCGAGCTTGGTAGAAAAGAACAGAAAACCGGCGAGGCGCTCAGAGCAGTCGGATGAATTGGAATGACATATCCAAGCTGGGGTACGATTAGTCCACTGTGCATCTTGGTTGAGAAACGGGAGGTGGTATGCGGACGTTGATTCGGGACCTGCGCTACGGCGTTCGCACGCTTTGCAAGAATCCTGGCTTCACCGCAATCGCCATACTCACGATGGCGCTCGGTATCGGTGCGAACACCGCCATTTTCAGCGTTGTGAACGGCGTGCTTCTTCGCCCGCTTCCTTTTCGCGATCCTTCCCGGCTGGTTCTGATAGCGGAAAAAAGTCCATTTCCCGTAATTTCCACCTCCCGTGAAAATTATCTGGATTGGCGCGACCAGAGCCGCTCCTTCGAAGCAATGGAAGCGACCCGCAGTGGCTCCATCACGCTGACGGGCGCCGGAGAACCCGACCGCCTGAATGTTTGCATGGCCACGGCGGGACTTTTTCCCATGCTCGGAATTAACGCGCAGGTCGGCCGCAATTTTCTCGCAGAGGAGGATCGCGCGGGCGCCATGCCGGTTGCACTCCTCAGCTACGGTTTGTGGCAACGGCGCTTTGGCGGCTCTCCAGACATCATTGGCAAGACGATCCACCTGGACTTGCAGCCCTACACCGTCGTTGGCATTTTGCCGAACGGCTTCCAGATTCTTCAGCCTGCGGATGTGTACTTGCCGTTTATGCCTTGGGCGAAAACGCTCCCTGACGATCGCAACTGGCATCCCGGCATCATTCCGCTCGCCAGGCTCAAGCAGGGCGTGTCCCGAGAGCAAGCCCGTGTTGAAATGCTGGGAATCACCAAGCGGCTCGAGCAGCAGTATCCGGATTACAACACGGGAACCAGTGCGGATGTTGTAGGCCTGCAGGACCAGATTGTGCAGAACTCGCGTCCCGCGCTCCTGCTTCTGCTCGGCGCAGTGAGTTTTGTACTGTTGATCGCCTGCGCAAACGTCGCCAACCTCTCGCTGGCCCGCGCAACTTCTCGCGGCCGGGAAGTCGCCATCCGCACGGCGATGGGCGCAAGCCGCGGCCGGGTCATCCGGCAACTTCTCACCGAGAGTGTTCTCCTTTCCGTGGCGGGCGGCCTGCTGGGTGTGATCGTGGCTTGGGCTGCCGTTGGGCTCTTGCCTAAGATCGCGGCCGACAGCATCCCGCCGGGCACGCCGATTGGATTGGATCCGTGGGTACTGGCTTTTA
Organism: Candidatus Acidiferrales bacterium; assembly: GCA_035602855.1. Classification (GTDB taxonomy): domain Bacteria; phylum Acidobacteriota; class Terriglobia; order Acidiferrales; family UBA7541; genus Palsa-295. The sequence continues at coordinate 15,688 of DATNLN010000046.1, forward strand.
CTGGGGTGGTTTCGCTGTTCACCGGATTGCTCTTCGGCATTGTGCCGGCACTACGCACGGCGAAGTTGGATTTGCGCGAGACCCTGAAGGAGGGCTCGCGCGGCTCGACGGCTGGGCCCGGCCAGCATGTGCTGCGCGGTGCGCTGGTCACTTTGGAAATTGCGCTGGCGATGCTGCTGCTCGTTGGGTCTGGGCTGCTGTTGAGAAGCTTTTCGCGATTGCAAGAGGTGCCGCCGGGTTTTGAGCCCGATCATCTTCTGGTCGCTGACGTTCCTCTGTCGCCGACGGCCTATGCCAAGCCGGAAGATCGCTACCAGTTTTTCGACCGTCTGGTCGAGCGCGCCAAGACGCTCCCTGGTGTTCGATCGGCCGCTGCGGCTTCTTTTCTTCCCGTCAGCGGGGGCGGTTCGATCATCCACTTCAATATCACCGGGCGTCCTCCGAAATCGCCGCATGAGTTTGTCGCGGCAGGGTACCGCACCATAACTCCGAATTATCTCGAGACATTGGGTGTGCCGTTGCTGCAAGGCAGATTTCTTACGCGCGCGGACAATGACAAGTCGCCGGCGGTCGTGCTGATCAACGCCACGATGGCTCGCACTTTTTTCCACGATGAGAATCCGCTCGGAAAGCGGCTGCAGCTCGGCGCGCTGCCCGACAAGGAAGTGCCGACCATGGAAATCGTCGGCGTTGTCGGCGATGTTCATTTCGGCCTCGGCACTGACCCGCAGGCGGAAATGTACTTGCCCTATCGGCAGGCGGATTTGATTTTGCCGGTGTTCCAGCTTTCGTTGGTAATGCGCACGGCAGGCGATCCCTCGCTGCAAACGTCGGCACTGCGCAGCGCACTCGCGGAGATTGATCCCAATCAGCCGCTGGTGAAAGTTCGCACCATGGAAGAGAACATGGTCACCACGGTGGCGCAGCCCCGTTTTCGTACGTGGCTCATCGGAATCCTGGCGATACTCGCTCTGGTGCTCGCGGCGGTCGGCGTTTACGGGGTGATGTCTTATACCGTAACCCAGCGCACCAGTGAAATTGGCGTTCGTGTGGCGCTGGGCGCGCAGCCGCAGGATGTATTCCGCGTCGTCGTTGGCCAAGGGTTGCGGCTCGCGCTATTTGGTGTTGGCCTTGGATTGGTGGCAGCTTTGGTTCTGACGCGCCTGCTGCAAAGCTTTCTCTTCGGAATCAGCGCATACGACCCCCTTACATTTATTGCCGTTTCGCTTCTCCTGAGTCTTGTAGCAGTCGCAGCGTCCTATTTCCCTGCGCGTCGCGCCACCCGCGTCGATCCCATGATCGCCCTGCGCTACGAATAGGATTTAGCTTCTAACCTTTGACTTTTTAAGTTTCAGTAGTCCGTAACGCGCTTACCGGAAACCGACCTTTCATCAGCTCGCTCCGTACCTTTCTGCTTGATTTCCACAGGAACCAGGGCGTAGCTTCCGGTCGCGGGACGCTCACTGCGATGCACGCCGGAGCGCTCCCTCGGGCCAATCCACCCAGAGTTAAGAGGCGGAAATGGTCAAGAGCATATCCTCATCGTACTGGCGTCCCGCAATCCTAAACCTGAGGGACGCGTTTGAAAGCCAACGGACAACTCTAATGGGCCTAATTTTCCAGCGGTGACGTTGACCGCTACGGCGGGCGCTCGCATGAACCGAAGCGAATTGAAGCAAGGAGCGGGCGAGTGGTTTCTGCTTGGAATCCTGCTCTTTCTCGGCGTTCTGGTAGTCGTCCAGTTCATCCTGCGTGGCTAGGCCAGTTGCGTTGCGAACGACGCTCGGGTGACGAACCACAGCGTGGACCTGCAAGTTAGGCGGCAGCCTGCCAATTGTTCGTTTCGGTGAGAGGAACTGCTTTTTCTAGATTACCTGCGTGCGATTTCGGTCCGGCCGATTCACTGACCAGCCGGCAGACCGTCGCTCGGGAGATGGGAACGTGAGGCAACGTGCAGCGGAAAAACATCCCCTTGGTCCTAGCAGTGGTCATCGCAGCAGTGCTGTTCATGTGGCCGATCCGGCAAGCGCTGCTGCCCGCCTGGCCGGGATATGGCGTTAGGTCGTATGTTCGCGTGAACTCCCCACTGGTTGCGCTCACGCATGTCCGCGTAATCGACGGCACGGGCGCTCCTCCTCTCGAAAATTCTACGGTTGTCCTTTCCAACGGCAGGATTCAGGCCATTGGTAGCGCACTGGCGACTCCCCTGCCCCGTTCCGCTCAAGTACTTGACCTCACAGGTTACAGCGTCATTCCTGGACTGGTGGGTATGCACGACCACATGTTTTACGGGGGCGTGAAGAATCTGTTTAGCTTTTCAGGCTTTGCGGTGAGCGAAATGGGGTTCAGCTTTCCTCGCCTCTATCTCGCCGCTGGCGTAACCACGATTCGGACTGCGGGCGCCATCGATCCGTCTGCTGATCTCCGGTTGAAGGATCAAATTGACGATGGTTGGGTCGTCGGGCCCAAGATGCATATCACCGGGCCGTACATGAACGGAAATTCTACTCCCGAGAAAACAAGAAAGAGTGTTGAGCAGTGGGCGGACAAAGGCGCGACCTCCTTCAAAGCCTATATGTACATAACCCGCGCGGAGCTGGCTGCCGCAATCCGGGCGGCTCACGAGCGCGGTCTCACGGTCGCCGGACATCTTTGCGCGGTTGGTTTTCGCGAAGCCGTGGCCCTGGGGATTGACAGCCTTGAGCATGGGCTGGTTGAGGATGCAGAATTCGTACCCGACAAAACACCCGACGTCTGTCCGTCGCGAGAGTCGATCGACGCAAGTCTGGTTCAGCTTGATCTCGACAGCGATCCCGTGCAACAGCTGATCCGCGATCTTGTCCGCCATCACGTCGCGATCACCTCCACGCTGCCCGTCTTCGAAACCTACGTCCCGTTTCGGTCGCCCATTCAAACCCGCGTCCTCGAGGTACTGCAACCTGCTTCGCGCACAGACTACCTGGCTGCTCGCGCGCGTGTGAATGAAGAAGGGCGGCAGTCCTCGTGGACCGAGCTGCTCCGTAAAGAAATGCAATTCGAGCGCGATTTCGTGAAAGCGGGCGGCCTGCTGCTGGCGGGCGAAGATCCCACGGGCAACGGCGGCAACGTAGCCGGATTCGGCGACCAACGCGAATTGGAGTTACTCGTCGAGGGAGGCTTCACACCTCTGGAAGCCATTCACATCGCCACCGCGAACGGCGCCGCGTTCCTTGGAGAGTCCGAGCGCATTGGCTCGCTCGCTCCCGGTAAGCAGGCGGACCTGGTGGTCATCAGAGGTGATCCATCGTCGAACATCGCCGACATTGAGAAAGTAGAGGTCGTCTTCAAAGATGGAGTCGGTTACGATTCGGCCAAGTTGATCGAATCCGTGCGAGGCTCCGTGGGATTGCACTGAATCGGCGACGACACTCAAACAGCGGAGGCTCGCGCCTCCTCATCCATGGCGACCCCGCCAAAGTCCGAGATGCCGATCAGGATTTTGTCACGCCCTGGAAGAACCCTCACTCGATTGACATTGCAACGTTTCAGGAATTTGCGGCCGTACTGAGGAGGAAGCTTTCGAGGAAAACCGTCCTAAACGTACTGAGCGCGGTTCTCTCCGTCCTCGATTACGCAGCTGGCCGCCGCGCCACACGTATATCCAAGGTGCGCTTCGTAGATATTTGATGACGCCGGAGCGTGAGCAGTTTTTGCGCGAAGCCAAGAAGCCCGACTGCAATCTGCCGCAATGCGGCGCAAGCGCACGCGTTACCGGATAATTGAAAAATCTCGCGGATCCTAAACAAATCGCCGAGCTGGAATCCAGGGCCAGTACGAAACTAAGCGCGAGCCGCCTTTGTGGTCCGATACGTCGGTACGAATACCTCGCTTACGAACGTCTCGAGACTCGTCGGAGTAGTGTTTTTTGGTGAGCGCGGTTCGAGCGTACGCATGTATCCGGAATTCAGGGACTCTGCCATTTCTAACAAAAGATCCACCATGCTGGAGGACATTCCCATTTGCAACAGAGCAGGCTTCAACTGTTCTGCAGGCATATGCTTATACGCCAGGTCGGGCTTGCCAATTGCATCGCCAACGATTCTGGCAACTTCGTTATATGTAACATCGCCGGCTCCTTGTAGTTCGCGCGGGTGTTTCCCCTCGAAATCGAGCTTCAGTAAGGCATGAGCAGCCACTGCCCCGATATCACGCGTTGCGATCATCGGCAATCGCAGATCGCCCTTGACTGGTCCAGCCATGTCTCCGAAAGACTTAATCACACCAACCTGGGGCAGCATGTTTTCCATGAAATACCCGGCTCGCAGGTAAAGTGCATTTAATTCGGGGATTCCGTTGAGTTTTTCTTCAAGACTGTGCAGGCCGACCACGGGGCCCGTTTTCTCCGATTTGTCCGCACCGAAGCTACTCAAAACGACGGCATGTTTTAGGCCGTTCTTCACGATCGCGGACACCAAGGCGTCGCTCACTTGTTCTTGGTAAGCGCGAACATTCGGTGCGCCACTATTCGGTGGGATCATCGCGTAGGCTGCCTTCGCGCCCGAGAAGGCCTTCGTCAGCGAGCCCGCGTCGGTAGCATCAGCGACGAATGCTTCTGCTCCCTTCTGCGTAAATCGTTCCAGCCGCTTCGCGTCACGGCCTATGACGCGCACCTTTGCTCCTCTTGCAAGCAGCCTCTCCGCCACGATGCTTCCCGTGTTTCCCGTCGCACCCGCAATGACGTACATTTGCGCCCCCTCGCCGGTTGTTTCTCGGCCTCTCTGTTTAAGTAGATGCCTGGGCGGGATGTGAAGACTCAAATTGGGTGGGACGGGTCGAACTTTCCATTCGGTTTTGCGGCTTCCGATGCGTGGTACGTGTGCCGGCGCAAGGCAGGGATTCTCAAATCCTTCTATGAGAAGGCCGGTCGGAGTCAATGAGTTTTTGTTTTCCTGTCGGTGGATCCAAACCTTGTCACCGGGCCGCCTCGGTCGCCATCCTTCCATCCGCGGTCTTAGCTGAGCCATGGTCGCTCGCTGCCAGGTGGGCGTCCTTGATTCCGTAGGTGCTGCGACCTGGTAATCGACCTTGGCTCGCGTCTCGCGACGGGAGTTGGGCCAGGACTTGGGCGCAGTCACCTGCTCTCGGCGGTTGAGCTCGGTTGTTAACATTCACACGTTGCTACTCGAAACCGGCCGAAAGACGATCCGGAACCGTTTCAACGGGCTTTTTGTTATACCGGCAATCGCAAGCCCTCGGGCTTGATTGATACATCGAAGCTCAAATTGAATAGGAGCGAGGAGACTAATCATGAAGAAACAATATGCGGTTGTAACGCTCGCTGCTGTGCTGATGGGCACGACTCTGCTGCTGGAGAGGACTGGTAGAGTTGCTGCGGCGGGGCCAAGCGGCATCAAGAATGTGGTTCTGGTCCACGGTGCATTCACCGATGGCTCCGGCTGGGAAGCTGTCTTCAACATTCTCACGAACGACGGGTACACGGTGGCTGTCGTGCAGCAGCCGGAGACCTCGTTTGCCGAAGACGTCAAGTTCGCAACTGCGATGATCGATCGGCAGTCCGGGCCCGTGGTTATCGTCGGCCACAGCTACGGCGGAGCCGTTATCACCGAGGCCGGCAACGATCCAAAAGTCGCCGCCCTTGTCTATATTAACGCCTTCGCGCTGGACAGCGGGGAAAGTTCTGCCACCATCGAGAAAGCCGTGCCCCCAGCCGGCACGGGGATCAAAGCTACCGCCGATGGCTACCTCTACATTGACCCAGCAGCCTTCCATTCCGATTTCGCAGCGGACGTTCCGGAAACGAAGACCGCGTTCATGGCTCAGTCGCAGGTTTTGTTCTCCACCGACTCGTTCACCTCCGCGGTTACGACTCCGGCCTGGAAGTCGAAACCCACTTGGTACATGCGCTGTTGATAGGCGTTGCCATTATCCTGATCGCGGTCTTGACGTTAGTGGTGATGGTTACGGTGCCCGAGCTTCGAATCGTATTTTGGGCTGGACCCAGAGCCAAAGCCCGACCCAAAGATCAGCATTCCGGCGCCGCGCGCGCCCAGCATCAGCCGGTACCTGCAACACCGCCGAAACAGGTATCGGCAGTGGTCGGCCAAGCGCGCGCGACGAAGACCCCCCGCCGATGATCCAAGCCATTGCTCCAAACGGAATAGCAAACGCCGCACCCAATTTCGGAGATCAAAGGGTCTACAATTTTGGGCCACTCTCCAGACGGATTACTCAGCAACAACACGATGAGATTATTCCGATGCTAACGAACGACCATGCGCGTGTCATCGTGTGGGCTTATTCAACTGATACAGACACGTGGGGATTAGCGAAAGCCCTTTACGGCGCACTAAAAGATTCTGGATGGACGATGGAGGACCCAGACGTTCAAGCCGCAATAGCAGTCAACCCGAACGGATGCGATGTGGCAGTATTTATTCCTGGTGTGCCGGGTCAGCTTGTCACTCAGCTTCCCAGTGCGCCTCGAGAAGTATTGAACGTGCTGAAGACACTCGGTCTGACATACGGACTGGGGTATTCGGATAAGCTCGGAGACGCCACCGTCAAGCTCGTTGTCGGCCCACGTTGACGCTACCGACTCGCCTCTGCGTCTGCCGCAGTGGTCTCAACAAGGCTATAGTCGCAACCTTCCACATCGGGGTGATTCTCGTCGCAAGGGATCAGCAGGATCGCACGGCCGTGACCGCTAGGTGCTTGTCCGTGTCCGGCAATCTCTCCGCGATCGTTGATGCTAACCGCCCCCAGTGGAGAGAGGTCGGTTTTGGAAGACAAGAGCGTGCCAAGGTCAACCATAGGGCCCCCGTCCTCCCACAGGAATGCACCTTGACCACAGCCGTTATTCCCCCAATTGCCGACAACTTGCCTGTTGGAGTTAATCGCAAACGCAGAGGCACAGCCGTTGATGGCCCCGAGGTCGTGCATCTTTCCATCCCAGAGGAACGCATCGAGCTGGTTGTCACCTGCCAAGTAAGATTGCCCGACAACTTCCCCAAAATCATCGATCAGCGAGGCCGCTGAGTCACTCCCGCCCAACGTACCCAAATCCTGCATGCCCTTGGCCTTCGTCCACAAAAAGGCGTGTTGCAACTGGTCTCCAGCCAAGTCGGATGCGCCGACCACCCGACCGTGGTTGTCTAGCCAGTATGGGAAGCCACAGGTACCTCCCAGACCTCCGAGGTCGATCATTTTGCCGTTCTCCCAAAGGAACGGATCTTGAGTTGGGATTAGCGCTCCCCCGAAAGCACACGGAGTCGCGACCTGGTTCGGTGTCTGGTTCGTGTACGAGATGCCGACGACCTGCCCTCGCTCATTGATCGCCATGCCCCAGGCATCAGTTCCGGTGCCGAGAGTACCCAAATCGGTCATCACTCCGTCTTGCCAAAGAAAGGCTCTTTCCTGATATGGATACGGATATGGATCGAAATGGTTAAATTGCGACGACAATTGAAAGAATGAATAAGCATCGGGGACTGTATTGGTTGTCACTCCGACAACCTGGCCACGGCTGTTGACGGACTCGGCTTCACTTTCGTATCCCCCTTCGGGCAAAGTTCCGAGATCGATGATCTTGCCGTCGCGCCACAGCACGGCACGATTCTCCGGGAAATTCTGGGGCGAGCCCGGATCCAGCGGATCCAGTTCGCCATTCTGTGAAGTCCCGGCAATCAGACCGTTTGCGCTGATCCACGCAGCAGCACTGCTCAGGCCTTTGTGCAGCTCTGGGAGTTCGGACCTGACACCAGCCTGCCACTGAAATGCGCGAGAGGCGTAGCACGGTGTTCCGTCATAGTTAAAACAGAAGTTTTGGTCGCCGCTGTTGCCCGAAAGTCCAAAGGGATCCAGCGTGGACGTATCCGCCCAGGACGAGAACGCTCCGGCGTTGTTCAAGGCTTGAAACGGACCGCCGTATTGGTAGGGGCTCATGTAGCTCTCGGGCCCCCCGAACGTCCCCATGTCAATGAGCTTGTAGTGGTGGTGCCGGTGTTTGTGATCTGGGTTGTCCTGCGCAACAAGCCCGGCCGCGGTCGCCAGCGCGGCGAGTGAGGTCAGTGCGATGTATATGGTCAGATTCTTTTTCACGATTTCCTCCTTGTAGGCCGCCACCTTCAGGTAGCTCCGAGAGCAGCTCGCGAGCTGCTCGCGAGCTGCTCCACACCCAACCCAAGCCGCTTTGAGCCCCACATCTCATACCTCTGGTGGGGGATTCGCGATCGAGGTCTATTCCATTGCGGTGCAGATGGGAGCAAGCCCAGCGGTCCCGCCCGTGTTGAGGTAATCATCAAGCGGATGCGGTCCTAGCTCCTCAATGACCGACGCGAAATCGGGGGTGTAGGTAATGATGCCCCACTGCGGCGTGAAGACAGGTGTATTACCCGCTTGGGCTGAGAAGTCATTTCCGTAGTAACCCCACTGCAGATTACTGTCGGTCCCATCGGGGCCGGGCTCTTCCTGATACGTGCTGACGTAGTCCATCCAGGCGGGGATCGACTTGCCGGTCGTGTAGTTGTAAATCCTGCCGGCATAGGCTTCGAGGCGATAGCCCTCGATCAGCTGTTCGCTTGCATTGTAAAAGCGAACGGCGTTCCAGTAGGCGGTGAGCTGGTCGACCCATAGAAACTGCTGCGTGCCTGTCAAGGGACACGGCAAGCCGCCAAACGTCTCGTCGGGGTTGCCATTGGGGTTGCTGGCGAGGCTCCCGTCGCCCAGCTCGAACGTCGCAGGACTGCTGTAGCACTTGATGGCCGTACCCGGCGGGTCCAGTGGCCCAGGGTGGGCTACCTTCCAGCAGGCCTTGTAGGCGTGGTAGTTGCCCCTAGGATCAGCGGCGGGGTTGTCGTTATTTAGAATCGCCGGGGGTTGGAGGCTTAGGGGATCAACAGAAGGGGCCCCATTCTGGTCGTCCACCACCTGGGAGAGAAGGCTCCAGTAGTTGAGGTTGAACGAACCCCTGCCGCCAAGGGCAGACGATTGGGATTGAGTGGCAAGCGCGTCATTTCCTGTACCCAGAGTACGGTGAAGGTGATCTTGTTTGTCCTGCGCAGCCAGCGGATTCGACGACACCAGCGCGGCAGACAGAGTGACAACCGCAATCAATAACAACATTCTTGATTTCATTAAGGTGAACGTGATCGCGCCCATGTACGTCAGTTTTCGGAATTTCATATACGCCTCTCCTTTTTTCTGGCCGTCGGTTCCGCTGTTATGGCCTGGGTGGGAAGTGCCCGACTGCCGCTTTGAGGGGTTACCCTGGGCCGGTTTGCCCCCAGCGTCAATGGCGCGGCGCTTCCTTCCGGCTGACATCTGGCTGACATGAAGTAAGCGGCTTATCTTCATCTACTTGGACTAAGCTTCTTTCCAGTGCCCAGCGCCTGCGCCAGTGGTAAGCTGACCGAAGCCCGGTGGAATGCTCATGACGCCACACACCGCGTCCGAATCGTTTCGCTTCGGAGAGTTCGAGCTGGACCTCCAAACCGCGGAACTGCGGCACAACGGACAGACAACGATTCTTCAAGAGCAGGCCTTTCATATTCTGGCTGCGTTGCTGGAACGGCCCGGCCGCGTCGTTACCCGCGATGAGCTAAGAAAAAGGGTGTGGTCTTCCCACACGTTCGTAGATTTCGATCAAGGCCTGAACAAAGCAGTCAACCGGCTGCGCGACGTACTGGGGGATTCCGCCGAGCATCCGCGCTTTATTGAAACCTTGCCCCGGCGCGGCTACCGCTTCATTGCTCCGGTGCAGCGGATGGAGAATTCAACTCCCTCCGCTTCGGCGAATCTGCTTGGCAAGAAAGTCTCTCACTACCGCGTACTGGAGATCTTGGGCGGCGGGGGCATGGGATTGGTGTACAAAGCCGAGGACCTGAAGCTGGGTCGGCGGGTCGCGTTGAAATTTCTTCCCGAGGAACTAAGCAAAGACCCGAAAGCGCTGGAGCGCTTCGAGCGCGAAGCCCGGGCAGCTTCCGCACTGGACCACCCTAACATCTGCAGCGTTTACGAGTTCGGCGAGCACGAAGGCCAGCCCTTCCTGGTGATGCCGTTGCTCGAAGGCCAAACGCTGCGGGACCGGATTGCCTTGCTGCCTAGCGCTCCGTTCACAACTGATGACCTGCTGACTCTGGGCATTCAAATTTCCGACGGTTTGCAAGCCGCCCACGAAAAAGGAATCATTCATCGCGACATAAAACCGGCAAATATTTTTGTCACTAATCGAGGCGAGGCTAAGATTCTCGACTTTGGCTTGGCTAAGCTCGCACTTGCGGAGGACAATCAATCTCTGCCGCAT
>DATNLN010000057.1:0-4824 GCA_035602855.1 Candidatus Acidiferrales bacterium
CGTATCCTCGTACATCAGCGCGCCCACCGCAAAATCCTCCAGCGCCTTGTGCAGCCCCGCGCTGCCATCGCTCTGCTCTGCATACATCGCTTCCGCGTAGCGCGAAAGCCCGTCCGTCAGCCACGTATCCGAAGCAGTCGAAGGCAGCACGCGATCGCCCCACCACTGTTCCGCGGCCAGCTGCGAAAGCAATCGCTCATTCGCGCGCGTGCCCCACTGCCGCGCGCTGATCAGCATCAATCCCGGCGCGGCAAATCCCGGCACGGTTCCGTCGGGCAGTTGCGCGATTGTCAGCGGCGGCTCGTTCTCGCGTGGCTCCAGCGGCCCAAAGGCATCGGAATAATAACTGAAGATGTGCGCCAGCGAAGTCGCATAGGAGTTCGCCGTGTTCGCCTGCGCCGGCGGCGTAAAGATGGAAACGTTGAAGCCTTCGGCTTGCACCGGCGCCAGCTGCAAATTTCCCGCGACGAACGTGCCCACCGGCGCCGCATGATCGCAGTGAAACACATAAGACGCCTGTCCCGCCGCGCCTTTGCCAATTCCGGGCGACAGGGTCGGAGGATCAGCCTTGCCAGTCCCCGCCACCGCAAAAGTGTCCGGAACATCAATTTTGAATTTCCCCGTGTACCGATTGCTGGGGTAGTTCGTCAGCGGAAACCACCGCGCCGGCAACAGTAGGTACGCTCCGGTCTTGTCCACCGAAGCAAAACGCACGCCGCGCGTGGGACTATCTTCTTCGCTCGAAATCGGCCCGGTGTAATCGAACACCAGCGTCACGGTCTTTCCCGGCGCCACCACGTCCGGCAATCCAATCGTCAGCAGCAGCGGCAAGCGATTGTCGCGCTCAAATTCCAGCATGCCGCCATTCAGCAGCTTCACCGAATTCACGCGCAAATCCTGATGCAGCTCCACCACCACCGTGCGCGCCGGCTGCTGCGCGATCAATTCCACTTTGGCCTGCGCGGAAATCGTCTGGTCTTCGGGATGCAGCAACACTTCCACTTCGTAGTAGGTCGCGCGGAAGGGAAATCCCTGCGGAGTCTGCGCCAGAGCGGCGTTCGCGCAAAGCAATGACGCAATCAAGACCGTCACAACGACGGCAGCCACGGCGGCAAATCGGTCGAACCTGAGCCAGAATTTGAACAAGAACCCAGTACCTCACTCGTAAAGGGACAACCCCTATCCATTCAGATACAAAATACCCACTGCCAGTTGCCCCCTTACAAAAGGTTACATCATCCTGGCAAAAATGTCCGCTGCGCGCTCAATCGCTCCGCCCGGTCCCAGTTTCGCGCGCACTTCCGCCAGCCCCGCTTTCGCCTCCGCGCGCGCATCGGGCGAATCCAGCAGGCGCCGCACTTCCGTCGCGACCCGCTCTGCCGTGAAATCGTCTTGAATCAATTCCGGCGCCACCCGCCTGCCTGCAATCAAATTCACCATGCCGATAAACGGCGTGCGAATCATGTGCCGCAGAATCGAGGCAGTAACCGGCGCCACGCGGTACACCACGACCAGAGGCGTCCCCAGCAAGGCAGCTTCCACGGTCGCCGTGCCGCTCGCGACAATTGCGCAATCAGCAGCTGCCAGCGCATTGTACGTCGCGTTCTCTACTCGTTTGATCGGGATACCGGCAGTGGCATAACGCGCGAAAAAATCCGCGCTCAGCCCATGCGCTGCCGCGTGCACGAATTGCACATTCCCCGCCGGGGCGATGCGTTCGCACGCCGCAATCACTCGCGCGTAATTCTGCGCAATCTCGTTCGGACGGCTGCCCGGCAAAATCGTCACGATCGGCCGCCCCGCATCCAGCCCCTGCTGAGCCGCGAATTCCGCGCGCGACAGCGTGGCCCGCACCGTATCCACCAGCGGATGCCCCACAAAATCCACCGGTACTCCCGCAGCGCGATAAATATTCTCTTCGAATGGAAAAATCACCACCATGCGCTGCACCAGCCGCTTCACCACGCGCACCCGCCCCGCGCGCCACGCCCACACTTGCGGCCCGATAAAGTATCCCACCGGAATATCAACTTTCTTCAGCCGCCGAGCCACGCCTAGGTGCGTCCCTGGTGAATCCACCAGCACAGCCAGCGCCGCGCCCCGCTTCGCAGCCTCGCGCGCCAGCCGATTCTGCACTCCGATCACGGTTGGAATTTTGTGCAACACTTCGGTAATACCCACCACCGCCACTTCGTGATAGTCGGCGATCAGTTCCACGCCGGCATCGCTCATGCGTGGTCCACCCATGCCAAAAAAATTCGCATCGACCCGCGCCCGCAGCGCCGTCGCCAGGCGCGCCGCATGCATGTCACTGGACGCTTCGCCCGCGGAAATCAGCACCTGGCGCTCGCTCATCGAGCCGGCTCGCTGCAGCAGAGCGAATAATTTTCAGTGGACCGAAGTTGTAGCGCGGGGATGATCAAGGTCAAAAGTGGAAGCACGGGAGGCCGAGGCAGGGTTCGAAAATACCTGTAGGTGGTGGCTTCCGCCAGGACACAATCAGCGCAAAAACAGCTGGCTTGAGCCGCTGAAGTACTAACTTTAGGTTCGTCACGCAGGCTCGCCACACCCAGAGCCAGATCCGCTTCACGCCCGTCAGTCATCGGCAGGCAGCGGCTGTGAAAATCCCGGTGCATTTCCACTGGGCAGCGAAGCAATCAACTCCTGCTCCTTATACTGGAGCTGATAGAGACGGTAATAAATCCCGTGCAGCGCAAGCAATTCCTGATGCGATCCCTGCTCGCGCAAACGCCCCTTGTGAAACACAAGTATGCGATCCGCATGCTGAATCGTACTCAACCGGTGCGCGATCACCACCGCCGTGCGCCCCTTCAGCAAACGGTCCAGCGCCTCGCGAATCATCAACTCCGTCTTCGTATCCACGCTGGAGGTCGCTTCATCGAGAATCAAAAATTTCGGATCATGCGCCAGCGCCCGCGCAAAGCTCACCAGTTGCCGCTGCCCCACCGAAAGAGTCGCCCCGCGCTCGGTGACAGGCGTCGCCACGCCCGCTGGCTGCGCATCCAGAAACCCGCCCAGCCCCACTTCGCGCAACGCGCGCTCGGTCCCGGTGCGATCAATCGTCGTAGTGCCCAGCTTCACGTTCGTTTCCAGCGTGCCGGTGAAAAGGAACGGATCCTGCAACACAATTCCAAACAGTCGACGCAAATCCTGCACATCCAGCTCGCGAATATCCACGCCATCCAGCAAAATCTCGCCCCGCTGTATGTCGTAGAACCGCAGCAGCAACTGAATGATCGTCGTCTTCCCGGCGCCCGTGTGCCCCACAATCGCCAGCGTCTGCCCAGGCTCCACGCGGAAGGAAACGTCCCGCAACACCCAATCCTCTTCTTTCGGTTCCGCGCCGCCGTGATAGGCGAACCAAACATTGCGGAATTCGATCTCCCCGCGCGGCGCTGGCAACGCGTGGATCTTTGCCGGCGAAAAAATCGTCACCGGCTCGTCCAGCAGCCGGAAAATGCGCTCCGAAGCCGCCATAGCGCTCTGCAAAATGTTGAATTTCTCGCTCAAATCCTGAATCGGCCGGAAAAATCGCTGCGCGTACATCATGAACGCCACCAGCACGCCGATTTGTATCGTCCCCGCGATCACGCGCACCCCTCCGATCCACGAGAGCAGCGCGATACCGGCAAAACTCAGAAATTCCACGCCCGGATAGAAGAACGAGAACGCGTCAATCGCATCCTTGTAGGCCACCATGTGCGTGTGGTTCAACTCCGCGAATTTCGCGCGCGATTTATGCTCGCGGTTGAACAGCTGCACCACGGCCATCCCGCTCACATGCTCTTGCAAGAACGCATTGATGCGCGCGATTGCCGTGCGAATCCGCCGGTTCGCATCGCGCACGCGATTACGAAAAAAATAAGTCAGCAGAATCATGAACGGCAGCGGCGAAAAAGTCGCCAGCGCCAGCATCGGATGCCACTTGAACAAAACCACGGCCATCGCGAACAGCAGCACGAAATCGTTCAGCATCGCCACTACGCCCGACGCGAACAAATCATTCAGCGCGTCTACGTCCGTCGTCGAGCGCGTCACCAAACGTCCAATCGGGCTGCGGTCAAAGAAACTCATCGGCAGCCGCTGCAGATGCTCGAAAATTTCTTTGCGCAGGTCGTACATCGTTTCCTGCCCGACCCACTGCATGATCCGCACCTGCACGTATTGCAATCCAAAACTTGCCAGGATTGACCCAGCGTATGCCGCCGCGACCCAGACCAGCCCTAGAACGGCCGCGGTACGTGGGATCGTGCGATCGAAGCCGGGAATGATGTAACGGTCAATCCCCACGCTGAACAGGAAAGGCCCCAGAATCTCTACAGCCGTGATTGCCAGCGTGAAGGAAACCGCCAGCACCACTTGCAGCCGGTACGGACGCAGGTACTGCATCAGCCGCCGCGTAATCTGCGAATCGTAAAGCTTGCCTAACTTCTCTTCTTCGCGGAAATCGTTCATTCACGTTCCAGCTCTTCTTCCAGCATCTGTTTCTGATTCAAATCCGCGTAATAGCCACCCAGCGCCAGAAGTTCATGGTGCGTCCCGCGCTCGATCATGCGTCCATCGCGCAGCACCACAATCTGATCCGCATTCTTCACAGTAGAAACGCGATGCGAAATCAAAATGGACGTGCGCGCCCGCATCACATCGCGCAAGCGGCGCAAAATCCGCTCTTCCGTATCCGTGTCCACGCTCGAAAGCGCGTCATCCAGAATCAAAATCTTCGGCTGGCGCAGCACCGCTCGCGCAATGGACGTTCGTTGCTTCTGCCCGCCCGAAAGCGTAATGCCGCGTTCGCCCACCATC
>DATNLN010000088.1:0-53399 GCA_035602855.1 Candidatus Acidiferrales bacterium
TCTAGCAGCAGCTTCAACAGAAGCTGAGCATCGTTGCGGTCGGTCTTCTGCTTGCGGACTCGTTTGGTTTTGATCTTCGCCGCATCGCCGATCCACAACTCGATGCCCAGTTCTGCCAGTAACCGCTCGAACCAGCGGGAAATAGCCGGTGGTCTCCATCCCCACGCGCACGCTCGCTCCTCGTGCTGCCAGTTCGCGATAAAACTTCTCGGCTTCTCCATCACTGTGGTTCAATCGCCGTTCGTCGCCTTCTCCTGTCTGGGTATCGACAAACGCGATGTACTGGTCGCTCGGGTGATAATCCACGCCTATAATGATCATGTTCGGCTCCTTTCCCCCGAAGCAGCCGACGTTGTTTATGCAATCAAATGCGGATCCACTTATCAGGACTCAGTTCGCCAGTCGCTAGCGTTTTCGATACTGGAATTCCGCCACGGGACGGCGCCGTGTGATGACCGCGTAAGGCGCTCAGGAATTCGTGCACTCGCGGGCAATCAGTTTTCTCCTCGAGGGCGAAACAAAAACTCGAGCCAAGAGTACTTTCCTCAATGCTGACGGCCGTTGCGCGATTGCGGTGCTGAATTTTCGAGGGGTTCTGAAGATCCCAGGAGTCAGCTTTTGTCACTGTCCGATTCTGTTCAGGCGGGAGTCTGTGAGCGTTTTTAGATCGGGAAGTCCGTGAGCAACAATTGACCCTCTCGCACCGCAGGGCAGTTCGGCCAGTGCGCGCGCAAAATGCTTTTTCGGATTGTTATCCCGCAGCCGATGCACCGTACGGTCGGGCTCGATGCGGGCGCAAGGTCAGGCGTCGGGGGATCGGACTGACAAGCGGTGGAACCGCAGATTCTAATTACCGTGCGGCGGTTGAGACGAAACTCGCGCGCGATTCGGGCCTTGGGCCAACCGTCCGCAAACTTGGCTCGCACGGCCTCCGCGAGAGGGCCGTCTATTAGATTGGCCGGACTCTTGGTCGGAATCCGATAATAGCCTCGCGTTCCGTGGCCCTTCGGCATCGGGCAGACTCCTTCCCTGAATCTCGTTGCGCTTTACGACTGATCCGACCTCCGTCGCATCGGGCAGTCGCACATCGGGCCCACTGGCCTAGGCTGCGCACGCCCCTGACAACTGCTAGGCCACTCGTTTGAAAAAGCCTTCAAATGGGATTACGGGGCGAAGGGTCTGCGGCAGATGGGAGCAATTCCCGCCCTCGGCACCATCCATATTGCCGCCGTCACCCAATAGGTCCCAGTTCCCGGTGTACTTAATCTCCTCCCCCATCTCCCGGTGAGAGCACGATTTCTTTGACGTGTTTTGTCAGCTCCATCCGCGTTGCCGCGGCATTATCGTTGGCCGAGATAAGCTCGCGAAAATCGCCGACGCTCCCGAGCACGAATTTTCGCAGATCACGAATTTGAGAACGGACGCTAACTTTCGTTCGCCCCGACACCCTGGCTGTGAGCGCGGAGATTCCCACTTCACGCTCCGCAATTCCCTTACGTAGCGATGCTGAATCCAACCCGCCGGCGACTGCTCGCGTCAGATTTTCAAGCTCCGCTTCGAGTTGCGCTTTCCGGCGTCGCGTGTTTTCGGGATTGCTGTCGATGCGCCTGAGCTCTTTTGCTAGCTCGACTAAGTTACCTGCTTGGCCCTATTATCGCGGCCTTTCAGGATTTCGCCATCTTCGACGCCTTCAACAGTTTCAACACCGGTTAGGTTCGACAGATTCAACTGCCGATTCGTGTTCCTCTGAAATTCCACCACTTACGGCTCCCGCAGATTTGGCCTAATCCTTGCCCTTAGTCCCAGCGAGTGCAGATACGTAATGTTGGTTGCCTCAGGAGCCCATTCGAAAGGTACCCAGGAGAAGCACCATGGACCGTCGACTATTGAAGACGATTGACGAACTAGGCGTGACCGTCGATTCCTCCCAACTCTCGGCCAGGGACGAAGAACTGGTCGCTTCTGCCAGGGGTGGAAATGACCTGGCATTTGAAACCATCGTCAAGCGCCATCGGCAAAGGATTTTTGGGCTTGCGCTCCGCTATACACGGAGTCGGGAAGACGCCGAGGACATTGTCCAGCAGACTTTCCAAAGAGCGTTCATCCACTTGCTGGGCTTCGAAGGTAGATCCTCGTTCTCCACATGGTTGACTAGCATTGCTATAAACAACGCCCTGGTGTTGCTGCGCAAACGCCGTGCGCTGCGCGAGTTCCCGCTCGATGATTCCAGCCGCGACGAAGGAACAACGCCCACCCTCCAGATCGCCGATGCCAGCCCAGACCCGGAAGCCAGCTATTTGCAAGACGAACGCGTACGAATCTTGTCCACGGCAGTGGGAGAGTTGAGTCCTGGAATGCAGCGAGCCATCGAGTTGCAGGAACTGGGAGAGTTAACGACCCAGGAGACAGCCCAACACATGGGTCTCTCGGTGTCCGCCGTTAAAACTCGCTTGTTCCGCGCGAGAAGGAGTCTAGCCGAATCGCTGCGATGTCGGATAGGACCTGATCTCGGTGGCCGTAGCCCGCAAATCGCCTGGCCTGCGCATGAATTTTAAAACTCGCGCAAAGGAGCTCCCATGGTTTTGGTTCTCTTGATTGCCGCAGCTAGCGTTCTGATTTTTCTGATGCTCAGCCCAGATGATCGCTCAGGCAGAAAACCTCATTAAAGTGAAACTTTTTTGAAAAGGACGAGGAACTATGAAATCGCAACATTTGCGTACCGATCCCTGGAACACGCGAGGGCGCCCCGTTGCACCAGAGGTTGCGGAAGACGAACAGAAGAACGGGCCATCCCCGGCGGAAATCCGTAAGCGAGCGTTTGAGATTCACGTTGAACGCGGGGGGATTCACGGTTGCGACTTGAACGACTGGCTGGAGGCGGAACGCGAGCTCCAGCAGAAGTACAAGAACGAAGTGAAAGAACATTGCTGAGGATTCGAAAACAACATGAGAGCCACAACAGAATCGCAGTCGCGATTTTCACAAAGAAGCTTCAAGGAAAACAGCATGTTGAAGATCAACTTCAGTCAAACGGCCGCCGAAGAGAAATGGAATCTGCACGGCCGCCTTTCCGGCCCATGGGTAGACGAGCTCAAGGCATGTTGGAAGGTGAATCACCGCACGGATACGGGACGCGCGTGCATCGTGGATCTCAATGAAGTCACCTTCATAGACAACAGCGGGGAGCAGCTCTTGCGCATGCTGGCGGAAGATGGAGCACAATTCACCGCCAGCGGAACCTACATCAAGCACATCATTGAGAATTTGAGTACACGAAGCAAACGCTCCCTATCGAATCTGTTTGGTTTGTTGATCGCACTCGTGTTCGTAGCAGCTATGGCGGCCGGATGCGAACGCCACGTAGTTTCAGCGTCGCCCCCTGCGCCGCCCATGGTTGAAGTAACGCCAGCGATTCAGAAAGACGTACCGCTTGAGGGGGAATGGGTGGGGACGCTCGATGGGTACGTCAACGCTCAAATCCAACCGCACGTGAGCGGCTATCTGATTCGTAAGGACTACCAGGAAGGAGGATTTGTCCGGGAAGGCCAAGTTCTGTTCGAAATCGACCCGCGCCCGTTTCAGGCGGCGCTTGATCAGGCCAAGGGGCAATTGGCGCAGGCTCAGGCCCAGTTGGCCAACGCCGACATCAACGTGAAGCGCGACATCCCCGAGGCGGGAGCTCACGCGATTCCTCAGAGTCAACTCGACAACGACACGCAGGCGCAACTTGGAGCGAAGGCGGCAGTCGAAGCGGATCAGGCCGCGGTCGAACAGGCTGCGCTGAATTTGGGGTACACGAAAGTTCTTTCGCTGATTGACGGCATCGCCGGCATCAACACTGTGCAGGTAGGGAGCCTGGTCGAAACGTCTTCGGTCCTCACCGCAGTCTCCCAGGTGAATCCGATCAAGGTCTATTTTCCGATTAGCGAACAGGAATATCTGCGCCTGGCTGACGGCACCGCTCCGGGCAGCGTGGATTGGCTGACGCATGCCTCGCGAATTCCATTACGGCTGACCTTGGCCGACGGTAGTACCTATTCCTATCGCGGTAAGATTATCTTCGCCAACCGTCAAGTTAACACCGACACCGGAACAATCCAGATCGTAGGCGAATTCTCCAATCCCAAAAATCTGTTACGGCCCGGCCAGTACGCGCGCATTCAGGCGCCAACCGGAAACATCACGGGAGCGCTGCTGGTGCCGCAGGCGGCAGTGAGTCAGCAGCAAGGCACCTACCAGGTCACAGTCATCGACTCCGATAACCGGGCACAGCTCCGCACCGTGGAGGTAGGGCCGAAGGTGGGCACGCTCTGGGTAATCACATCCGGGGTGAAGCCGGGAGAACGCGTCGCGGCAGTTGGTGCCGAGAAAACAAAAGAAGGCCAACTGGTGACGCCCACGCCCTACAAACAGACGGAGGAGCGTTAGGCCATGGCGAATTTTTTCATTCGACGGCCCATCGTCGCGATCGTGATTGCGATTCTTACCGTCATCGTCGGCGCGATCAGCATCGCGACTCTGCCGGTAGCTCAGTTCCCACAGATCGCTCCACCCGAGATCCGGTTGCAAGCCAATTACCCCGGTGCGGACGCCGAGACTCTGGAGCAATCGGTTGACGTACCCATCGAGCAGCAAGTCACTGGCGTGGACAACATGACCTACATGTATTCGCTCAACGCCACTGCGAATCAGCAAACGACGTTGATCGTGGATTTTGATCTCAAAACGGATCCGAACACGGACTTGTTGCTCACGCAATCGCGCCAGCAACTGGCAAATGGCCAGTTGCCGCCCGAGGTGAACAATTACGGGATCACGCTAAAGAAGGCAACCACGGCTCCGCTCATGATCATCGCCCTATACTCGCCGCACGGCACCCACGATTCCAACTACCTGGCCAATTACGCCTACATCAACCTCAACGACCCTATCGCGCGCTTGTATGGTGTTGGCCAGACGCAGATATTCGGTTCGGGGCAGTATGCCATGCGGCTGTGGGTGAAGCCTGATCAATTGGCGAAGCTCGGTATCACCGTCACGGATATTGTTAACGCGCTTCAGGCGCAGAACACTGTGAATCCAGCTGGCGAGGTTGGCGGTGAGCCGGCTCAGAGCAACCAGCAGTTCACCTATGCGGTGCTGGCTCAAGGCCGCCTGACTTCGCCGGAACAGTTCGGCGATGTGATCGTGCGCGAAGCGCCTAACGGTGGGACCGTTCGCGTCAAAGACGTGGCTCGCGTCGAACTGGGCACGCAGGACTACAGCTTGATCGCTCGCCTTAATGGTAAGCCCAGCGGGGCCATTGCCGTGTATCAGTTACCCGGAACCAATGCTGTCCAAACCGTGGAGGGCGTCCGAAAGCTCATGACCCAGATGAAGCAACACTTCCCGCAAGACATCGATTACACCGTTTCGCTCGACCAGACACTGCCGGTCACGGAAGGCATGAAAGAAATCCTTTGGACCCTTGTAATCGCGATTGTGTTGGTAATTCTTGTGGTCTATCTCTTTCTGCAAGACTGGCGCGCCACTCTGATTCCTATGCTGGCGGTGCCGGTTTCGTTGGTGGGAACGTTCGCCATCTTTCCGCTGTTCGGCTTCTCGATCAATACGCTTTCAATGTTCGGCTTGGTGCTCGCAATTGGACTGGTGGTTGACGACGCCATCGTAGTGGTTGAAGGAGTTCAGCATCACATCGAGGAAGGGCTGTCTCCCAAAGATGCCGCCGTAAAAGCGATGGAGGAACTTTCCGGCCCCGTTGTGGGTATAGCTTTGGTCTTGGCCGCTGTGTTCGTGCCGACGATCTTCATTCCGGGGATCACCGGCAGGCTGTATCAGCAATTCGCTCTCACCATCGCAATCTCCGTAATGCTTTCCGCGTTCAACGCTCTCACACTCAGCCCGGCACTTTCGGCGCTGCTTCTCAGGTCCAAGAAAGAAACTCGCGGGCCGCTCGGAAAATTCTTTCGCGTCTTTAACCGCTACTGGGAGCGCTCCACCGACAGCTTTGTGCGTTGGTCGGGCGACGTAATTCGAAAGGGCGCACTGGTGTTGGTGCTGCTAGCGGTGGCTGGAGGTGCTGCGTGGCTGTTGGGAAAACATCTGCCCACCAGCTTCCTGCCGGATGAAGACCAGGGCTACCTCTATATCAACATGCAGCTTCCCAATGCGGCGTCGTTGGAGCGCACCAGCGCGGCTGCGAAACAAGTAGAGAAGGTTCTCGCAAATACGCCGGGCGTTCAGTACACGACGAGCGTGGTTGGTTTCAGCTTGCTCAGTTATGTCCGGACCAGCTACAACGCTTTCTTGTGGGTCAGTCTTAAACCGTGGGATGACCGCAAGAGCCAGGCCGAACAATATCAAGCCATCAAGTCGCGTTTGAACCAGGAACTCAAGCAGCTGCCGGAAGGGACTGTCTTCAGTTTCTCACCACCTGCTATTCCCGGTGTCGGCACCGCCGGCGGAGTTACGTTTGTTCTGCAGGACCGTGCCGGCAAGGACGTCCAGTTTCTAACAGACAACCTGAACAAATTCCTCGCAGCCGCTCGCAAGCGTCCTGAGCTTACCACGGTCAGCACCACGTTCATTCCGAGCGTGCCTCAAGAGTTCATCAATGTGGACCGCAGCAAAGTGCTGAAGCAAGGCGTGGCTTTGACGGATGTTTACAACACGATTCAAGCTTACATGGGCGGATTATTCGTCAACTACTACAACGATTTCGGACGCACCTGGCAGGTGTATGTGGAAGCCGAAGCTCCTTACCGTGCGACCACCAACGATCTCGGACAATTCTATGTCCGCAACGGGCAAGGGCAGACGGTCCCGCTTAGCGCGCTGGCGAAATTCGAGACCCGTTCCGGTCCGGAGTTCACGATGCGCTATAACGAGTACCGATCCGCACAAATCAATGCCGCCGCCGCACCCGGTTATAGCGCCGATCAGGCAAGAGCGGCTCTCCTGGATGTCTTTAAGCAAACCATGCCTTCCGAAATGGGCTACGACTGGATAGGCATGTCTTATCAAGAGGTGCAGGCGGAACAAGGGGTTCCTGCTTCAGTGATCTTCGGTTTTTCGCTCCTCTTCGTTTTCCTGGTCTTGGCGGCGCTCTATGAAAGCTGGAGTCTGCCCTTCAGCGTGCTGCTCAGCACGCCGGTTGCGGTATTCGGCGCCTTGGCCGCGCTTTGGCTGCGGCGCTTCGTGATGGGCCTGTACCTGCCGCCTTACATGGTTCAGATGGAGAACGACGTTTATGCCCAAATCGGCCTGGTGATGCTGATCGGTTTGGCAGCGAAGAACTCGATTCTGATCGTCGCATTTGCAAAAGAGGATTACGAAAAACGAGGTATGTCCGTCGTCGATGCGGCACTCTCCGCAGCGAGGCTGCGCTTCCGGCCCCTTATGATGACCGCGCTCGCCTTCATCCTCGGTTGCGTGCCGCTCTGGACAGCATCCGGAGCCGGTGCGGTAGCTCGCCAGATCATGGGGACGGCGGTAATCGGAGGTATGCTAGCGGAAACGTTCATCGGCAGATTCTTTGTTCCCGCCATCTTCTCTGTAGTCGAACGCGTCTCCAGCGCTATGCGCCAGAAGTCGCCAGGACTCCTACCCGCGGAAACGCAAGGCCAAGGCGATTAACATGAGAAAACTTGCGTTCTTGCCCGTCGTCATCGTTGCGCTGGCTGGCTGTGCAGTCGGACCGAATTACAAACGGCCGGCGGTGAGTGTGCCCACAGACTACCGCGCCGCAGTGCCCAGCCCGGCGGCGCCGCCCTCATCGCTCGGAAATGAGAACTGGTGGCAGGTGTACCAGGATCCCGTGCTGGTGCAACTGATTCACACCGCGCTTCAGCAGAACTATGATGTGCGCATCGCCGCCACTCGCGTGCTCGAGGCCCAGGCACAAGTCGGCATCACCCGTGCCGATCAGCTCCCCTCCGCCAGCGTCGGCGCGGGCGTCTTCAGCGAGGGAAATTCCAAAGTCTCAAATCTGTTTCCAGCCTACGAGGTCAACGCTGGCCAGCTCAATCTGTCGGTTATCTGGAACCTGGACTTCTGGGGAAAATATCGCCGCCAAACTGAAGCATCTCGCGCCCAGTTGCTCGGCACCGAGTGGGGACAGCGAGCAACGATGTCATCGCTCGTGGCCAACGTGGCCACCGCCTATTTCCAGCTTCGCGCACTTGATAGCGAGCTTGAGATCGCGAAACGCACGCTGGCATCCAGGCAGCAATCACTTCAGTTGACGCAAGTGCTTTTCAACCACGGTGGAGCTTCTGACCTCGACGTAAGCCAGTCAGAACAACTTGTCTACGCCGCTTCGGAATCCATTCCCGACTTCGAACGGCAAATCGAGCAGCAGGAGAACGTGCTCAGCATCCTGCTGGGCGAAAATCCGCAATCCATTCCGCGGGGGCGTGCGATCACCGAGCAACCTCTTCTTGACAGCATTCCCGCTGGCCTCCCCTCGCAGTTGCTCGAGCGCCGGCCGGACGTCCGCGAAGCGGAACAGAACGTCGTCGCAGCGAACGCGCAAATCGGCGTGGCCAAAGCGGCTTTCTTTCCTAGTATTTCCCTGACGGGGATGGGAGGGCTCGAAAGCAACGCATTGAATCAGTTTATCAGTGCGCCTTCGCAGACCTGGAACGCGGCATTCAGCGTGAGTCAGCCCGTGTTCGAGGGCGGAAGGCTCCGTTCGGGACTCAGGCTCGCCCGAGCGCAATGGCAAGAGTCGGTGCTGTCATACCAGCAAACCGTTCAGGACGCGCTAGAGCAGGTTTCCAATTCCCTCGTTGGTTATCAGAAATTTCGCGACTTTCGCGGTCAGCAGGAGCTGCTCACTCAGGCAGCTCGGCGATCCGACGACCTCTCGCTGGTGCTCTATAGACAAGGCGGCGCGAGCTATCTCCAGGTGCTAACCGCCGAAACAAATTATTTTGCGGCGGAGTTGAATCTCGTTCAGGCGCAACTGAATGAGCGGCTTGCGCTTGTGCAAGTCTATGAGGCCCTCGGTGGCGGCTGGCAGCAGTGAGGAACGCGACCGGCAATACTTGCGACCCCGGAGCGAAATCGGTCATCTCTATATGTAGGTCCGGCAATCATTTGCAGCGCTTTGCCTATGAGCACAAAAGCGGCACTTCAGCCTAGAAACGAGCGGTTTGAGTTGCTCCTGAATCTGACGAGCAGCATCACGTCCAGCCTGGATCTGCGGGAAGTATTGCGCTCGATTGCAGCCAACATACGCGAAGTCATTCACGCCGATGCTGCCGCTGTTTCGCTGCCCGACGCCGCGTCCGGAAAATATCGGGTATTTGCCATGGATTTTCCCCACGGCAAGGGGGTCATCCGGGAGGAGCTGCTCGTTACACCCCGCGGCATCGCCAAGCGAGCGATAGATACTTTGCAACCCGTGGTCATCGACGTGCGAGAACACGACGAACTCGCACCCGATGCGTCTGACCTCGTCACTGCGGAGGGCATCGAAGCCTTGTGTTGTATCCCGCTTGTGAATCGCGGCCGGGGCCTCGGACTGCTGTGGATCTGTCGCACGACAGAGACTCCGTTTTCGCCGGAAGATGTCGATTTCCTCAACCGTGCCTCAGGACAGATCGCAATCGCTGTCGAAAACGCTCTGGCGTTCCAAGAAGTATCCGGATTAGGTGACCGGTTGCAATTGCTCCTGAATCTGACGGCCAGAATCACATCCAGCCTCGACCGCCGTGAGGTTTTGCGCGCGATTGCAGCGAATATCCGCGAAGTCATACATGCTGATGGCGTAACCGTTTCCCTGCTGGATGCAGCATCGGGAAAATGCAGGGTTCTCGCCGTCGATATTCCGCACGGGAAAGGGGTCATAAAAGAAGAGTTGCTCCTTACACCAAGCGCCGCCGCTAAAAAAGCGATGGGCACCTTGAAACCGGTAGTCATGGACTCGCAGGCGCGTGACGAGTGCGCGTTTGAGATAAGTGAGAAGGCGGCTACCGAGGGCGTAAAAGCCCATTGCCTTATTCCACTTGTTAATCGCGGCCGGATCCTTGGATTTCTTTCAATCTTGCGCACCACAGACACCCCGTTTACTTCACAGGATGTTGATTTCCTTAGCCGGGCGTCAGGACAGATAGCCATCGCAATTGAAAACGCGCTGGCGTACCAGGAAATTTCTGAACTCAAGGACAGGCTCGCCCAAGAGAAGGTCTATCTCGAAGAGGAATTTCGCAGCGAGATGGGTTTCGAGCAGATCATTGGCAACAGCGCGGCGTTGAAGCAGGTTCTACAGCTGGTTGAAACGGTTGCCCCCAGCGATTCCACGGTGCTGCTGCTCGGTGAAACTGGTACGGGAAAGGAGCTGATTGCCCGCGCGATTCACGACCGAAGCCGCCGTAATCAACGCACATTAGTGAAACTGAACTGCGCGGCAATCCCGACTGGGCTGTTGGAAAGCGAATTGTTTGGCCACGAAAAAGGCGCGTTCACAGGAGCCATAAACCAAAAGATTGGCCGCCTGGAACTCGGGGACCAAGGGACACTGTTTTTGGACGAAGTGGGAGACATCCCGATTGAGATTCAGCCGAAGCTGCTGCGCGCCCTACAAGAGCAGGAGTTTGAACGTCTCGGCAGCACGCATACGCGGAAGGTGAACGTCCGCCTGGTGGCCGCTACGAATCGCGACCTTGAGAAGATGGTTGCGGACAAGGAATTTCGCAGTGATCTGTACTATCGGCTGAATGTCTTTCCCATCCGTATTCCTCCTTTGCGGGACCGCAGAGATGATATTCCTCTGCTCGTCAGCTATTTTGTGCAAAAGCATGCGAAGCAAATGCAGAAATGCATCGAATCGGTTCCTGCGGCTGTTATGAAGGGACTGACGAGCTTGGATTGGCCGGGCAACATTCGTGAGCTTGAGAATTTCATTGAGCGAGCCGTGCTTCTGACCAGGGGCAGATCACTTGACACTCCCCTGGCGGAACTTCGAAAAACAAGTAAGCAAGACGCCCTGGACACGCCGCTTGAAGTGAAGCAAATGGGTGACGACAGAACAGACTCGCGAAGCGACAAACTGAGCGTTGCTGACGAATACGCAAGAAAGCGGCGTGATGAGATTGTAGAGGCACTCACTACGTCCAGGGGTCGCGTGGGCGGCGCCGATGGCGCTGCCGCGCGCCTGGGAATGAA
Source organism: Candidatus Acidiferrales bacterium (assembly GCA_035602855.1). Classification (GTDB taxonomy): domain Bacteria; phylum Acidobacteriota; class Terriglobia; order Acidiferrales; family UBA7541; genus Palsa-295. The sequence goes on from DATNLN010000088.1 coordinate 11,170, forward strand.
CCGCACAACTCTCCTCTCTCGAATGAAAAAGTTCGGCATATTCGCGAAGCAGTATTCTTGACCTTGCAGCCCGGCTGTTTTTGGTTAACCCATAGCATCGACGATTTCGACTCTTTCAACCTCGTCGACTCCGGCATTTTTGACTTGTGGCAGCGTTCTCCCGAAATTTCAGCAACTTACGGTTCTGCGGCTTTGGTGTGGGCCGTGCTTTTGTCATTCGTTGTTGAGAGTAAGAGCGCCGAAGCTGCTGGAGGCGATCATCGTGCGGTCTCTCCTGATTTACCTATTGCATCTTATGGTTTTCCTGAGCCTGGCAGGGTTGGACGGCCACGCCGAAGCTCATCCAAGGCTCGCTTCATCCAAGGCGTTAAGAGCGAACCATCGCATCTCAAGTGCATCGTATCCCGCCATCGGCTCCTCCGAGCCCACTGCTGCATCGCACACCTAGTGGCTGCAAGCCGATCAACATGACCCAGCGTCCTTGGTTTGCGGCGCGCCTGTTTCGCCGGAGCCTGATTAAAGCTTCGGCGTTTTCGTCCTTTTCAACTTTCAGCTTCGACGCCTTCGACTGCGGGTGTCCTTTTCCCGAAAATTCAAGGCCTTACGATTGTGAACGTTTGGCGCAGGGCTTGCACTTACACGAGCGTTGCGTAGATGCAATGTTGAAGATTTCCATTCTCGACACCCCGAGCAAGCGCGAGCTGCTGATAGAAGGCAAGCTCGTTGGCCCTTGGGCCACTGAGCTCGCAAGAGTCTGGCGGCAGGCGACGGTAGACCTGAACGGTCCGTGCGCTCGTTATTGACGCGAAGGGGCTCACTACCATTACCGAGGACGGTGAGAACGTACTTCGAGAACTAATGAAACAGGGAGCCCGCTTCCGCTCATCCGGTGTATTCACGAAGCAGCTCCTCAAACGGATGGCCCGGCAGATCCGCCAAGATGTCTCGTCGGACGAGTCAACCGGCCAATCAGCATCTGCGAGGAAAAATCATGCCGAACAAAAACGGTGCTCAGACCATCTCGACTGAAAAGCAGTTTGCTGTCGTGTACCAACACGCCAGCCCTTTGCAGTCAATTTCCAAATCCGATAAACAGTCAAAAATCCACGGCAAAAAAATTCTGATAATAATCTCGGCTGTGGCAGCACTCGCCATCGCAGGCGGCTATTTCGCCTGGAATGCTTTCCAGTACGAAAATACGAACGATGCACAAGTCGAAGGCCACGTTATGCCGCTGTGCCCTCGAGTGAACGGACGCATCAAGGCCGTGTACGTCAATGAGGGTCAGTTGGTCCATGCTGGCGAAGCGATGATGACCATAGACCCTGAGGAGTACAAGATCGCAGAAGTACTGGCGCAGCTGAATCTGTCCGACGCGCTCGCCGCAGCTGCGGGTTCCCACCGCAATGCGGACGTGCAGATGACCGACGCCGAAGTGGCGCGACGAGAGCTCCAACTTGCTCAAGCGGAACTGAACTTCAGCCACACGGTAATCTGTTCTCCAGTGACAGGAATTGTCGGCGAGAGAAGAGTTGAGGTGGGCCAGAACGTCCATATAGGACAGGACCTTATTGACGTTCTGCCGCTTGACGATGTTTGGGTCACAGCCAATTTCAAAGAGACGCAGCTCGCCCATATGCGCCCTGGCCAGCCCGTCGAGGTCCACGTAGACGCGTATGGCCGCAAGTGGAAGGGCCACGTCACGAATATGGGCGGTGGCACCGGCTCGGTGCTCGGCGTATTGCCTACCCAAAATGTCACCGGCAATTACGTGAAAGTCGTGCAGCGCGTGCCGATACGAATCGATTTCGATCGCCCTCCGGGTCGAGAGCTAAACGCCGGAGGATTGCTAAAGCCAGGGCTGTCGGTCGAACCAAAGGTAAGAGTGCGGTGAGGACAGAGACGCTCTCTCCGTTCTAAACAGGTCGCATGGCAGTCCAGGGGGCAGATCTTTAATCGTGAGCGTTGCGCCTTCGCTCGCAGCGTTTACTGGCTGCGCTGTGTTTGTGGTCCGCCGCTCGGAGCTTGGAGCTAGAACACCTCGCGTCGGGTGGTTATGCCGCCATCACCCAACAGGTCCCGTTCCCGGTGCAGGCTCGATTCTCATTTTCGGTCTCTCTGGCACTATTGGCAGGGCCAGAAACCTTCGCCCTAACCCTCCGATTCCAATTTTGAAAGCACTAACGGGAGAGTGGCTCTTACTGAAGTGCCCCAACTTCCCGATGTGATTTCTAGATGGCCTCCGAGTTCTTTCATCCGCTCAGCCATTCCTGCTAATCCTACTCCGAGCCTTGGTTGACTACCGTCTGCCGGGTTCGACTTTGCGGGTTGGGTCCCGATACCATCGTCCCGCATGTCTAAAGTGAGCTGGTTAGAATCGATTTCGATCCGCATTTGAGCCTTCGAGCTCTTCGAATGACGTTGGGTGTTTAACAAACACTCTTGCGTCATCTTAAGCAGCGCGGTTTCAACTGAGCGCGTCAGCTTCGGTAATTCTCTGGGTATTTCAACGTCAACTTGAATTCCACTGCGCTCCCTAAACCCATCCACGTACGCTATGAGGGTGGTTCTGAGGCCTAACAGCTCAAGTTCAGGCGGGTGTAACAAATGAGCGATCGTTCGAACTTTTTCTGCACAGGTCCGTACCATTTCTTGTGCTTCAGACAGCGACTCTCGATGCCGCCCTTCAGAAATAATCCTCGAAAGTTGACCCAGGGCTAAGTTTGCTGCAAACAAGTCTTGACCAAGATCATCGTGAAGATCCCGGGCGATCCTACGTCGCTCTTCGTCTTGCGACCGTAAGAGTTGTCCGGAGAGGCGTCGCAGCTCCTGGTTGGCGTTTGAGAGTCTTCTAGTGCGTTCGATCACACGTTGCTCGAGCCCTTCGTTGAGTCGCAGGGCTTCCGCCTGCGTCTGCCTGTCCACCGATGACGTCAAGATAGCTGTGCCGAGGACAAGGAAGGTAACAATAACAATTCCATAGCCGCCGAGCGGAAAGATGATCACGGTGTGCGACAAGTTCGGCATCACAGCAGTGGGTAGGAAGCTGACGGCGGCCATGCCACTGTAGTGCATCAGGGTAATGGCAGCCCCCATCACAGCTGCGCTAATGACCTTGGCCAAAGGGGCTCCCGCGGGATCTTCGCGGCGGTCGAAAGTGAACGCCAGTGCAAGACGGGAGAACAAGATCGCTATCACAACGGACAAGGTCACGAGTAACGGCTCAAAGCGGGTTGTCGCCGCCAATCGCATGGCAGCTATGCCAAGGTAATGCACCGCTGCTATGCCGCCGCCCATGATCACGCTGCCAACCCACGCCTGAGCCGGCCCCATTTTTTCTCGGCTCGCAATATGGAGTGCTATTTCCGATGCCAGGACGGCGATCACCAGGGACGCCAGAACTGTCGGCCAGTGGTATTCCACTTTGACCGGCAAGCGGAACGCCAACAACGCCTTGAAGTTCATCGACCAGATTCCGATGCCCATCGCAATGGCGCCGCCGGTCAGCCAGGCGGCTCGAACCCAGCCGCGCGCGGCGGTTATGCGTCCGGCAAGATCGAGTGCGGCGTAGGAGGCGGCGAAGGCGATTAGTATCGAGCGAGCTACCTCGCCGTAATCGTAAGAACCTACAAGTGGGGCCCCGGTTTGGTTCATGGTGCCTTCCACCGAACCCGCACGGGCGCCTGTCAGGGCGTTTGCTCCTCTGACTGGCTGCGAGCCCTGTATTTCAATCCGAAGTGGCGACTGACGGCACCGCTTCTTCGTTGAGCCGATAGTACTGCTATCCTGGAGAAATGGCTCGCTGTCTTGTCCGGTTGGGTCTAGTCATTTTAGTGTCAGGCTAGCAGTTTGTCGAAAAACCGCTTTCTTCTGCTGAGGTGAGTCAGCGGAAGCGCAAACGAGTCGAGCAATCGTTGGGGCGGATGAAGATGGTCGGGATGCTAAAGAAAGTGAAGGTGCGAGGGATCGACAGGGATGGCTGTCTAGCTTCAGCGCCTGCCATCTGTGCCGATTGCGAAACCTGATGATGGCCGCAACGTGACAGGTGGCTCCGACGAGCCGGCTTGGTAGATAGAAAAAACCCAAACCACTCCCTTACAATCCGTAGAGCAGACAAGGACCAAAACAGAGCCATCGGCATGACTCCTCTAGGAAAAACCTAGAAGTCCTCGGAAGCTAGAACTTAACTAAGATCGACATGTCAATAAATGACTCATCCCTCCGAAGATCAGGAAACCATACGCTGGAATTCTGCGGCGCGCTGGTGCAGAAGGTCGTCGCGGGCCCCAGCGCCGTGTCGCCGGAGGAAACGCCGTTGTTGCAAATAAAGTCCGTCGGAGTGCCGGTATTTCCGCCGGGAGGCGTAATGCCGCCGCGGCCCGTCCAATAGGGCACGTTCGCGTGACGGTAGTCGTATTCCCAGCGGAAAGTGATGTATTGCTTCGGCATGTAGTCGAATGTGATCGAGGAGTCCCAGGCCTTGAACGGATCTCCGGGATTTTCCGTGAAGTAAGGAGAATTGGTGGACGCCGTAATCGCGCTTTCTCCGTTGATCGGTGGCAGCAGTACCAAGTAGCGTCCCGGATTGTTGATTTTTCCGCCGCCCAGCGTCAGTCCGAACAAATCGTTGTGGAACCAGAAACGGTTGTAGAACATATAGCCTAGGAAACTCTGCTTCGGTCCGCCCGCGTGATCGCCGTAGCAACTCACGCCGCCGCCGTACTCGCAGCCCGCATCGGCGGTCAACGAAAACGCCATTTTGTCGAGCGTCTGCTCCGGCCGGTCGAAGTACTTAACCTCGACGCTGTTGTCGGTGTGGATACGTCGGCGATTGGGGATAAATAAATCGTCGCGGCCCAACCCGTAATTGTTGGAAATGACGTTGATCCAAGGCTTCGGCGTCCATTTGATCTGCCCGCCCAGGCCCGGCCGGTGATTGGCCGATGCGTAAGACTGCCATCCGTTGATGAACCACGGCTCGATCTTCAAATGCGCTGTCGGGAAAATCTGCACGCGCACGCCTTCGAAAAACCACGGCGTGTTCGACGAAACGTACGACGGTTGATACGCCCAATTGTCGAAATTGTAGTAGCTGAACAATCCGATGTAGGAAAGAAAAATTCCCGCATCGACGTTCACGCCGTGCAGTTTGTCAAAATGATAGCCGCCATACGCTTCCGATAAATAGCGGTACGCGGAAACCAGATCCCACTGTCCGTGGCCGGGGCTCGGATCATTGCGCGGCGTGGTTGCGGAATACATGCCGAACTGCGTCATCAATCGCGCGCGCACATTGTCATAGTGAAAATCACCGCCCACGCCGAGCTGCGTCAGTTGCACTTCCTGTGTGCGGAAAAGTTCGCTCGAACCGCCCATCGAATGGTCCGTGGGATGATTGAAGTCATACACGTATACAGTGTCTGCGCGAATCTCCGGCGTAAAGAATTTCGAGTCCCAGAATATTTCTTTGGTGCGCGGATTGCCGTTTAGCCAGGTCCAGTCCGCATCCGAAAAGGGCTCGATTTTCGCAGGCGCAGCGGCCTCGGCGCTGGTGCTCGCCGAAGTAGTCGGTCCAGCCGTTGTGGCAACGGGTGCGGCAGGCGCGGCGACGACCGGCGCCACCGGCACGGTCGCTTTTGCACTCGTCGCGGGCGTCGTCGGCCGCACCGGCGCTTTCGCGTTCTTCAGCTCCGCTTCCAGTTCATCGATGCGCTTTCTCATCGCATCGAGTTCTTTCGCGATGGCGGGGGGTATTTGCTGATCGGCCGCGCCTGTTTCTTGATTTGTCGCTGCGCCCGTTGTTTGGGCGACGCAGGAGAGTTGCGGAAATGCTAGAAGAAGCCCGCACAAGGCGGCTCGCCACCAGTTTTGCATTAGAACCTTCAGCATGGATTTCGCCTCCGCTTTTAATTTCGCAAAGAAGCTGGATACGACGAGGCGCAAATTGCCATCATCACAATCTGCGGATCAATTTTTCTCAGGAGCCACTCCATTCCATATACATGCTCCGGCAGACGTCTCCTGCGAGCGTTTAGTCGTACATGCTCCCGCTCCAGGTGAACAAAAACTCGCACTTACAATGCGTAAATGGAAAGGATATTCAGTTACGAAGCGCACGGCCCGCATCCGTGCTTCCTTTAGCGCGGGTCGCTTTATTCGACCCGGCGGATACGAGCATGGCTGAATCTTGAGCCCAACCACATTAGGAAAGCATAAGGGGATCATAAAGATTTCGCATAGGTTCGCTCGGAAAGTGGTCTACGTCGGCGCGACGATGCATACGCGTCAATCGGAGTGGATTTATCGGATTTGTTCTGGAAGCGGCGTGACTTTTGACGTACGAAGGCAGCGATGATGAATCGTGACCGCGTAAGGGTTCCAGCGTGTTAAACAAACCAGAGAAATCTAACAAGGCGGATTCGTGATGACTCGGACCTTCCGAGCCGACACGAATATAGGCACTTTCGCATGATCGATCGGGATTATCGCGTAGCGTTGAGGGGGAATTCGCAAACAAGATTTCTTGTCCTCAAATTCAGGGTTCGTGGGCCTCCCTCCGATCGGATCGTCAACTGAATTTCACGCCCCGGTTTTCCATGCAGTTGTCTCGATAGGTCTTCCTGACTCATCTCGATGGTGTTGAGTCCATTAACCGACAGTATTTGATCGCCCTCTTTGATATTTGCCTCCGAAGCAGGAGTCGGCCTCCAAACCGCCATAATGGTGAAGTACCCGCTCGGATCCTTCGCGAACTGAATACCGATGGTTGAGAATCGGTCTCGATCAGCTGTGAAATTACGATCAGGATTGAGATATAGAGCGTTATTTGCCAAATCAAGTGAAACGACAAATTGCATCAGGAAATCGCTCCCCAGAAGGCCGTCAACGACAGGATTTGCGAAAATGCCAGCGGACATCGGCGGTTGGACTCTCACCGGGAGGTTTTGATAGGAGTTGCGACCCAGAGTCACTCGCTGAATACACGCCAATTTAGAAGTCGCTGACGTTCCCGATGAACGAACGCCATCAATGAGCGGGAGCAGCGTTTTGTCTCGATTTAGTTTCGCCCATCCGCTTTGTGACAGCGCGCTAAAGTTCGTTCCGGTGTCGAGCAGAAAACTCAACAGCACTCCGTCAAACTTCAAGTGAACAAAATATCGATTTCCTACCCTATCCAGGTTGATAGGAACACCGGGATGGCTGACGGATCTGTGCTCAAACGTAACGGACCCTGCAGAATAATCAAGCGTGACCGTAAATCTGCGGAGGAAGTCATTTCCCAAGACACCATCGATGCGCACCCCCAGCGCTCCGGAACTTGCTGCTAAATCATCTGTCATCACATTTAGATCACTGCTGTGAATGGATTGAATCTCAAGGTCACTTACGCGCACAATCTGGTTTTTCCCGGAAGAGTAGGGCTTCTGAACATCCGCATCCGCAATTGGATGGAGACCAAGCCGCTTGGCAAACTCCCGGTCAAGTAAAGAATGTTCTGCACCTGTGTCGAGCACTAGAACAGCCAGGGACCCGTCAACTCTTGCATCGACCAAAAAGCTACCGTCAACGTTACGCGACTGCGCATCAGCGCTCGTAAAGGCAGTTCCCCCTAGGACGCTGAGGGGAATGAATAGCACCAGTCTGCTGAGAACTCCTGGCGCGGATCGGCAGCGATTCAACCGACCCATTACTTGTGGAAACCGTTTTTCGGCTGTTGCGCTAGTTCTTTAACGTCCAGCTTCCCCTCCTTTTTCTCATCCAGCCTGTTGAATTCGGATTCCATAAAACTCATGAACTGTTGCTTAGAGACCATGCCGTTGTTGTCGGTATCCATGAGGGGAAGCAACTTCTTGACTTCGGCCTCTCCAAGCGCCAGATTGTCCTGCGGTTTCGGCGTTGATGCCGTTTGCGTGACCCCATTCCCTAGCATGGCTCCGGTCGCGACCAACACTACGATGACTAGGACGACGAACATGATGCTCGTTCGGCTCGACATGATCGACCCCCTCCGGACGCCGCTTGGCCAATACTGATACGCCGCCATGCATTAGGAAGGCATAAAGACTTTGCAAAGTTTTTACAAAGATCGTCACACCCCGGAGGGACTGACTCACGCCGCACCGGTAACTGTCGAGAACAGAGCAATGATGACCACCTAATCGGCTTGTGCCTGATCAACGACTATTCTGCTGTGGTTGTGCATGCGGCGAACAGCGCCAGTGAAGATGAATGATGGATTCGTGTATATAGCAATCAAGACGAGGGAAAGGTCGATCGGTCGCCCTCGCAAGGCTTGCGCAGCGTGGCCAGCGAGGCGAAGACAGCTTCGATCTTCTTCGCTGCCCTGACGGTTGGTCGGAACTCAGGCGGCAGCATGGAGTGAGCCGCGCCCTCGGCACCACTCACTCTCCGATTCGAATCCCATCTCGCCAATCCGCGCCATACGTGTAAAATGCCTGCGCTCGACACGAAGCAAGTCGCGCATCCAGGGAGAATCATGACCACACGCCCGCTAACCCCACTCATACTCTGCCTCTGCAGCGCGACCATATCCAACGCGCAAGCGACAGCGCCCACCGCCGCACCTCCGCACATCACCGCCATCAAAGCCGGCCGCCTCATAGACGTTGACGCGGGCAAAGCAATAAGCAATCAAATCGTGCTGATCCGCGACAATCGCTTCACCGCAGTAGGCGAAGCCATAGAAATTCCTCCAGGCGCCACAGTAATCGACCTCTCCAACATGACCGTCCTGCCCGGCCTCATTGATTGCCACACGCATCTAGCCGACGGCGCACGCGACCCCAGCGGCGATCCGCTCACCTATCTAAAACGCACCGCAGCTGAAGTCGCGCTGGAATCGGTGCCGAACGCACGCCTAACCCTCGAATCAGGATTCACCACGGTGCGCGACGTAGGTGTATACCGCGCTCTCACCGATATTGCCCTGCGTGACGCGATCGCGCGCGACGACATTCCCGGCCCGCGCATGTATGTCGCTGGAGCCTACGTCACCATCACGGGCGGCGCAGGCGCGCTCACCGGCGCAGCTCCTGACATTCAGCTCCCCTGGGACCTGCGCTACGGTCAAGCCGACGGCCCCTGGCAAGTCCGCGCCGTGATTCGCAAACTCGCGAACAACGGTGTGGACCACATCAAAATTCTCTCCTCCGGAGCCGTTCTCGAACACGGCAGCAATCCCAACGCCCAGGAATTCACCGTGGAGGAACTTCGCGCCGCCGTCGAAGAAGCCCAGGCCTTCGGTCTACGCGTCGAAGCTCACGCGCACGCCGCACCAGGCATCAAGAACGCCATCCTGGCAGGCGTTGCGTCCATCGAACACGCCACGATGATTGACGATGAAGGGATCGCGCTGGCCAAAGAGCACGGCACCTATCTCGACATGGACATTTACGACGAGGAATGCATCGAAGAGGATGCCCGTCACGGGGCCATACCAGCCGACTTCGTGCAACACGACGCCGCGCTAGGCCAAATCCAGCGCGACAATTTCCGCAAAGCCGTCGCTGCCGGCGCGAAAATGTCCTTCGGTACCGATGCCGGCGTGTGCCCCTACGGCGTAGCCGCGCGCCAATTTGCCTTCATGGTCAAATACGGCATGACGCCGCTGCAAGCAATCCAAGCCGCCACAAAAAACGCAGCCGATCTGCTCGGCCGCAGCGACGTCCTGGGCTCAATCAAACCCGGAAAATACGCAGACATCATCGCGGTGCAAGCCGACCCGTTGCAAGACGTACGCGCACTAGAAAACGTTAGCTTCGTAATGAAAGACGGCAAAGTTTACAAACAGAAGTGAGCGAAAACTCGACTCGAAGGAATGGCGATTGAGCTCATTTGCGGTCTTCAGAAGCCATTCGGGCGCTGCAGCCTCTTCGTCCGTCGGAAGCCAAAGCCTCGTGCATTTCAGAATTGGTGCATGACAGGCAGAAAGCGGCGCCGAAACGGATCCAAAGTTCGGTCACAACTCCAATCGCTCGGCAATTTACGGCAACCCCGCCAGGACCTTGCTGATCCGTTCGCCAAACGCAGTCCCAAACGTGGCCTGCTTCTTCAAGTCGCCTAGGTACGGGTCCACGAACGGTCCCGTCTTATCCAAAATGAGACGGTCGCCCCAGCCGATCAATCCAAAAAGCCGTATCAATTCTTTCGTGGCCGAGCCAATCGGAACAATGTAATTCGGCTGCAAGGAATATTGCACGCGCTTCAAGGCCGTAGGCGCCAAACGCCGCAAAGCCGCATGCAGCTCTCCCTCGGACTCGAATGGACACTCCACACCGTAGCTGAGATAAAATCCTTTGCGCCGAAAATCCGTTAGCGCCGCTTCTTCCTGCGCCGAGGTATGCGCCGGCGCCCCCGCCGCCTTCACCAACTCATCGAAATACATGCGCGAAGCCAGCGAACGCACCGAACGGTCGGCTGCCGACCGGTAAAAAAAATCTGCGATGCGCAGCGGCGGCGCCGAATCCAAAAATAAGACCTTAATCTGTGTGGGCCGATAGCGCCCCGCAAGCTCGATGCGCTCGGCGCGGCTCTGTATGTGCGCTTCGTCGGTGCGCGTGCCGCAGCCTTCACAAACGGGCATGCCGTTTCCTCCGATTCAGGGTGGGCAAGGATGGCACGGAGAACGAAAACGGGCAATAGCGTAACGACCGGAGCCGCCTACGGTGTAACGTTTTTTACAACTCGATTCAGTGCCTCGCGCGTCGCCTCAAGTGGGCGCGTCAGTTGGCCGTGCGCAGGCGCGCTTGCGGCGGCAAATTCAAAATAGTTGATTCCGGCAAACCATGCGCGCGCACGTCACGATGCCGCGCCAGAAAATGTTTCTGCGCGCGCCGTCCCCAGCCACGCACAAAATAATAGTTCAGCGTGCCGCCAATCCCCGAACTCAGCAGCGGGATCAGCCGGCCGGACCATTTCTCCGCCACTTCCGCGCCTACGCGCATCGCGATGCGATCAATAATCCGCGGCACAATTTTCTCCATCGCCTGTTTCTCGACGAATTCACGACCCAAGTCCAAACCAGCCGCGCTTGCCGCGGCCACCCAAAGCTCGGTGACTTCTTCCTCGGTCTTATATTCGAACCCGTAAATCAGACTGAGCTTCTGCAACATGCGAATCGTAATCGCCGAAAGAATCCCCGCGTCCGGCAAAATCGTCAGCATCCCGCCCAGGCCGAATCCGGCCCCTTCGAACGCCGCCGCGCGCATCGCGGACTTGACTACACGCGCCGCGTGCTGGCTCACCACTTTTTCTTCGACGTGAAACATGTCCGACCAGGTATGGATTGGCAAGTGGTGCGCCCTGCGGAATTGCTGCAAATACTTTTGCGGGTCCACTTGTACGCCATTGTAAGCGCGGCGAAACCCCGCCCGAATGGACGCCTGGAAAACGTTGGACACCAAATTAGATTTCGCTCGTCGAGGCATACAGGTTAGATGCGCTGACCCAGCCAGCCGATTACCGCCAGCTTAACCTCCACACTCCCAGCAGAATAGCAGGATTCTCCGCGCCCGGCGTCGAATCCTGGTGCCGGGTTCCCCACCGAACCGAATTGCCGCAAAGCTCGCGGTCCGAATTTTCCTTTTTCTATTTTTCGCCTTTGCCTTTATCTGTATTCAGCTGCATTCCGCTGTGGTGCGTTTAGACCCGCAACAATTTCCCGCCACTGACAAACTCGCTGCCCCGCTCGTAAAACCGCAGCAACCGCTCTGCCTCCTTGCTGATTCCAATGCGCACACTGACGCCGATTCGCCGAACAGGCTGCAAGCCAGCACCCAGCCACAAAACACTATCGCCACACAAATCAACACCATCGAGCCGCCGGTCAACCCCGAACGCTTCCGCCAGCCGTCCCGGCCCTCGCGCCAGATCCACTAAACGCTCAGTCCCGCGGAAACGCTCCATCTGCGCGATCCCCTCCAGGGGTTCAATCGCGCGCAGCAAAACTCCTTCGCCAATCCCCTCCCGCTGCCCAGAAACATTCAACATGAAATGATTGCCGTAACAGAAATACACGTACGCATGCCCGCGCTCCAGAAACAGCGGCCGATTGCGCGCGGTCATCCCGCGAAAAGTGTGCGCCGCCGCATCGCCGGTAACGTAAGCCTCGGTCTCGACGATCCGTCCCGCCAGCCGCCCGCGCGGCAAATCGTGCACCAGCGTCTTGCCAATCAAAAATCGCGCCAGTTTCACAGTCTGTATTGGCAGCTCATCCCGAATCAGATGCCGAATTTGCAATCGTTCGCTGTTCATTGTCACCACAATTTCTATCACACGAAAATTTGCGGACCTAGTGTCGCGACGCACAAATCCCGGCGCGCCACGCTGCACGAAAACACGCCCTGCGATTGACTTGCCGCCTCCGCCAGCCTAATATTCCCGCGTTCAGGCCGCATCTCTCTCGGCCCCCGCCACTCCTGGGAGGAGCACCGTGGAAGATTGGCAGTATGCGCAGTCAGACCGCAGCGAAGAATTGGCGCAACATCATCATTTCTCGATGACCAAGCATCAAGACGGCAAGGACATCCCCTTCGGCATTACTGTGAAGGAATACGCCGTTGCGCCCAAGGGACAGCATCTGCGTTTCTTCGCGCAAGCCGATCGCCCCGTGAACCAAGGCGCCGCAGGATTCGTGCCCTCCGGCTGGGGCGATTCCGTCCTGAAAGCGCTGGCCGATTGCATGCGGCTGATTCGGCAATTTCCCAGTGAAGAATAATTCGCGCCGGGCACCGGCCAGGAGCCAGTTCACATGTTTCTGAAGAAAAAACAAATCAAGCCCGGCATCTGGGTTCTGGAATTAAGCGGCCGCGTACAAATGGGCCCGGATTGCAAACGCATCGATCAGGAAGTGGAAGACCACATCAAGATGCAGGAAAATCACATCATCCTGGACATGGCCGCGGTGGATCACATCGACAGCGCCGTGATCGGCCAAATCGTGAAGTCGTTCTCCCGCCTCGCAAAAACAGGCGGCACTCTGCGCCTGGCCGCGTGCAGCCCCATGGTGCAAGGCGTGCTCACCATGACGCAAGTCCATCGTGTAATTTCCATGTATCCCACCGTGCTAGAGGCCTCAGAAGGTCTTCCACCCGCCGCAAAATAACCAGACGCTCCGCGCCCGAGCCAGGCTTTTTCGCGAGCTTTCCAATCTCGCCGCCGCACGCGCCCAGAAATTCCGCACCAAGCAAACGCGGTAGCCCTGCAAGCTTGCTATTTTGGAGATATCTAACTGCAAACACAGGCGTTAGCCGCCCTCCGCACGCTCGCCGGTCAGAGCCTCTAACCTTAAGTAAGCATCCGGTAGTACCGCCGTCCTATTGGCAGCTTTTCCTCCGCCACCTACATTCAATGGAGCGACGTTACCCGCTGAGTGCATCTTGGAGGTTGTTCATGGCCACGGCAGTTCATGCTCCGCATTCCGCAGCCTACGCTCCTTCGAAGAAATCGGCTGCCCGCCCAACGCGGCGCCGCGAGCGCCTGAAAATGTCTTTGCCAGTGGAAGTGCGGCCCTTCGACGCGCGCTTCATGGATATCGCCGACGTCGGCGAGGTCACCGACTTCACGCGCGACGGACTCTATTTCGCTACGTGCATGCCGCACTATTTCGTAGGCATGCGGCTGCTGGTCACTTTCCCGTTTGGCAAGAAAATCTCAGCCCACAAAAAATTTCTCGGCACTATCGTTCGCATGGAAGAGCGGCCCGACGCCGCCATGGGCATCGCGGTCCGTTTCCTGCTGTAGCAACTTAACCAGACCTGCAGCAGGAAGTTGGGGGCTGCCAAAGGATGAAATAATGCACAACTCTTCGAATCACAAGCTCTCGCATTCGGCCGCCAAGGCCGCGGGCGTACTTGAAACCGAACGCCGCGGGACCGCCCGGCACATGTTCACCGCCGCCGCCGAAGTCGTCGAACTCAAATCCGGCGCGCGCTTCTCGACGCGCACCACGGATCTCGGTCCCGGCGGCTGCTTCGTCGATACCGTCTGCCCCTTTCCCACAGGCTCCAAGGTCCGCGTCACCCTGCAGAAAGCTAAGACCACCTTCCAGACCGGCGGCACCGTCGTCTACTCGCAGCACGGCCTGGGAATGGGAATCTCGTTTGACGACCAGGACGAAGCGCGTCGCATTGCCCTGGGCGAATGGCTGGCGGAAATCACTGGCGACTGCCAGATGATCCCTGAGCTCGTGCGCATGCCGATGCCTCCTGGAAGCCATCGCGGCCCGGAATGGACGGCCCTGGTTCGACTGATCCACTTGATGATCGGCAAAGGCATCCTGACCGAATCCGAGGGCACCTCCGTACTCCACGACCCGGTTCTATGAATCGGGCAAAGCACGATTCGCCCTGAGAACTGCCAGCGGCGGTTCTCGGGGTTTGCGTCCGCGCGAAATCCCTGTGTTGGCCAATCCCCCGATTGACGTCCTGGTGTGACCGCACCACGTTTCGTTTTCGTGCCCCAGCCTTCAGGCGGTGCGGCGCGGTTGCTGCGATACCACCGCAAGCGTCGCAGTCTTGGTGAGCGTGGGAATCGCTGTCAAGCATCGCCCGGCCCGAAACCGGCCTTGTCAGCCACATTCCCGAACCAGGCCAGAATTTCGCTCCAACCCGGCAAAAATCATTCCCCCGTAACAGCCTCCCAACACCGCAGCAAACTTGCCAAAACCATGGAGCTATTTCCTACACCGGGAACAATTTGCATTGCCGTTCCCATACCGAAGCCCCCTACAGCAGCGTAAATGGCATGTTTTCAATAGAAAACGCCCAGACGCCCGTGGCTGCCGTCGTGCATCTAATTTTGGGGGTATATTATGGGAGAGCGCAGAAAGGCTAGACGCTACGAGGTTTACCTGCCCGTACAGGTCTGTATGTCCAAGCACCGCCCACTCGAGTTCCATACCGGGCAATTGCGAGACGTCTCCCGTACTGGCATTTTCTTCCATTCCGATGTTTGGATTGAATCCGGCACCGGTCTGGAGCTTACATTTTCGCTTCCTGCAGAGCGCGAGCGCGGCACGTCCGTCCTGGTCCGTGCCAGCGCCCGAACCCTGCGCAGCACCGAACTGCCGGGCGAACTCACTCCAGTCTTCGGGGTTGCGGTGGCCATCGACCGCATCGACTTCGTGCGACCGGTAGTTTCCAGCGCGGCCTAATTATGGCCCAGAGTCAGGGAGCGCCGCCAGGTGCTCCCCTCAGTTTGTGGTTTGATCGTACCCGTGCTCAATCTTGACCTGGAATCCAGAATCCTCCGCGCACTCTGCAGCAACCCATCATCCGGCACCGACAATCCAGCCGCGCGTGCGATCATCCTCACGCAGCTGCACCCGCACCGCTGGCAAGACTCCGAACACCGCGTCGTGTTTGAAGCGCTTACCGCGTTGCCAGGCCGCGACGCAACCGAACTCCGCGAACAACTCCCCGCCCAAGCCACTCGCATGGGCTTCCCCGACGTAAACTGGGAAAACTATTTCGCCTCGGCTGCAGCTGATTCCGCGATCGAAACTCTCGTAGCAGAATTAACCGGCACATCGGGCAAACCAAACCCCTAAAGCGTTGCCCGTACTTCTCCGAAATTTCAATTCCAAACCGGTGCATTTTGCCATCGGCAAAGGCGGCCATCCCACAAAGCGCGCGATCGCCGCTACAAAGTCAAGATGAAGAAGCTCCGGCAAGACGTGCAAGCCGTAACGCAGGACTGCCGCCCTACGGCTCCGCGCGAAACGCCCGAAAGACCGATGAGAATGGGTCTTGGCGGAGATCGGCGTTCCCAGGGATACAGAACCAGGCGACTAGCTTGGATTTACTTCGCGGGTGCCGCAAATCCAAAGCCGCGCGACTGAAACTCGAATGAAGCGGGCAGGTGCTCGGCGAAATAATCCCAATCGTGGCCACCGGGGTAGAGGTGAAACTCATGAGGAATGCCGCGCGCCGTCAGTAATTGATCGAATTCCGCGTTGCCCTTGTTGAAGCCAAACTCATCGTCGGTGCCACAATCGAAATAAATTCGCAGTCCCGCAGGCCGCGGCCCATCCTTCACGATCGTAAACGGGCTTTCGCGCTGCCAGAACGCCGCATCCACCGGCGAACCAAAGGCCTTGCCCAACACCTCCGCGACGGCCACAGCCTGATCGCGCGATACCTTGATGTTTGGCAGCGTTTCGATCAGCGCTGGGCTGTGCGCGCTCACCCCCGCGAACAGTTCTGGATAGCGCAACGCGAAGCGCAACGCGCCATACCCGCCCATGGAAACGCCAGAGATGCCCCGCGCCTTTCTTTCCGCGCGCACGCGGTAGTGGGCCTCAATGTACGGCAGAAATTCGCGGATGAAGAAATCCTCGTAGCGCACTTTACCGTCGCGCGAATTAATGTAAAAGCTGCGGCCGGCGTCCGGCGCGACAATCAGAAATTCCCCAATCCGTTTCTGATCGCGCAAATCCTGAATCATATTCAAGCCGCCGGAATTCAGCAGCAACTGCTCGTTGCCGCCCAGCCCATGCAGAAAATAGAGCGCGGGATAGTCGCTTGTCTTATTGGCGTCGTAATCGGAAGGAAGAATCACACAATACGCAACGGGATGCCCCAGAATCTTGCTCGGCGCCGTGCGGCACTCCGCTCTTCCCGGCGAAGCTGCAGCCGGCGCAGCACAAATCGCGCCGCAACCCATCATCATAAGCACAGCAGCGAAACTTAGCGCCCGCCCGCGGGCCCTATTCATACCGCAGCGCCTCCACCGGATTCAGCCGCGCCGCTCGCGACGCCGGATACATCCCTGCCGCCAAACTCACGAAAAATGAAACCCCAATCGCCAGCGCCACCATCCACCAGTGGATCGACGATATGTCGATGGCCGGCAGCTCCTGACGCTTCAAGTAAGCATTGGTCCCAATCGTCAGCGCACGGCCAATCAGCCATCCCATCGCGACGCCCAGCACTCCCCCGAGCAATCCCATCGCGCCCGCTTCCACGAAAAACAAGCGGCGCACATCGCGATCCGCTGCCCCCAGCGCCTTCAAAATTCCAATCTCGCGACGCCGCTCCAGAATCGCCATCACCAGCGTATTTACGATGCCCAGCGACGCCACCGTCAGCGCCAGGCTTCCGAAAATTAGCAGCAACGAGTCAAACACCGTGAAGAACAACATCATATTCTTCGTCGCATCCAAGATTGAAAACGTCCCGAAGCCCATGCCCTTAATCGTGTCCTCGACCCCCTGCACCGCCTTGGGCGAACTCACACGCACCGTCAAGGTTTCATACGTCGGCTTTCCCGTATTTCCGCGCAGCATTTCGCGCATATCCGTAGGCTGCGCGATCCGCAAATTCTGCGCGATCTGCAGAGGAATCAGCAATCGCCCGCGGCCAAATCCGCCGAATCCCGTAGCCGGTTCCGTTTCCACCACTCCAATGATGCGCAATGGCAGTTCCCGCGGCACCAGCGAAAATCCGCCAGGCGCTGGCACGTCCGAAATCATGGTGTTACTTATCGCCGAATCATTCGCCGCGGAACGATTTGCCTTAGATTGCCCCGACGCAGAATCGTCCGGAGGCAGCGCTTGCTTCTCCGCATAACGCAGCACCAAGTCCTTGCCAATCAGCGAATCGGTCTGCTTGGAAAGGTCGCGCGCGAATTCAATCTGCAGAATCGCTTCATTTGCTTCGGGTCCGGAGAAAAACGCTCCCTTCATTTCGTCGAACGCCCCATCGCCGCGCGCCGACGCCGGAATTCCTGCGACGGTCGTCATGTAAGGCTTGCCCTCGAACTGCACTTCAGTCGGAAAGCGCACCTCAGGGTAAACTTCCACCACATTCTTGATCTCTGCCAACTGACGCCGCGCCTCTTCGTCCAGCTTTCGCGCCGGCTGGCTCGAGACGCGATCAGCCGAAGCGCGCGGCGGCCCGCCAAAAGCGCGCATGTTCGCCTGCGTCGTCACAAATACTGCGTCGAACAAGCCGGAGCGCGACAGCCGCGTGCTAGCCAATTCCTGCAATCCCACCCCCAACGACAGCATCGCCACCAGCGACGCCACGCCCACCGCAATCCCCAGGGTCGTCAACGAATTACGCAATACCGCTTCCCGCAAATTGCGCGCCGCCAGCTCCGTCAGGTCACGCAATTTCATCGCTGGCTCCCTCGGGCACCAATTTTCCGTCGCGCATGGTAATAATCCGGTGCGCATAACGCGCCGCGCGCACTTTATCGTGCGTCACCATCACAATGGTCATCTGCAGGTTGCGATTTATTTCTTGTAAGAGTTCCATGATGGTATCGCCGGTTACGCTGTCGAGGTTTCCCGTCGGCTCGTCGGCCAGCAGAATCGTCGGTCGGTTCACCAAGGCGCGCGCCAGCGCCGCCCGCTGCTGTTCCCCGCCGGAAAGTTCGCTCGGCCGATGCGTCAAACGCGCCGCCAGGCTCACGCGCTCGACAGCCTCGCGCACACGCCCCGAGCGCTCCGCGCGATCCACCTCCGCCAAACGCAGCGGCAACTCGACGTTTTCTTCCAGCGTCATCCGCGGCAATAAATTGAAGGCCTGAAACACCATGCCCACGGTGTGACTGCGATGATGCGCCAATTCCTCAGACGTCATTCCCGCAAGATTTTGTTCGTGCGCGTAAATCGCACCGGAGGTAGGCCGGTCGAGCCCCGCCAGCAGATTCAGTAGCGTGGATTTGCCCGAGCCGGAGCTGCCGAGGAGCGCCACAAATTCGCCGGCGCGCACTGCGATCGAGACACCATCCACCGCATGCACTAGCGCATCGCCCATCGCATACTGCCGCGACACACCTTCGGTGCGCACCGCAAATCCGTTAGAGCTGCCAGTCATGTCACCTACACTATTACTACGCACCGTTGCCGCCGTACGTTACACACGAAGAAAAGCTGCCAGCCAGCCGGAAGAGCATTCGATGCACAGGATTACAGATTCAGATCCGAATACTTAGATGCGGCCGTGACGCGTGCATGTTCGTAAAGTTTCTGCGGGGTCTTGCCCTGAGGATTCGCCCAGCGGCCCGGAATCGCCGCGCCACATTGCGGGCACTTCCCTTCCTGCAAACGATTCAGCCGCACATCGTGCCAGGAGCGCTTCACCAGCAAAGTCCGGCACGCCGGGCAAGAAGTATGGGCCCCATCGCTATGAATATTTCCCTCGTACACGTAATGCAATCCCATCTCTAAGGCGATCCTTCGCGCTGCGTGCAAAGTTTCCGGCGGCGTTCGCGGCTTATCCTGCAATTTGAAATCGGGATGAAACGCAGTGAAATGCAGAGGCACGTTGGGCCCCAAATGGTCCAAAATCCACCCGCACAGTTCGCGCGTCTCCTCAGCGGCGTCATTCAACGTGGGAATCATCAGATTTGTGATCTCAAACCAGACATTCGTTTCATTTTTCAGCCACAGCAACGCATCCAACACGGGCTGCAAATGCGTCAGCGTAATCTTGCCGTAGAATTTCTCGGTGAATGCTTTCAGATCAAGGTTGGCCGCATCAATGTGGTCGTAAATATCGTGGAACGCGTCATAGGTGATGTATCCGTTCGACACCATCACCGTATTCAGCCCCGCTTCTTTCGCCGCGTGGCAAATATCAATCACATATTCACCCCAAATTGTCGGCTCGTTGTAAGTGAACGCGATTGACTCGCAGTGATTGCGAATCGCGAGCAGCACCACGTCTTCCGGCGGCACGTACGACGAGCCCACCTGGTCCGCGCGCGATTTCGAAATGTCCCAATTCTGACAGAAGAAACAGCCCATGTTGCAGCCCGCCGTGCCCATGGAAAATACGCGCGTACCCGGCAGAAAATGGTTCAGCGGCTTCTTCTCGATGGGATCAATCTGCATCGCCGCCGGATGCGCGTAGCCCAAGCTGTAAAGTTTTCCGCCCTGGTTCGCGCGTATGTAGCAGAACCCGGCCTGACCCGCGCCAATATGGCAGTGCCGCGGACAAAGATAGCAATGCACTTTGCCGTCTGGCTCGGCCTCCCACCAGCGCGCTTCGTGCAATTCCGCCGATTTTTGCAATATTTTCAGGTCCTGCATCCTGTGCGCTCGACAAGCCCATTATACGCCCGAACCGCCGGGCGCGATTTCGTGGCCGTCTTTCTCGACACCGCTGCGTGCCGCCACAGTTGCCAGTCCCCGACGCCACGTTATATCGTGGCTGCATGGAATTTCGCTCCGTCCTGCATCCGTTGCGAGTCGCCCGCTGAAGATGAAAGTCATTCGGCCAATCGCGTTTCCCCTCGCCGCAGCCTGCCTGCTGCTTGCGCCCATCGCGCGCGCGCAGTCTTCGGAAGGCAGCGCCGGACGGATGCACGAATACAAGGACGACGTCACACTTTCCACCGGACAAATCCGCACCGGCGATGTCTGCGTGAATTTCATCCCGGTCCTGCAATCGCTGGGCTTCTTCAACGGACTGGAACGAATCGACACGCCGCAAGGCTCGGAATTCCGCAGAAATTCTCAAGCCGTGGATTTCTTTCCGGATTACCTGACCATCGAAATCAATATCCGCATCGAGATATGCGATGCCAACATCTACACCCCGGCCAAAACTCCAGACATCATTAAAGGAATCCAATTTCGGGTGCAATGGAAACGCGGGCTGTATCTGCGACCTGTCGCCAATGTGACGATCGAGCGCAAGCCGCTGCAGATGGAAGAAGGCGACAATCGCATGCTCTACGTAATCAAACTGCGCGACCACAGCGTCCCGCTAAGCGACCACCTGATTCTTTCGGTAATCTCCGCCAGCGGCAAAATAATGTCGCGCATGTCCGCACGCTTATAAGGGTTTCGCCGATCTAGGACCGCTGTTCGCGGCGCCGCTCGGCCACCCATTCCAAGAATCCCTCCATCCGCGTACGTTCGCGCCACAGCAAGCTAAAGAATCTCCCCGCGTCGAGATCGGCTGCGTCTTTGCCAAAGAAAGTGTCCAGCCTCCACTGTAAATACGGCGAGGCCCAAGGCCGCAGCCGGTATCCCCGCGCGATAATCCAGTAATAGCGAAGAGCGTTCAACATGGCGGCGTGGGTGCTAGAATCGCAACGTGACGAGCCAAACTCCCGAAAGCGCGGAAGACCACTACTACGCAGGCATAGATTTCTTCGGCGAAGGAAAACTCCCGGAAGCAATCGCGGAATACACGCGCGCCCTGGAACTTGATCCCAAATTTAGCGACGCGCTGCATGGCCTGGCGCAAGCCTATCACGCCCAGCAGGATTTTGACCGTAGCATTGAAACCGCTCGCCGCATCCTGGCGCTCGACCCTGACGACATCCTCGCCTGGACCACCATCTCCCGCGCTTATCAACGCAAAGGCATGGTCCCCGAAGCCGAAGAAGCCGGCAATAAAGCGCGCATCCTGGGCTGGAAGCAACAATTGAAGGATCAAAAAGCCAACACGGGCGGCGCGTGAAGCGAACTGCGGAGGTCCAGTCGCTGGTGAACCATTGGATTTTGAGGGACTGCACAAACTCAGCGAAGGCTTTCGGACTGCGCTTAAGGAAGGAAAACTCGATTTAACGGCCGAGGTTCCCGAGTCCTAACTTTCTGAGGCGTTCGCCGGCCTCCGCCACCAACTCCGCATCGCTGCTCGCATGGCCGCCGTCCGGCAAAGTCAGCACATCCTCGAATCCAATCCGCGTGCCGTACCCCCGCCGCGCCGCTACATCAATAAATTCCCACGCCGTGCGATTCAGCCCATGCAGAATAATCGGCAAAGCGATCCTAGCGCCGCGCAACATCTCCTCAATTTTCGCGACAACCCTGAGCGCCGCATCCATCTCCTGCTGCTCCGGCTCCAGCAAAATCCAGCGGCAACGCGGCGCCAGCCCGCTGTCCAGAAATTTCTCGGTGGCCAGCACGCTGCCCATCCCCGCCTCGACGCCCACCCCTTTCGCGAGCAACATTTCCGCCAGCGCAATTCCGCCTTCTTCGTGGAAGTTCACCGAAGCGAAGTCCGGAAAAGTTTTCCATGCCGCCACTTTCTCGTGACGCACCCGCGGATCCTGTACCATCCACAATCCAGTGCTCACGCCAAACGGAATCCCCGGAATCGCCGCGCGCACAGCCGCGACCGCACGCGCCACATCGTTGGCGTCCATACTCTCGCGCTCATCGAGCCCGCGCACATGAAAGTGCGCCGCGCCTGCTCCCGCCGCCACCGCTCCCTTCGCAGCTGCGGCCAACTCGACCGGCGAACAAGGCACCCGTGCGTGCTCCGCGCGCGTCCTCCTTCCGTTCAGCGCCACTTCAATCAACATGCAAGCCCCTAGGGAGTGCGGCGGCTTGCCGCCGCTTTCTCTCGCGCCAGGCAAGCCCCGAGCTGACCCCAAAACATTACAGAAACAAAAAGAGCCGAGCAACCTACGCTCGGCTCCCCTATCCGGACGTTAATTTTGTCTCGGGTCAGGTGAGGGCACGGCAAGCCGTGCCCTACCAACCTCTGATTCATATTCGTGCGACCCGAACTACAGCGCGGAGCACACCGACTTCACTTCCGTGTAATGCTCCAGCACTTCGTGCCCCATCTCGCGGCCCCAACCAGACTGCTTGTAGCCGCCAAACGGAAGTGATGCGTCGAACACGTTGTAGCAATTGATCCACACCGTGCCAGCCTTGATCTTGGACGCCATGCTATGCGCCTTCTTGACGTCGCGCGTCCAAATCCCAGCGGCCAAGCCATAGATCGTGTCGTTAGCGGTCGCCACGATCTCGCTCGGATCACTGAACGGAATCGCCGTAACCACCGGTCCAAAAATTTCTTCCTGCACTACTTTCATTTTCGGATTGGTGTTCACCAGCACAGTCGGCTTCACAAAGTAACCGGTCGTCCCTTCGCGCGAACCGCCGGTAACAGCCTTCGCGCCTTCCTTCGCGCCGCTCTCCAAATAGCTGCAAACGCGATTCAGCTGCTCCTCAGACACGAGCGGGCCCAAATCGCTCTCCGGATCGAATCCGGGGCGCACACGGATCTTTGCAGCGTTCTCCGCCACGCCTTCCACCACCTTGTCGAAAGCTTTCTTCTCGATATATAGCCGCGAACCAGCGCAGCAGCACTGCCCCTGATTAAAAAAGATCGCGCTCGCCGCCCCAGGAATCGCAGAATCCAAGTCCGCATCATCGAAAATAATGTTCGGCGACTTCCCGCCCAATTCCAGCGAAACCTTCTTCAAGTTCCCCGCCGCGGCTTGCAGAATCAGCTTGCCCACTTCGGTGGAACCCGTGAACGCAATCTTATCCACGTCCGGATGCGCTGCAAGTGCGGCACCGGCAGTCTCGCCGTAGCCCGGAATGATATTCACTACTCCATCCGGAATCCCCGCCTCCTGGATCAATTCGCCCAGGCGCAGCGCCGTCAAGGGAGTCTGTTCGGCTGGCTTCAGCACAATCGTGCAACCCGTCGCCAGAGCCGGGCCCAATTTCCACGCCGCCATCAGCAGCGGAAAATTCCACGGAATGATTTGACCAACCACGCCCACCGGCTCACGCAAGGTGTATGCGTGGAACATGCCCTGCTTCCAACCGGACATCGGAACCGTGTGGCCTTCTATCTTCGTCGCCCAACCGGCGTAGTAACGGAAATGGTCAATGGAAAGTGGCAGATCGGCGACGCGCGCAATCTTCAGTGGCTTGCCGTTGTCGAGCGATTCCAGCTGTGCGAATTCTTCCTGATGCTTTTCCAGCAAATCCGCGAGGCGCCAGATCATCCGCCCTCGTTCCGAAGGTGAAATTTTCGACCACGGCCCGCTCTCAAACGCCGCGCGCGCCGCCTGCACTGCACGATTGATGTCTTCCTTATCCCCCTCGGCAATGTTTGAAAGCACTTCGCCGGTCGCCGGATTGTAGGTCTTGAACGTCTTGCCCGAAGCCGCGTCAACCCACTTGCCGTTGATCAGCATCTTGCGGGTCTTGGTCACATACCCGGTCACATTTTCATTCGGTCTTACCGCTACGGATGCAGTTGCCATATCGTGTTCCTCCTTCAGTCTTCGTTGATTTTCCGGAAATTCAAAATCTGGGTGTCGCTTTGCGTCACGTGTGCAGTTCCTTGAATCCGCGTGGAACCAACCGCCCAGAGAAAAATGTTCGTCGTCTTTGCACCTGGCTGGAAGCTGCGCGAAGTAATCAAGGTTTTCTGGACCATTCCAGTCACCCTGCGGGGGCTAGCAGTGTGTATCATAGTCGCCCAGCCCGCCCGGTTGCAATAGGCCACGCAAATGCACTGCATCATTTTTTTCGATGGCGGCATTGGCGCTGGAAGTGGCCCAGTCGCCAGGCCCGGCTCACCGGGGAACGCCAACCGACCGATTGGCAGGGGTCCGCGCCACGGTCGCGGGCGACATGCGGTATTACAAACTACCCGGCCTCCCGGACCCAAACTCTCTGCGTCGCAGGCTTGCCTAAATGAATGCGTGCGGCGTGGCCTGTGACGGACAAGACCATCGTCTCGTCATATTCCCGCTGATGAACGCGCACTTTCGTCCCAGGATGCAATCCAAGTCCGGTCAAAAACTCCAAAAACTTCGGGTCCTTCTCGTACACGCGCAGAACCTCGTAGCTGTTGCCCACCGAGACGTCCGACAACCGCACCGCGCCAAATCTCCGCCGCAGCTTGGCCATACCGCCTAGCAGCGGCACACCGTGCGGGCAGCGGCTGTCGCGCCCGAAGCGCTTCAGCAGCAATTCTGCGACTTCCGGTGAAATCCCGTGCTCGAGCCGCTCGGCTTCTTCGTGCGCGCGCGCCCACTCCAGGCCAATCACATCGGTGAGCAGCTTTTCCGCGAGGCGATGACGCAGGACCAGATGGCCGGCGATCTCCTGCCCCTTCGCCGAAAGTTCGATGTGCCCATCGCGACGGACGCGCAGATATCCGCCGCGCGTCATGCGCTTCAGCGCCGCGGTTACTGCGGGGGGTGTGACGCCCAAATCCTCCGCCAGCCGCGCGCTGATCGGCGCCTGCTCTTCCTGCACCAGTTCCCAGATCGCTTTCAGGTAATCTTCCTGGGATACGCTTGTCGTTTCGCGCCGCATAGTTCCCTGCTCTAGTCGTTTGCAACCATCCGCCTGCGACTGTTAGCCCGCGCTCGCTGCTTGCGTGCGCAAACGCGTCGCTAACACCTGCACGCGCGCCGTGATGTCATCGCAAACCACGCGATGCAGCGCAATATCCTCGCCGAACGGGTCGCGCACCGGCCATTCCTCCACATCATGTTCCGGAAACAGCGCCTTCCCGTGGATCCCGGACATATTAATCACCACATCCGGTTTCCGCAGCTTGTGATTGTGCAGCCCCTTTGAAAATTGCCCATCAATCGAAATCCCCCGTTCACGTAACACTGCCTGCGTGGTCGCATCAATGAAACCCAGCGGGGAAACTCCCGCGCTTTCCGCCCAAATAACATCCGCGTACGAATGCCGCGCGATTGCTTCCGCCATCTGGCTGCGCACGCAATTCCCCACGCAGACGAAAAGCACTCTTACCGGAGCGTTCATGTGAGCGACAGAATCTCACAAATACAGGAAGGATTGAACCGCCAACCCGCGCTGTTGACGTCGTAACGCTCAGCACCACTCCTACCCAGAAACTGCCACCCCACTCCGCGCCATGCGCACAAAATACTCGTGTACCGTACTGTCATCACTCAACTCGGGATGAAACGTAGCCGCAAGAATCTTCCCCTGGCGCACCAGAACCGGATGCCCCGCATCTTCCGCCAAGACTTCCACGTCCTTCCCCACCGACTCAATGATCGGTGCGCGAATGAAAACCATCTCCAGCGGCGCGGCGCGCAATTTGGTCCGTCCCATGTGCACGTCGCTAGCCAGCTGCCGCCCGTATCCGTTGCGCAATACCGAAGCATCCAGCAATCCTAGCGAAGCCTGCGCTGGCCCGTGCACTTCCCTCGCCAGCAAAATTGTCCCTGCGCAAGTGCCAAAAAACGCGCCATCCGCCGCCGCGAATTTCTTCAGCGCTTCAAACAAGCCCTCTTCGGTCATCACCTTCAGATGCGTGGTGCTTTCACCGCCAGGCAAAATCACGCCAGCCAGGCCCGCCAAATCCCCAGGCTTCCGCACAAACGTGTAGGGAATACCCAAGCGCGTCAGCACGCTGGCATGAGCTTGGTAATCCCCCTGTATCGCCAAGATCCCGATGTTCACTGGTTTCCTGAGGTTGCGAAAAGCGAGAGTAGAATCGTTTTTCTTCCGTGCTAGTGAACGGCGCGAACGATCGACCGATTCTGGGCGCCGCAGAATCCAGATCGAAGACAGAGCGACGCTTCTGACACGCGGCTTCGTTCAAGCCGTGAATTAAGGAGAAGGTCGAAAGTGCCTGGCATTCTTAGTTGAGTCGCTCCGACTCCGACTCATTTGCTCCTACTTACCGAATCACCATCCGCGCGTCTGCAGCAGATCCTTCTCGTCCATCTGGCGAATGTCCAGGCCCTTCATTGCGTCGCCCAATTCCTCCGACGCCTCCAGCACGACTTTCGGATCCTTATAATGCGTGGTGGCCTTCACGATGGCGCGGGCGCGCACTGCCGGATCGCTCGATTTGAAGATTCCCGAGCCGACGAACACGGCCTCTGCGCCCAGCTGCATGACGAGCGCGGCGTCTGCCGGAGTCGCGATGCCCCCCGCCGAAAAATTCGGTACGGGCAGCTTGCCATGTTTCGCGACCCAAGCTACCAACTCGAACGGCGAGCCGAGTTCTTTCGATTCGTGCACCAATTCTTCTTCGCCGAGCAAAGTGAGCCGCTTCATCTGACTGACGATCGTACGCATGTGCCGCACCGCTTCCACGATGTTCCCTGAGCCTGCCTCGCCCTTGGTGCGCACCATCGCCGCGCCTTCCGCAATCCTGCGCAGCGCTTCGCCGAGATTTCGTGCGCCGCAAACGAATGGCACCTTATATCCGTGCTTCCACACGTGGTGCTCTTCGTCCGCCGGCGTCAGCACTTCGCTCTCATCGATGTAATCCACCTCGAGCGCTTCCAGCACCTGCGCTTCGGCGAAATGCCCGATGCGCACTTTGGCCATCACCGGAATCGAAACCGTGTCCATAATTTCGCGAATGATGCGCGGGGCCGCCATGCGCGCCACTCCGCCTTCCTTGCGAATATCCGAAGGGACGCGCTCCAGGGCCATCACCGCGCAGGCACCGGCGTCTTCTGCGATCTTGGCCTGCTCGGCGTTAGTCACATCCATTATCACGCCGCCCTTCAACATTTCCGCCAGGCCCACTTTCACGCGCCACAAATTGTTGTTCATCAGTTCCATCGAGTTTCTCCCTCGGTCTCGCCTGCGAATTTCACTTCTGGAGCGGCTTCCCTGCCAATTCCTGGGGCGCATCGGTCGCCACGGCTTGTTCCGCGCGGCGTTTCGGATCAACGATCACAAATCGTCCCCTGCCGCGCGCCAACACCGTACCCGAAACATCGCCTATCTCGCCAACCATAAACAAATTTCTGCCGGTCATTTCTACTTCGTGCCCTTCGACGATCAAATCCGCATCTACCGGCACCGGTTTCAAATACTGGATGGTCAATTCCGCCGTCACCGCGTGCACTCCGCGGAACCGGCATACTTTCCCCATCACTTCATCCAGCACAGTAGCTATGATGCCGCCGTGAATGAATCCCGCCCCACCCTGATATTCCGCAGCGAGCCGGAAATTCCCGCGAATGCGTTTCGCATCATCGTCCTGCTCGAACGTCAGCAGCATCCCGCGCTCATTGGCACCGCCGCAGCCAAAACAAAGATTCGTCGGATTAGGTTTCAGCAGCACGATTTTCTTAGACCAACGCCACGCGCGAATGCAATTCACTGCGCGCGCCGCGCTGCCTCTTGCGAAACTCCGTCTTCACCACCTCGCCCAAAATCTCAATCCCGCGGGCGATCCGCTTTTCGTCGAGGCTGGCAAATCCCAGCCGCAGAGTATTCGGCTGCGGATTCTGATGATAGAAATATCGTCCCGGCACGTACATCACTCCACGCTCGCGCGCATGAATCAGCAATTCGCCCGCATCAAATCCTGCCGGCAGACTCAACCACACCGACATCCCGCCCTCCGGCCGCGTCCACGAGCTTTCCTCCGGCATGAATTTACCCAGCGCCGATTCCATCGCGTCCAGCCGGCTGCGAAACACTTTCTTCATCTTCGCCAGATGCCGCGCGAGATGTCCGCGCTGGATGAATTCGGCGAGCGTCGCCTGCGCCAGTTGGTCCGTATGCAAATCGGTCGCCTGCTTCACCAGACGCAAGCGCTCGATCACGCTTTCCGGCCCGATGCACCAACCCACGCGCAAACCCGGGAACGCAATCTTCGAAACGCTATCAATCTGAATCACGCTGCCGGCGCGATCCAGCGAACGCAGCGAAGGCATTGCCGCCCCTCGCAACCGCAGCCGCCCATAAATATAATCTTCAATCACCGGCACCTGATAACGGGCGGCCATATCCAACAAACGCCGCCGCTCCGTCATCGGTAAAGCGGTTCCGGTAGGATTATGGAAATCCGGCGTCGCGAAAATGAATTTCACGCGGTTCTGCATCAGGACCGATTCCAGCGCGTCAACATTCAGGCCCAAGCGACCGGCCGGCGCGTCATCGGTATCTACGGCCACTGCGAGGGTGCGAATTCGCGCCGCGCCGAACGTGGCGAGAGCTCCTGGATACGCCGGATTTTCCAGCGCCACCGCATCCCCGGGACGCAAGAATGCCTTGCACACCAGATCAATCGCCTGCTGGCATCCGCCCGTGATCAATAATTGCTCGCTGCGAACGCTAAGTCCTTCCTCGCGGAAAAATTCAATCAATGCACTCTTCAGCGGCTCGTACCCGTCCGACGACCCGATCTGCAACACCTTGCGCCCGTCGCTGCGCAAAACCGCATTGCAGCAACTGCGAAATTCTTCCAGCGGGAAATATTCTTCCGGCGGACGCGCCGCGACAAATCCGATCGCGTCCTTCGGAACTTCCGGAGTCAGGCGGCTCAGGCCGTCTTCGCCGCGCTCATCCGCGAACAAGGTCTCCCAACGCACGGACCCGCCATTCCCGTTCGACCGCGGCGGCGGCGTAAACTGCCGCGCCGGCGCGCCGCAAATATAAGTCCCGCGGCCCACGTGCCCCTGAATTAAGCCTTCGGATTCCAGTTCCGCATAAGCATTGGCCACGGTAGTCCGATGCACGCCCAGCTGCGTCGCCAGCTCCCGGCTGGCAGGTATCCGGTCGCCCGTGCGCAACTCACCGGAATGCACCAGCGCGCGCAACTGATCGCGCAACTGCACGTACAGCGGAATGTGGCTTTCCGACTGGAGATGTAGCGGCAACATTGGCTCACTCCTGCAGTCCAATATACAGAGCCAATTATAGCCGTAAAGAGCCAATATGTCTCTGCACGGATCGATGCGCCCGCCGCGCATAGACGCGGCGGGAATGCCGGTCTCGCATGCGATTCGGACATCTTTCGAAACAAAAAACGGAGTAAGTATCATCTCGAACCGGCGCCGGTGGGTGAGGGATCCGCTTTCCGGGTGAAGGCGGGCAAGGTAGCCTTTAACTTTCAACAGTTAACTGTTAACTGTCGACTTTCGATTCGCCTCCCTGGGCGCGCAGCAAAAACCTCTGCACCTTCCCGGTCGCGGTCCGCGGCAATTCCTTCACAAAGCGATACTCTTGCGGACATTTAAATCCCGGCAACCGAGTGCGCAGCCAGCCATAAATTTCGCTGTCGAGTCCGCCGGCGGTGTTCGTCGCGCTCTGGCGCAGCACGATGTAGGCGACCGGCCGTACCAGACCCACCGCGTCTGCGTTCCCGACGACCGCGCATTCGGCAATCGCGGCGTGGCCCAGCAGCACGTTCTCCACTTCTCCGGGCGAGACCCACATGCCCGAAACTTTCATCATGTCGTCCGCGCGGCCGCGATAATAAAAATAGCCGTCCGCGTCGCGCGAGAATTTGTCGCCGGTGTTCACCCAGCCGTCGCGTTTGGTCCGCGCCGTAAGCTCAGGAATCCGCCAATATTCCGCGAACGCGCTATCGCCCTTCACCCACAGATTCCCTGCTTCGTCCGCCGGGGCAGGCTCGCCGGCATCATTCAGAATGCGCGCCTGGTAACCCGGAACTTCCCGGCCACAACTCCCTGCCCGCGCCTCGCCCGGCCGCGACGACAGGAATATGTGCAGCATCTCACTGGAGCCGATGCCATCCAGAATTTCGACGCCGAACCGCTGGCGAAATTGCTCGAATATCTCCGCCGGCAAAGACTCCCCAGCCGAGACCGCCAGCCGCAGCGAAGAAAAATCCAGCGCTAGTCCTTTTTCAGACTCGCGCAGCAGCGACGCATAAAAAGTCGGCACCGAAAAAAATACGGTCGGCCGATGCTCCGCAATCACCGCCGCAATTTCGTCCGCGCGCGGCCGCTCCGGATACAGAATAGTCGCAGCCCCAAAGTGCAGCGGAAAATACATGCCGTTGCCCAGGCCGTAGGCGAAAAACAATTTCGAAACTGAAAACAGTCGGTCATCCGCGCGCAATCCGAGCACGCCCTGCGCATAATTCCTCGCGGCGACAGCCATATCCACGTGCCGATGCACCACGGCTTTCGGCGTGCCGCCGCTGCCCGACGTGTACAAGAAGAATGCGGGATCGATCGCCGCAGTGGGATGCGTGGCGACCGCGCCGGCATGCGAAGGTAGCCACTCGTCCCACTCCTCAATTCGCCGCGCCACGCGCTCCGGCTTCGCCGTTCCCGGCGTGCTTTCATAAGTGACCAGAAGATCGAGCGCTTGATCACTTGCCGCCCCGTCGCAGAACTCACCCAGGATCGGCGCGTGCACAATCGCAATGCGCGCCCCACAATTTTCCAGCCAATGCCGGTAATCCGCTGCGCGCGCCATCGGATTCACCGGCACGGCAATCGCGCCAATCTTCGCCGCGCCCAAAAAAGCCGCTATCAGCTCCGCCGAATCCGGCAAAGCGATCAGCACGCGTTCGCCGGGCCGGCAATTCGCATCGCGCAGGGCCCGCGCAACGCGCTCGAGCAACACCTGCAGTTCCGCGTACGTCCGTGCCCGCCCCGTGCCCAAAATCGCCAGTTTTTCCGGATGCTCACGCGCCGGCCGGGAAACAAATTCATCCGCGATGTTGCAGTAGGCCAGCGCTGAGGGTGAGGTGGAAAGCCCAGAGACGCGGGGCGGGGAAGCTTCTGTCATACCCGGATTCTACTCTGGAAAGATGGCGCGGCAAGTGTTACGACGGTGCCTACCGCCGCAAAGGCGAAAAAGGCGCCGGGACAGCGCCGCAACGCAAGACGATAAAATCCGCTGGAAAAAAACGCAGGGCTCGCGCTGAGTGGTTAGTGGCTAGAAACGGCTATCAACATTGCGGGACTGTGAAACCGCAAACTTCGAGTTCCGCAATTCACAAAACGACTCTTCCGTACTTTCCGCTCGGCGATCGGTACCGCTCTACTGCGTCGCCGACTTCTCCCCCAGCCTGCGCATCCGCTCCTGCAATTTCTTGCGCAAAGTCATCGGCGCGTTCGGATTAAACGCTACCAGATACCACAGCGGCTGCGTGCGGTCTTTGCTCAGTCTGGACAAAGTCGCGGCGTCGCTGTTCGGATGCCGCGCGATATTCTCGCGAATCGCCGAATATGGATGATGCGACAACCGCCCCAAGGTCTTCGCCGAAACTTTCGGATGCTCGCTAATCAACCGCAGCAAATAAAAATCTTCCTTGGGAGCCTGCCGCGAAAGCCCGTCCAAAGTTTCCGGCTTCACTTCCGCGCTCAGCACCACGCCCACCTTTTCATCCCAGCCCGGGTTGATGCGATTCAGTTCCTGCGTTCGCGCGTGAATCAGTTGCTCGATCACGCGACGCTCTTGCTCCAAACGCGCGGCCGGCAAAGCGCTGCGCTCCACCGAATCCAGCACGCGCAGCAAAT
This sequence comes from Candidatus Acidiferrales bacterium, assembly GCA_035602855.1. Lineage (GTDB taxonomy): Bacteria > Acidobacteriota > Terriglobia > Acidiferrales > UBA7541 > Palsa-295. The sequence continues at coordinate 43,144 of DATNLN010000088.1, forward strand.
GCTGCCGCTCGCCGAAAACGATTTGCGAAGTTCGCACCGCCTTGCTCTTCCCAGGATTGCGTACCAAGTCTGAACGTCTCATCGTTTGTTCACCCCGCGGATCTCAGGAGCCGCATTCATCCCAGGCAGCAGCCCCGGTACCATTGCAAATTGTGCTGTCATCGTTGGCAACGGGCCGATTGGCATTGCGGAAACGAACTCGAGCAGCGCGAATCACCGCTTCGTTCCCCGTAGTATAGCGTCAGTTGCGGCGCCAACAAAAGACGCCCCGTTTTGAAACAGCCCATCCAACAGACCCGACCAGCCGCCACATTTACAGCAGCGTCGACGCAACGGCCCAGATTATCTAATCTCACCACTGCATAGTAAAGGATACTGACCGCACATGTTCCCCAGCCCGCAATAGTTAGTTCTAGAACCTACCAATTGACCGCGCCATGCAAGCGTCCGCCAGCAAACGATCTGCTACGCACGGTTGCGCAACCACACGCGAAACGCTACCTTGAACTCTCACCACTTTCACGGAGCCGCCATGCCTGCCTTCGACGAACACAAGGACGAACTGGAACACTACGAAACGATGATGGGCCCACACCGCGGACGCCTGGCGGTCTCGCTCGATCTCCTGACCAACGCCCTGGTCCTGGTCGGCCAACATGGCGTTTACTGCCACACCAATCGCGACCCTGATGTGCCGGTCATGGATATCCGCATGATCCAGGCGGAAATTGGCAAAGCCAAAGAGCTAATCCAAAGCGTGATGGAAGCAATGCGCGCAGAACGCGACAAGAAGGGCTAACTCGAAGCAAGTTGCAACGACTGTGAATATTCTCTTGCTGCGGCGGCACGCCGCCGATTCTCTCAAAGCTTCAGTTCCCACGTCTCCGCCACCAAATCCTTACCAAAGCTGTGATGCGGCTTGTGCGCTACGCAGCGAAACCCAACCTGCTTATAAATGTGCCGCGCGGCAAACAGAATGCTTTGCGTCCATAACGTGATCTTCTTGTATCCCACGCGACGCGCGAAACGCACGCATTCGTCCACCAATCGTTTTCCAATTCCCAGACCGCGAGCCGAGGACTCCACGTGCAGCAGGCGCAATTTCGCGACGGTCTTCGAATGCCTCACCAAAAAAACCGCGCCGACGAGTTCGCCCTTGCGCTCCGCAATCCAGCAACGTTCGCACCGCGCGTCAAACTTTTCGATGAAATTCGCCGCAATCTTCGCTGCCAGCGCTTCATATTGCTCGTCCCAGCCATATTCCTGCGCGTACAGCAAGCCTTGCCGGCCCACGACCCAGCCCATGTCGCCCGGCTGATGCGGCCGCAAAATGTACGGCTCGCTTGCAAGAGCGCGCCGCGCCAGCACCGACTCAATCTCATTCATCGCCGCTACCAGCCGCTGCTGCTCGCCCAGCGACACGCCCCGCAATCGCGCCGTCACGTCTTCATTCGACCGCTGGTCCAGCGTGGCGATCGCTTTTCGCCCGCGCGCCGTCAAAGAGAGCAGAGTCTCGCGCCCATCCGCCGATGAGCGTTCCGCGTTGATCAGCCCGGCCTTCTTGAATCCGCGCAAAATGCGGCTTAGGTAACCAGCGTCGAGTCCCAACTCGGCCCCCACCGCCGTCGCCGTAGGACCCTCCCGATGCGCCAGCTCGTACAACACGCGCCCTTGCGTCAAAGAAAACGCGCTGCCGAGAAATCCTTCCTGCAGCACGCCAATCTTGCGCGTATAGAAACGATTGAAGCGGCGGATCGCCTCCACCCGCTCCTGGGCGCCGGCATGGTTTTTTGCGGTTGCAGCGAGTGCTTTTACCATATGTGCCATTGTCATCCACTTAGTTGCTTTTGTCAATTAATGGACCGCGCGACTCGGGCTCCGATTCGCGTTGTAACTGTTTCACGCCGAACCTTCAGCGTACGACGCTGCGGTGTCCCGCCGCCCGGCACTAGGCCGGCGGCTTGTACCTTGCGCTGCGCCCTAGGTTGCCAGGGCGTCAACTACAATGTTCTTGCGCCCCGGCGGACCAGTGTAATTCGCAACTTCGACCGTAACCTTTTCCCTCCCCGGCAGTTCTATACTATGGCAGCAAGACCTCCGGAGAACTCGTTGAAGGCTGCACCAGAAGTCAGCGAGCGTCGGTTGATCGCGGCGGCTCAGCAGGACCCCCGCCGCTTCGCCGCGCTCTACGAAATTCACTTCGAGCGGGTCTACGCGTACGTCTCACGGCGTCTGGGCAATCGCGAAGCCGCTGAAGACGTCACGTCCGAAGTCTTTCAGCACGCCTTGGCGAATCTGCCGCGCTTCGAGTGGCGCGGCGCCCCTTTCGGCGCCTGGCTGATGCGCATCGCCTCCAATGCCATTGCCGACCGCTGGCGCCGGGGTGCGCGTGAACAGTCTCATGAGTTTGCGAGCGATCCCGCCAGCGCCGAGCCGAGCCCGGAAGAAATCGAAATCCGCGCCCAGCTATTCCGACGGGTGCTGGAACTGCCCATCGAACAGCGCAAGGTCTTGCAGATGCGATTCGCCGAAGAAAAAAGCATCCGTGAAATCGCGCAAGCCCTGGGACGCACTGAAGGCGCGATAAAACAGCTGCAGTTCCGCGGGATACAAACTCTGCGCGCGGAAGCTGCAAAGGTTTCCGGCAAGCAAGGCGCCGGCGAAGCGTCGCAGAAGAAAAATCGGTCGGGTGCCGCCAATGCCTAAACCAAACCTGAGCGAACAACTCGATCGCGCGATTCAGGCGCTGCTGACGCCGGGCCCGGCTGCGCGCCGAAGTGACGGCACGGCCGGCGCGGCACCTATTGCGGCGCTCCAGCGGGTTGCCGAACAACTTCGCGGCCTGCCCCGGGTAGATTTCAAAGCAGCATTGCAAGCAAAGCTCGAAGGGAGAACACCCATGGCCAGCAAGACCGTAAGCGCACCCCAGGCAAGACAGACCGTCACGGCGTACTTGATCGTGAAAGACGCTGCGCGCGCGCTTGAATTTTACAAGCAGGCTTTCGGCGCGACGGAAATCATGCGCCTGCACGGTCCCGGTGAAAATATCGGCCATGCGGAAATTCGCATGGGCAATTCCACCATTATGCTCTCCGATGAATTCCCGGACTACGGCGCCGTCAGCGCCGCGACCCTCGGCGGCTCGCCCGTGAAGATCCATCTCAGCGTGGACGACGTGGACGCAGTCGCCGCGCGCGCCGTCGCCGCCGGCGCTAAAGTGCTCCACCCGGTGCAGGATCAATTCTACGGCGAGCGCTCCGGACAATTTAGCGATCCCTTCGGCTACACCTGGATGATTTCCACGCAAACCGAACAACTCACCGCCGAAGAAATCGAGCGTCGCTTCGCCGCCTTGCATCAGCCTTCGCCCTCGGATTCTGCCGAAGAACCGAAATGGGCGCTGCCGGTGCCCTACATCCGCAAAGGATTCCGCACGCTCACGCCTTATCTGCTGGTACCGGGCGCAGCGAATCTCATCGATTTCTACAGAGAAGCGTTCGGTGCAGAGGAAATCTTCCGCGTCGCGCGTCCCGGCTCGCACCTGGTCATGCACGCCGAAGTTCGCATCGCCGGCTCGATGCTGGAACTCGCCGACGCCACGGCGGAATTCAAACCCCGCGCTTCCTCGAATATTTTGTACGTGCCGGACGTGGATGCCGTCTTCCAGCGCGCCGTGCAAGCGGGCGCCACTTCGCTGGCTGCGCCCGCTGCTCGGCCCTGGGGTGACCGCGACGGCGCTGTGAAGGATCCGGGCGGCAACACCTGGTACATCACCACTCACGCCGGCGGCAAACACATCGCGGCCAACACACCCTCCATCGTTCCGGTATTTCTGGTTCAAAATGCCGCGAAATATATCGAGTTTTTAAAGCAAGCCTTCGAGGCCCGGGAACTTTTTATGGCCAAGAGTCCGGAAGGAGAAATTCGGCACGTCAGCCTGCGCGTGGGCGATTCGATTCTTGCAGGCGGGGAGGTCCACGGAGAATTTCAGGCCGCTGCGTTCCTGCTGCACATGTACGTTCCCAACACCGACGAAGTGTACGCAAATGCGTTGCGCCACGGCGCCACCACGATTCGCGGCCTGGAGGACGCGCCCTACGGCGACCGCACCGCCTCGGTGCAAGACCCGTTCGGCAACCTGTGGTCTCTTGCCACGCACATCAAGGACGTGAAGTTTTAAGTCGGGAGTGTGGCTAACGCAGGTAGGGATTTTCAGCGCGCTCTGTGCCGATGGTGGTGTTCTCGCCGTGCCCCGGGATTACCAGCGTTTCGTCAGGAAGCGAGAGAAGCTTCTCGCGGATCGAACTCAGAATATCTTTCATCGAGCCGCCCCACAAATCGGTGCGGCCAATGCTGCCTCGAAATAACGTGTCGCCGGCAACCAACCGTCCCGGTTCGGTCGCGCTTTCGCGCGACTGTGACGGCGCAGCCTCGCCCGCATGTCCCCGCAAATGCGCCTCGGCTGAAGCCTTCGCCGCTTGCGGCCTCTCGCGCTGCACATGCGCGCCGGCGCCCGGCATCCCCTTCTCCACCAGCAAACTGATGCTCCCGGGCGTGTGCCCCGGCGTGTGAATCACGCGCGCCGCGTAGCCGCCCCAGCGCACCCTGTCGCCTTCCTTCACAAAATCCTCAATGCGCGTGCTCTCCGGAGTGCGCATCCCCAAAAATTGCGCCTGCATATCCAGATGCCGGTACAACTCCAGATCCGCCTCATGGATCAGCACCGGAGCTTTCATCGCCGCATGCAGCCGCGCGAGGCCGCCCACGTGATCAATATGCGTGTGCGTACTCACGATGGCGCGGACGTTCAGGTGATGCTCGCGCAAAATTTCCAGGATCCGCTCGACCTCATCGCCCGGATCCACCACGATCGCCTCGCGCGTCTCCGCATCGCCCAGAATCGAGCAATTACACTGCAACATCCCCACCGGAATTATTTCGTGAATCAGTCTTTCGCTCACGCTCGAAGTATAGCAACTCTGGTGGTGAAGGGTCAGTCACCGATTCGAGCGTGCATCTCGCGCGGAGATTCGGCTCATGGGCGATATACTCACATTCGTTGTAGAACCGTGTTCGCCCGTGCCTGGACTCGGCGCCGAGATAGAGCCGCGTGGGACAGTGGAGGACAACAGTATGCATTCTTTATGGGATCTCCTGCAGCAAGCGCAACAAACGGGAAAAGCGATCGGGCACTTTAACATTTCTGACCTGGTTCTATTGAAAGCGGTTTTTGGCGCTGCGCGCGAACTAAGCGTGCCGGTCCTGGTTGGTTTATCCGAGGGCGAGCGCGAGTTTGTAGGGGTTCGCCCGATTGCGGCTTTCGTGCGAAGTTTACGCGAGGAATTCGACTACCCAATTTTTCTCAATGCAGATCATACTCACTCCCTCGCCAAGGCGGTGGAAACTGCAAAAGCGGGGTTTGACTCGATCGTCTTTGATATGTCGGCATTGCCTTTTGAGCAAAACGTCCAGCAAACCAAGCAGGCGGTTGAAGCGCTCAAAACCATCAGCCCTTCCCTGCTCGTAGAGGGGGAAATCGGCGATATCGGAACTGGCTCTGAAATTCACGACCAGGCTCCCGACCTTTCGCAGGGACTCTCGACTCCCGAAGAAGCGAAACAGTTTGTGGAGAGCACGGGAGTGGACGTCCTGGCTCCCGCGGTGGGCAACATGCACGGCATGGTTCGCAGCATGGTACGGGGAGAAACCAAGAAACGCTTGGATATCGAAAGGATCGCCGCCATTAAACGAGCGGCGCAGGTTTTGCTGACGCTCCACGGCGGCTCAGGAACCGATGACGAAGATTTGCGCAAGGCAATCGCGGCGGGGATCAACATTGTCCACATCAATACTGAACTTCGTGTCGCATGGAGACGCGGTTTGGAACAGGGTTTCGCCAAACATCCTGACGAGGTCGTACCGTACAAAATACTGCCGTCCGCGGTGGATGCGGTAAAACAGGTAGTCCGCTCGCGTTTGCAGCTGTTCAACCATGAACGGCGTTTCGCGCAAGGAGTATAGGCCCGGTCTTCTGCGGCTCTTTCACGAACACCGGATGCGATGCGTAACCGGAAATCACTGAACCGCTCATGCTCGCGCCCGCGTTGACTTGTCTGTGCGCCGAATCTAATATGTGCAGCCAATGACAGACTCGCAGCCCCTTGTCGGGCAAATCATTTCACAATATCGCGTCATAGAACGGCTGGGTGGCGGCGGCATGGGCGTGGTGTACAAGGCCGAAGACACCAAGCTGGGCCGCATGGTGGCGCTGAAATTTCTGCCGGACGAAGTTTCGCAGGACAAGCTGGCGCTGGACCGTTTCCTGCGCGAAGCACGTGCCGCCGCCGCCCTCAGCCATCCCAATATTTGCACCATCTTTGAAATCGGCGAATATCAGGGCCGCAGTTACATCGCCATGGAACTGCTGAAGGGCGCGACGCTGAAGCATCGCATCACCGGCGGGCCCATCGGGTTCGATGCCCTGCTCGAATCCGGCATCCAATCCGCTGACGCTCTCGACGCCGCGCATTCTGAAAGCATCATTCATCGCGACATCAAGCCCGCGAATATTTTTCTCACCGACCGCGGCCAAACCAAAATTCTCGATTTCGGACTGGCCAAAATGATGGTCGCACCGGGCAGCCAGGGCCACACCACTTCGGGCACCGCCACGCTCGATGACGCCAATCTCACCAGCCCGGGCATTGCCGTCGGCACGGTTGCGTACATGTCGCCGGAACAAACTCTGGGCAAAGACCTTGATTCGCGCACAGATATTTTTTCGCTTGGCGTGGTGCTCTACGAAATGGCTACCGGCCGCCAAGCTTTCTCTGGCTCGACGTCCGCGGCAGTTTTCGACGCCATCCTGAATCGCGCGCCCATTGCGCCGGTGCGCATCAACCCCGATGTGCCGCAGGAGCTCGAGCGCATCATCAATAAGTCGCTGGAAAAAGATCGCACCATGCGCTACCAGACGGCCGCGGACCTGCGCACCGACCTGAAGCGCCTGCAACGCGATTCTGGTTCCAGCAAGACGCAGATCAGCACCACAGAAAATTTCAGCTCTGCTCGTGTTCCCACCGCGGCAGCCGGGTCTTCTGGCGCGAATTCCACTGCCGTCGCTGCCCCGCCGTCGCCGCCATCAGGCTCGTCGGCGAAAATTTCCTCGAGCGGCTCGGGCAGCGCGGCCATCGTCCTCGGCGAAGCAAGAAAACACAAAGGCAAGTTGATCGGCGCGCTAGCAGTCCTGGCGCTCATCGGCGTCGCGGCCATCGCTGTCGTCCTCTTCAAATCCCACGGCCACGAAAACACCTTCAACGCGCAGAACATGCGCATCGTAAAGCTCACCGAAACTGGCAAAGCAGCCGGCGTGGCCATCTCTCCCACCGGCCAATACGTCGTGTACGTCCTGCGCGAGGGCGAAATGCAAAGCCTCATGGTCCGCCAGGTCGCCACCGGCAGCGACGTGCAAATTCTGCCGCCCGGTGTGAGCGTCTTTTACGGTCTCACCTTCTCCCCAGACGGCAATTACATTTATTTCACAGAAGCCTCCAAGGAAAATCAGCTTTTCAGTTCGCTCTATAAAATGCCCGTGCTAGGCGGTAACCCGCAGCAGGTAGTGCGCGATATAGACACCGGCATCAGCTTCTCCCCCGATGGTAAACAATTCGCTTTCATCCGTGGAATTCCAGACAAGGGTACTTTCAAACTGCTCGTCGCCAAAGCGGACGGCTCGGGCGAAAAACTCCTGACCTCCATGAGCGCGAACATCACGATAGCCGGTCTCCTGACTCCCGCCTGGTCCCCAGACGGTAAAACCATAATCTTTGCGTCTTTGCTGCCATCCGTCAGCAGCCAGCTCAATGAATTCACGGTCGCCACCGGAGCGGTGCGCACGCTGTTCGCGACCCACGGCGCTCTGGGCCGTCCACACTGGTTGCCGGATGGCGAGGCGCTATTGGTTCCGATGCGCGACGAGAGCGGAGGCGCGCAAGGCCAGCTTTGGAGAGTCTCCTACCCCTCCGGAGAGGCGCAGCGATTGACCAACGACCTGACGGACTACAGTTTGGCGTGGCTAGACTTGACGACGGACGGTACGACAGTGGTCACGGTTGAAGCCACGGTTTCGTTGGATCTCTGGAGCGCGCCCGGTGGCGATTCCGCGCGGGCCACACAAATCACCTCGGGCGGCCCTGCGATTTTCGGCATCTCGACTTTAGGCAAAGACCGCATCGTGTTCACCAATCGCAACCGGGAAGTTTTCACCCAGAAATACGACGGCAGCGAGCGGACCCTGGTGGCAGGCAGCGATCGAAACGTCCTGTTCGCGTGGGGTTGCGGTGACGGGAAGCACATCGTGTATGCGTTACCGCGCGGAAACGGATCCGATATCTGGCGGATGGACGCCGACGGTTCCAATCAATTGCAATTGACGCACGACCAGTCTGCGCTGCTCCCGGCATGCTCTGCGGATGGTTCCCTGGTAACTTTTGATTACGACGGCCAACTGAGTAGCTGGCGCATGGGAATCGATGGGTCGAATCCCACCTCGCTGGGTCTGCACAATCAAACCTCGCCATTCGTCTTCTTATCCAGAGACAACAAGCTTGTGCTGTATCGCCTGGGACATCCCGATTCGCCGCAAGATCGCGATCAAATGGTTGCCGTGCCGGTGGCCGGCGGCCCACCCGCTTTCTCCGTCGACGTTCCCCTCGGCGCTGCACTCGCCCTGCCGCAATGGGCGCCAGACGAACATGGCATTGACCTCGCTCTGACTCGCGGAGGTGCTACGAATGTCTGGCGGCAACCCGTTCCCAGTGGCGCGCTGAAGCAGATCACAAATTTCCCCAGTGGCATCCTGCGCGCCTTCCGCTGGTCGCCCGACGGCAAGATCCTGTTCGTTTCGCGCGGTTCGGTAACCAGCGACATCATCCTGCTGAAAAGCGCGAAGAACTAAGTGTTCCGGCCGAAGGCGTGGGATTTCTCCATCCCGTGCGCCTGATGCTTGTAAAAGGAGGCCTACGCGCCCTCCACTTCTCGGTTGGGTTCTGACTGCCGCCGCAAGGTGTCAGTTGCCACAACTCGCAGTGGAAGGTCACGCACGGCTGGTCAGCGGCAGGGCGGCGCGGACCGTGCATCCTTCGCCGCTGGCGCTCTCGATGCTGAACTTTCCGCCCAAACCCTCCACGCGTTCACGCATTCCCGAAATCCCCACCGTGAACTCCGGGACAGATCCCACGGAGGGAGGCACCATACCGCGCCCTTGATCGGTAACTTCCAGCACCACGGTTGCGGATGCCCGGAACAAGCGCACGGCGGCGGTGCTGCTGCCAGAGTGCCTGTAGACATTGTCCAGCGCTTCTTGCGTGACGCGAAATATCGTCAATTCGGTTTCAGCTTTCAAGCGGCCGATGTCCGTCGCCAGCTGCAACGAGATGGTAATTCCTCTGCGGCTGGAGAAACCGCGGACCAGCCATTCCAGCGTGGGTCGCAGGCCCATTTCCTCCATCGTCGGCGGATGGAGCAGATAGGAAATGGAGCGAATCTCTGCTGCGGCCGCCTGGATCAAGTTCCTGCATTCCGCCACAACTTTTTGATGCTCGGGATTCCCTTCTTCCAGAAACGTACGCATCCTGCCCAGCGCCAGGCTTAATCCGCTCACGTACGTGCCGATGCCATCATGCAGTTCGGTGGCGACCTTGCGCCGCTCTTCGTCTTGCGCGTGCAGCAGCCTGCGCGACAGATGCCGCAGCGCGAATTCAAACTGTTTGCGCTCGGTGATGTCCTCGCCCGAACTCAGCGTGCCGATCACGCGCCCTTCGCGGTCGCGCAATAATGAATTGCGCCAGCCGATCATTCTTTCCGCGCCGCCGCTGGTGAGGATCGGGCTCTCTAAATACGTTAGATCTCCGTCCAGCAGATTGTGGAAGCGCGTCCTGATCTCGCCCTTGATCCTGTCAGGCAAGCAGGTTTCGATCCAGTCGCAACCCAACAGCTCGCACTCTTCCCTGCCTAAGGTTGCGCAGCCCTTGCGGTTGATCAGCGTGGTGCAACCGTCCACGTCCAGTCCCAGCAGGATGACGTCGGCGATATCCAGATAGCTTTGCGCGCGGTCGCGCTCCTGGCGAATTAATTCGTGCGCGCGTTTGCGTTCGGTGATGTCTTGCAGCAGGCAGACGACTCGCTCCACTCCGCTGGGCCCGCTGATAGGAAAGTACGATATGAAAATGCTTCTCTCGCCTAGATGCGGATAGGTG
>DATNLN010000093.1:0-27316 GCA_035602855.1 Candidatus Acidiferrales bacterium
ATGCGGAATTCATCGGCGACGCGCATGTCGTAACCATAGGACGAAACGCCATAGCTGATAACGCCGTCGCGCACCTGGCGGTCTTCGTAAGGCTCGATCATTTTGTGTTCTTGCGCCATTTTGCGAATCCATTTATCGGACTTCACGGACATCTTTTTCCTCCCGGAATTCTGGATAAGCGTTCTGTGCTGATTGGGGTGCGCGCAACGGCAAAAGCTTTACTGCAGTGGCTAAAAACCTCGACGCTCTGGTCGAGCTTGTGTCGTAGCTAAAGCACGACCTGCAAAGATGTCCAAGTGACGGCAACTACGCCTGTCCTCCCGCTCGGCGGGACGGCCGCCACCAATGCAAAGACAAAATAAAAACAACTTCAAAAGGCAAAGGCTGCGGCTCGTCTTAGCACTCTGCGAGGCGTTGCGAGCCCGGCAGTGTATTACACGGCACGGCGCTTGACAACCTGCAACCCCCTGTCTAGCATAGGTTTCCGGCCTGCGGGAGGAACGTGTGATCAAGCTCGACATCGTCAACGCAATCGTACAGAAGACTAATATTACTCGAACCAAGGCCGAGCAGGCGGTGGAAACCGTCTTCGAGGCGATGAAGAATGCGTTGGGCCGCGGAGAACGGATCGAACTGCGGCGCTTCGGCGTGTTCAACGTGAAGCCGCGCAAGACGGGCATCGGCCGCAATCCACGCACGGGGCAACAGGTGAGTATCCCTCCGGGCAAGGCGGTGCGCTTCAAGCCCGGCAAGGAATTGCAGTCGCTGCCGGCGGCTGCCGCGGCGCCGAAGCCCTGAGCGAGTCTGCGTCGCGGCCGCAGGGTGAGGTACGTCAGCGTGGCTGAAGCTGAAGCCGCGGCCTACAAAGATTACCGAGTTGTGACACGGAATGGCCTTTCTGTTTTTGAGCCGCGCGGTAGCCGCATTCGGCGCTGGGGCATCCAACCTTCATGGGCAATAGCACCGGCAACGGGCATGGCCGCGTCCCGCTGGAAATTCTCGACCGAAATTACCCGGAGATTATTGATTTGCCGCCGCCGCGGATGCGCGCGCGACGGCGGCCGACTTGGCCTGCGATTGCTTTCTTTTGTTTGACGTTGCTGATGACGCTTTCGGCCGGGGCCCTGATTGCGACTTCGTTTGCGGCCAATGCGGAGCCTTTTTCCGGGAATGAGAGTTTGTTCGCGATTCCGCTGCTGCCGTTTCAACATCCGGGCCTGTTGCTGCTGGGAATTCCGTTTTCGCTGACGCTGCTGGGATTTTTTATGGCGCACGAGATGGGGCATTTTCTGGCGTGCAAATATTACGGAATTGATTGCAGCTATCCGTTTTTCCTGCCTTCGCCTTTTCCGTTTGGCACGTTCGGCGCGGTGATATTAATTCGCGCGCCTTTTACGACGCGGCGGGCGCTTTTTGATATTGGCATCGCGGGACCGATTTTAGGATTCATTGTGGCGGTGCCGCTGACGGCTTATGGAATCGCGATGTCGAAGGTCGTTCCGGGCGTGCAGGACGATGGCGGGCTGATATTCGGATTTCCCGGGCTGATGAAAATCTGTATGGCGATGTTTCATCCTGGGACTGAGGCGAAATCTCTGTTGTTTCATCCGGTCGCGCTGGCTGCGTGGATTGGGCTGCTCGCGACTGCTTTGAACCTGCTGCCGGTCTGGCAACTGGATGGCGGGCACATCCTTTACAGTCTGGCGCCGGAGCGCCACCAGCGGCTTTCGTTGACTGCGGCGGTGGCGCTGCTGTTCATGGGAGTTGGGTACTGGCACGTGTGGGCGTTCTGGGGCATTGTGTTGCTGATATTGTCGCTGCGATTTCCGCATCCAGCGCCCTTTGACCGCTGGGAGGCGCTGGACGCTTCGCGGAAGCTTTTGGCTTGCTTGGCGCTGATTATTTTTCTTTTGTGTTTTACGATGTGGCCTACGAATAACCTCTGGTAGCACAACTCCACAATTAGAAAAGGCTGGCGGGGTCTACGTCTACGATTACGGCGGTTTCGGGGATTTCTTTTTTTGCGCAGAAATCGAGGGCGCCGCTTAGGGCTTGGGAGAGGGCGGAGCGTTGCGCGGATTTTAGGAGGAATTGAAAGCGGTATTCCTGGCGCAGGCGGGCCAGGGGGGCGGCGGCGGGGCCAAGGATTTTTACGCCGCGATTTTCGAAGGGCGCGAAATAGGCGGCCAGGGCGCGGGACCAACGGATTGCGTTTTCGATTTTCTTATCGCGAACCAGGATGCTGGCTAGCGCGCTGAACGGCGGATAGTGCAGCATGCGGCGAAAGTGGGCTTCTTTTTCGTAGAACGCGAGATAGTCCTGGTTTGCGGCGTGCTGGATAGCGTAGTGCTCGGGATAGTGCGTTTCGACGAGGACTTCGCCGGAAAGTTCGCCGCGGCCGGCGCGGCCGGCGACTTGGGTGAGCAACTGGAACGTGCGCTCGGCGGCGCGAAAATCGGGGCGGCCTAGCGCGAGATCGGCGGCGACGACTCCGACGAGAGTGACGCGCTGAAAATCGTGGCCCTTGGCGACCATCTGCGTGCCGACCAGGACATCGAGTGCGCCATTTGCGAAGGCGCCGAGGACTCGCTGGAATTCACGTTTGGTGCGGACGGTGTCGCGATCGAGGCGGGCGATTTTCGCCTCCGGGAAAGTTTCGTGCAGATATTCTTCGACGCGCTCGGCTCCGTCGCCGACGAAATACATGAATTCGGCTTGGCATTTCGGGCATTGCTTGGGCGGACGAAGCGAGTAGCCGCAATAGTGGCATTCAAGGCGCTGGCGATTTTTGTGATAGGTGAGCGCGATGCTGCAATTCTGGCATTGCACGAAGGAGCCGCAGCTGCGGCAGAGCGAGGACCAGGAGTAGCCGCGGCGATTGATGAGGACCATCGCTTGCGTTTTTTCCTCGAGGCGTAATGCGATTGCGGCTCTGAGCGATTCGGAGACGGGCGCGGCCTTGTGGGCGCGTCGGAATTCTTCGCGCAGGTCAACGACGCGCACTTCGGCTAGTGGCCGGTCAGCGACGCGGGCGGTGAGTTCGAGTAGATGATATTTTCCGTCGCGGGCGTTGTGGTAGGTCTCAAGCGATGGGGTGGCGGAGCCTAGCAGCGCTACGGCTCCTTCGAGGCGGGCGCGATAGACGGCGGTGTCGCGGCCGTGATAGCGCGGCGTTTCTTCTTGTTTGTAGCTGGTTTCCTGCTCTTCGTCCACGATGATGAGTCCGAGATTTTCGAGCGGCGCGAAGACGGCGGAGCGCGTGCCGACGACGACGCGCGCTTCGCCATGGCGTGCCCGCCACCATTCGCGGGCGCGTTCGCTATCGGGCAGGGCGCTGTGCAGCACGGCGACCTGTTCGCCGAAGCGCGCGCGGACGAGGCGGCCGACCCAGAGGGTGAGCGCGATTTCCGGGACCAGGACGATTGCGGTTTTGCCGCGGGACAGAACGGCTTCGATCGCGCCGAGATAGACTTCTGTTTTTCCGCTGCCGGTGACGCCGTGGAGCAGGGCTGCTGTGAATTTTTCGGCCACCAGCCAGCGCCAGACTTCTGCCAGGGCGTGTTTTTGTTCGGAGTTCAGCAGGTTGGTGGGCGGAGTGAAATCGGTGTCCCAGGGATCTTCTTCGGCGGTTAGCGGCTCTTCCCAGCTGAGCAGTAGGGCTGCGCTTTCCAGGCGCTTGATGACGAGTGAAGTGACTCCGGCTCTTTCGAGCAGAATTTCCAGCGGAAGCGGGACTCCCGCGTCCATGAGAACTTCGCGAACGCGGCTTTCGGGTTGGCCGATGGGGAGTTCTTCGGTGTTCGGGCGCCAGGCTATGATTTTTTGCGTGCGCGTTTTACGCCGGCGGGTAGTTTCGTGGGCTGCGAGATGGCCGCGACGGACGAATTTTTCGGCGGCGGTTGCGCCCCCGGGAAGGCGCGCTACCCGGGTTTCGGTTAGCGCACGGCCGGGTGCGTCGGCTTTTTCTTTTTCGAAGCGGCGGAGAAACTCTAGCTCCACGGCTTCCACATCGGTATTTTCTTCGTTGGTGGCGAGATCTTGCAGATAGGCGCGACCTTCGCTGGTGAGCCAGTATTCGCGGTGGTGGTGGAGTTCGACTTCGGGCGGGAGCATGGCGCGGAAGGCTTCGCCGATGGGGGCTAGGTAGTAGCGGCTGATCCATTGGCCTAGTTCGATCAGCTTCGGGGGAAGCGCAGGGACGCGGTCGAGCAGTTCGGCAATTTCTTTGATGCGTTTGCTTTCCGGGGCGCGGGTGGAGACGGCGAGGCCTACGCCGATCATAGCGCGGTTGCGGAACGGGACCAGGACGCGGCGGCCGACGAGTTCTTCGCCATTGAACGAAGTGGGCACCGAGTACGTGAACGCCGAGCGCAGTGGGACGGGGAGTGCGACTTCGAGGTAGCGTTGGGTCATTGGATCAGTGGGATAGTGTAACAGCGTGCGCGAGCCGCGATCACCTGGGGACGCGCGAGCTATGCTATGGCGAGTTCGAGTCCTTCCGCAATGGTTGCGGAAGCGGCGTACGCGACGTGCAGCACGCGTCGCGGCAGCGCGGAAGGCGACTTTGACGAGGCGTGAACGATCAGCGGGCTCATGATCAGAATCCCTCCCCGCGGAACCAGACAATCGACAGCGGTCGTGCGAGCACTCAGGCCGCGGATCGCATCGTCGCTCAGGACGCCCATCGAGTGCGTTCCGGGCAGGACACGCACGGGACCGTTTTCGGGCGTCGAGTCGTCGAGATGCAAGCGCAGCGCTACCACGCGCGATAGTGCGCTGGCTGGCGCGTTCGCATAGATCACTCCATCTTTTACTGACCAGGGTCCCCACCCAGGAAGTTCCCGCCGGTCTCTGAGCGGCAACGCTTTGTCCTGATGCCACGCTACGATCCAATTGGAAAGGGTAGACTTGTCGAACCATGTGGCCGTGAATGGAAATGGATCGCACCCGAGAACTTCTTGCGCGATAGCCCGCAGTCGCGATTCGCGGGCGACCGCGAGGACAGCAGGATGTCTGATAGCGTGCCGCATTCCCGCACGGCTTCGCGGTAGCGGATCGCGCTTGAGACTTTCATCAAGTTGATCGAGATCGCTGCGCGTTAAAACCTCGGGCAGGATCGCAAAACCTTTCTTCTCAACTTCGGCCTGTTGCATTGCCAACTCGCTCCGCGTTCGTTCGGATAACGCAATTAAGCTACGACCTAGGAAGATTCTCGAGTTCTTGCACAGACTCTGAAGCCACGACATGCAAAGTTTTCAAGCAACATCCCCGGCTACCCCGTCCCGCGTTGCCGGACCGAGCGCTATAAATTCAACGGCAGCTTCAGTGACAAACGCAATAGAGCCGGCGGGACACCGGCGCTACCAGCGAGGGGCGACATCAACGTTTTTTTGGTTGCAAGCCGAGGACGGCCATTACTTTTTGCAGGTCTTTCCAGACTTCGGGTTTGGCTGCGGGATTGCGGAGCAGGTAGGCGGGATGATAGGTGGGCATTAGTTTCACGCCGCGGAAGTCGAACCATTCGCCGCGCAGTTTGGAGATGCCTTGGGCGGTCTGCAGAAGGGTTTGCGCGGAGCAGCTGCCCAGGGTGCAGATTACTTTGGGCCTGATCGCGTCAATCTGGCGCATTAGAAATGGAGAGCAGGTGGCGATTTCGTCTTTTTCTGGGAGGCGATTTTCCGGCGGACGGCATTTTACTACGTTGGCGATGTAGACGTCTTCGCGCTGCAGGCCCATGGCTTTGATCATGTCGGTGAGGAGCTTGCCGGCGCGGCCGACGAAGGGTTCGCCGCTGAGATCTTCGTCGCGGCCGGGGCCTTCGCCGACAAACATGAGGTCGGCGTTGGGATTGCCCGTGCCGAAGACGATCTTGGTGCGGGCTTTGTGAAGTTTGCAGCGGGTGCAATCGCCGATGTCTTCGCGGATGCGCGGGAGAGTGTCGCCTGCGATGCGCTCGATTGCTTCGAACAGCGATGGGGCGGCTGCGGGCAGGATGGTGGCGGCTGGCGCACGACCCGGGGCTGCGTCGGCCATCATCGCTGGCACAGTTGGTGCAATCGCTGCGGGTACGATCGAGGAGATGTCGCTCGACGTTGTGACACTGCGGGCCTCAAGCGATACGGCTTCTTCTGCAATTGCGTGCACCTGGGGGCGGTCGCGATAGTATGGAGCCAGGCCTAGATCTTCGCCGTAGCGCAGCCAGTCTTTCACTTGTTCTTCAAGATGCGTTTCGCTGCGGGTGCCCACACCTGCGCGCTTGGCCGGATCCATGAATCCTCCACATAAGAAGAATACCGCTTGAGAATCTACTTGGATTGTTTCTGAATATCCAGTACCTGGTCGAGGATGCGGTTGGCTACGTCGAATTTGTTGAGCTGAGGGAGTGGGAGTTCGCGGCCGTCGCGGAGAAACAGGGTGACGATGTTGGTCTCGGTATCGAAGCCGGCGCCGGCTTGGGTGACATCGTTAGCGACGATCATGTCGGCGGATTTGCGCTGGAGCTTGCCGCGGGCATTTTCGGCGAGGTTATTTGTTTCGGCAGCGAAGCCTACGAGGATGCGTTTTCCTTTTTCGCGGCCTAGTTCGGCCAGAATATCGGGCGTGGGTTCCAGCTCGAGGGTGTAAGTGCCATCGCCGCGTTTGATTTTTTTATCTTGACTGGCGGCGGGACGATAATCGGAAACGGCGGCGGCCATGATGGCTACGCTGGCTTCGCGGGCTCGTTCGCGAACCGCGTGATGCATTTGTTCGGTCGAGCGCACCGGAACCCAGTCGACGCCTTCGGGGATTTTCAGGTCTGTGGGGCCGCTGACTAGAATGACGCGTGCGCCGCGACGATGCGCTGCTTGTGCTAGAGCGTAGCCCATTTTTCCCGAGGAGCGATTGGTGAGAAAACGGACCGGGTCGAGATCTTCGCAGGTGGGGCCGGCGGTGACGAGGACGGTTTGTCCGGCATAATCGTGGCGTAGGCCGAGGACGTCGCAGACTTTTTTGACGATGGATTCGGTTGCGGCCAGGCGCCCGGCGCCGGTCATGCCGCAGGCCAGGTAGCCTTCATCGGGATCGACGATGTGGACGCCGCGGGCGCCGAGGGCGGCAAGATTTTGTTGTGTCGCGGGATGCTCCCACATGTTGACGTTCATGGCCGGGGCTACAACGACGGGAGCTTTCGTGGCTAGATAGAGAGTGGAGAGAAAATCCTTGGCAATGCCGTTTGCGAATTTTCCGAGGATGTCGGCGGTGGCGGGGGCAACCAGGAGCAGATCGATGCGCTGGGCTACGGCTATGTGTTCGATGGCGCTTTCAATGTTCGCGGGGGCTGAGCCGGCTGCCGCGAAAATGTCTGTGATTACTTTTTGTCCGGTGAGCGCGGCGAAGGTTAGCGGGGTGATGAATTCCTGTGCGGCGCGGGTCATGACGACCTGAACGTCGAGTTTTTCTTGCTGCAGGCGGCGGACGAGTTCGGCGGCTTTATAGGCCGCTACGCCGCCGGTTACGCCTAGGGCTAGTTTCATGGACGTTCGGTCCGCTTAAGGGAATGATGCAAAGTCATCGGTGGCTGCCTTGCGACCGATGGCGCACGGAAGCGCGCCGCTACGATTGCTAATGCAAAGGCAACGTCAACAGCGCCGCCTAAAAAGCTGGCGGCCACTACAAATTCAACTGCAACCGTACAAGAGCCGGCGAACCGCCGGCGCTAGGAAAGTCCCAACCCCGGGCTTGCCTTCACTTCTTCTTTTTCTCGTTGATGTCTTCGGCTTGTTCGTTAAGGTGCGGGGCATCGTATTCGAGCAGGCCCTTTTGCAGTTCTTCTTCGGCGATGCGCGTGGTTTTGCGCGACCGGGGGTTATCCACCATGGGGCGGCCGCCGATCAACAACTGGCGAGCGCGGCGCGCGACGACTACGACGTAGGCAAATTGGCTATCTGGTGCATCCTTGAGATGAGCCATGTGAAGATCAGCCTCCAAAAGACTTCAGGATTTCGCGAATTCGTTCTTCATTCGGCGCCACCCGGCAACGCGAACCCAGAGCGATGGCCTGCACTTCCCTGCCCGCGCGCTCGAGATCATCGTTGATGATGGCGAAATCATAGCTGCTGTAATTCAACATTTCCTGGCGGGCCCGTTCCAGCCGCCGGTGAATCTCGTCTTCGGAATCCTGCCCGCGCGCCCGAATGCGCCGTTCCAGTTCCGCGCGCGAAGGAGGCAAAACAAAAACGGCCACCGCGCCCGGAAGTTTCTGTTTCACCTGCAGAGCACCCTGGACATCGATTTCCAGGACCAGATCTTTTTTCTCCGCTTGCGCTCTTTCCAACCACTTGCGCGGAGTGCCGTACCAGTTCTTGCCGAACACCTGAGCGTATTCCAGGAATTCACCGCGCTCGACACGCTGCTGGAACTCACCCTCGCTAACAAAATTGTACCACTTGCCATCGCTCTCCGTCTTGCGCGGCGACCGAGTGGTACACGAAACAGACAGCAGGGTGCCGGGGACCTCCAGAATCTTCTCCACCAAGGTAGATTTTCCGGAACCCGAGGGGCCGGAGACAATCAGCACCAGCGGCGGAGCTTGGCTCATTCGATGTTCTGCACTTGTTCGCGCAATTTTTCGATCTCGGATTTGATTTCCAGGCCGAGGCGCGTTATGTCCAGGCCCGCGGCGTCGTTGCCTGGCGTTTTGGAAAGCAAAGTGTTCGATTCGCGCTGCATTTCCTGGAGCAGGAAGTCGAGTTTTTTGCCGACGTCGGAAGCGCCCGAGAGCAACGACTCAAATTGTTGCACGTGACTGCGCAGGCGCGCCAGTTCCTCGCTGACGTCGCTGCGTTCGGCGGCGATGGAGGCTTCTTGGGCGAGGCGCGCGGGATCGAGCGGAGCTTCGCCCAGTAATTCCTGCAAGCGGGCGGCAAGTCGTTTGGCGAAAGCGGGGCGCGCGCCTTCGGCCAGAGTTTCGAGTTGCGCAACGAGTGCGGCGATATGGCGCAGACGCGCGGCCATTTCCTCGCGCAGATGGCTGGCTTCCTGCTCGCGCATGCGATCGAGTTTATCGAGCGCATCGTTAAGGCAGCGCGAGACGACGGATTCGAGGCGTTCGATTTCACCTTCGACCGATGTAGCGGCCGCGCCGATAACTCCGGGCAAGCGCAGGATGGAGGCCAGGTCGGGTTCGGTTTGAATGCCGAATTCCTTGCGCAGCGAATTGACGGCTTTCAAGTACGCGGCGGCGACATCGTGATTCACGCCAACCGCAGCGGGACCTGCGAGTTCGTAATGCAAAGTGAAATCGAGATGGCCGCGGCGCACGCGTTCGCGGAGAATCTGGCGGATGCGCGGCTCGAGCGGCTCGAAGCCTTCGGGAATGCGCAGATGCAAATCCAGGAAGCGATGATTCACGGCGCGGATGGTGACGCGCAGGCTCCAGCCGCTTTCGACGGCGCGCGCTTGCGCGTAGCCCGTCATGGACTTCAGGCCAGTGGATTGCGGCTTGGCGGGATTCACGGAGATTGATTGTGAGCCGGTGCTGGGCATTTTTACAAGGGGCCTGCGGCGCGCGACGCAGGTTCGGCATCGCGAAATTGCATTTCGTACAAACGGGCGTAGAGGCCGCGGCGCTCCAGCAATTCCTCGTGAGTACCGCGCTCGCGAATTGTGCCTCCTTCGAGGACAGCAATCAAGTCCGCGCGGCGAATGGTGGAGAGGCGGTGGGCGATGACGAAGACGGTGCGGCCGGTCATAAGATTGTTGAGCGCGCTTTGCACGAGCATTTCGGATTCGGAGTCGAGCTCGGAGGTGGCTTCGTCCAGGATGAGGATCGGCGCGTCTTTGAGCAGAGCGCGAGCGATGGCGAGGCGCTGGCGCTGCCCGCCGGAGAGGCGCTGGCCGCGATCACCGATGAGTGTTTGATAACCCTTGGGCATTTGCATGATGAAATCGTGGGCCATGGCGGCTTGGGCGGCGGCAAAAACTTTTTCTTCGGCCAGATCGGGACGGCCGTAGCAGAGATTGCTCCAGATCGTGTCGTTGAAAAGGATGGTTTCTTGGGTGACGATAGCCATTTGGCCGCGCAGGGAGCGGAGGCTGACGCCGCGGAGATCGTGGCCGTCGATGCGAACGGCGCCGGAAGTAGGAGTGTAAAAGCGTGGCAGGAGATTGACTAACGTGGTTTTTCCCGCGCCGCTGGAGCCGACGATCGCTACCACGGCGCCTGCGGGAACTTTCAGGACGATGTTGTTGAGCGTGGGCGAATCGGCGTCGTCATAGCGGAAGGTGGCATTTTCGAATTCGACTGAATGCGAAAAGGGAGGGAGGGCGACGGCGCCCATCGCGTCGAGCTTTTCTTCAGGCAGATCGAGGAATTTGAAAACCTGAGAGGAAGTGCCGAGCGCTTGGACGAAGAGTTGATAGATGCTGCCCAGGCGCTTGATGGGCTCGTAGGCTTTGAAGAGCGCGAAGGTGAACGCACCGAAGGAACCGATGGTCATGCGGCCGACTTTAATTTCCCCGCGAGCGTAGAGCAGGATCATGGCGATGACGACGGCGCCGAGGACATCCATAATGGGGCCGGTGGCGGCCATGGCGCGGATCCAGCGCATATTTTCGCGAAGCAGCTTGCGCGCGGCTTCGCGGAATTTGCGAATTTCGAAACCTTCCATGCCGAAGGCTTTCACGACGCGATTGCCGCTGATGGTTTCCTGAAGTATCTGACTGAGGTCGGCGAGGCGGCTGCGGCTGGTTTCGGTGGAGCGGCGGATGCGGCGGGTCAGTTTTGCGACGGGCCAGACGACAAGCGGGACCAGGACCGCCGAGCCGATGGCCATGCGCCAGTCAATCACCAGGAGCACGGCGACAAATATGACCAGGTTGAAAATTTGGCGAAAGAAATCGGCCAGGTAATCGGAAAAGGCGGTGCGCATCTGCTCGATATCGGCGATTACGGCGGACATAACGCGACCGACGGGATTGTGGTGAAAGAATCCCACGGGCTGCTGGACGATCTTCACGTAAACGCCGTTGCGCAGGTTGGTGACGCCGGCGAGGCCGACATATTGGATCAGGGTGCTGCCGAAATATTCGGCGATCGCCTTGACCAGAAAAATGAAAAGCAGGGAGAGGGCGAAGACGGACCAGACGTGGTGGACGCTCGAGGGGACGAAATCGTTCAAGTAGACGATGCGAGCGGTGCCGGGAACCTGGAAGAGCACGAGTTTTTGCAGTGAGGACTCCGGCTTCAGGACCACGTCGAGCGCGGGCTTGATGGCGAAAGCGACCAGGCCTTCGGCGACGCCCATGACGGCCATGAGCAGAACGCCCGCGGCGAGCGGCAAAGTGAAAGGAGCGAGATAGCGGAGGAGGCGCCGCAGCTCTTCGCGCTGGGTGAGGTTTGCGCTGCTGTTTATTTTTTCAGAATCCAAATGGAAACCCTTGGCCGCGGTGGCACGGCTTTAAAATTTCAAGCAGTGGATTTGTCAATGTCGCGATGCACAACTTTGGCTGAGTAGCCTTTGTGCTTCAGGTCGCGACGGATGACTTCAGCCAGCGCGACCGAACGGTGCCTTCCCCCCGTGCAACCGAGCGCGACTGTGAGATAGCTCTTGCCTTCGGAAATATAGTGCGGAATCAGGTAGAGCAACAGACTTTCGATGCGGCGGAGGAATTCACCGGTTTGCGAGAAGGAGCGGATGTAGCGCGCGACCCGCGGATCTTTGCCGCTGAAGGGACGCAGGCGCGGCACGAAATGCGGGTTGGGCAAAAAGCGCACGTCAAAGACCAGGTCCGCATCCGCGGGAATGCCGTAGCGAAAGCCGAAGCTGACAACCGAAACCAGCAGCGGGCGGCGGCCGGGATTTTGGAAACGGTCAATGATGAACTGGCGGAGCTCGTGCACGTTGAATTTCGTGGTGTCAATAATTACGTCCGCCAGGCGGCGAATGGGCGCCATGCGGCGGCGTTCCAGGCGAATGCCTTCGGCGATGGAATGATCCTGGCTGAGCGGGTGCGGACGGCGGGTTTCGCTGAAGCGGCGGAGCAAGACTTCGTCGCTGGCTTCGACGAACACCAGAGTGGCGGGATGTTCGGACGCGAGCTTGCGATAGATTCTGGGGAGCTTTTCGATTTGCTCGCCTTCGCGCGCGTCCACCAGTAGCGCGGCACGTTCAATTTCGCCGACGCCTTCGACGTAGAGTTCGCTGAAGGTCGAGATCAGGCCGACGGGAAGGTTATCCACGCAATAAAAACCGAGGTCTTCGAAGGTGTTGAGCACCGAACCTTTTCCGGAGCCGGAAAGGCCGGTGAGAATTACCAGCTGGCGGGCATCGCGACTGCGAATTCTGGGGGTGCGGCGGCGGCGCGTCACGGCGGGTGGTTAGGCCTTGACCCGTCGGCGGTGCGTACTGGGAATGCGGAGGTCTTCGCGATATTTGGCGACGGTGCGGCGCGTGACCTGAATGCCCTCTTCACTGAGGCGTTTGGTGATTTGCTCATCGGTGAGAGGGTGCGCGGTGTCCTCCTCGTCGATCATTTTCTTAACGCGACGCTTCAGCGAGAGCAGAGACATTTCGCTGCCCTGCGGACCGTTCACCGATTCGCTGAAAAAATAACGGAGTTCCAGGACGCCTTGCGGCGTGTGCACATATTTATTGGCGACGGCGCGGCTGACGGTGGAAGGGTGCACGCCGACTTCTTCGGCGACTTCCTTGATCATCATGGGTTTCAGATGATCGGCGCCGTAATCGAGGAAATCGCCCTGGCGGCGCAGGATGGATTGGCAGACGCGTTGGATGGTGTGTTTGCGCTGCTCGATATTTTTCATTAGCTGGATGGCGGCGGTGAAGCGTTCCTTGACGTAATTGCGAACGTCGCGGTCGGCGGCATCGCGGGCCAGCAGGCGGCGATACATGGGATTCAGGCGCAGCTGCGGTAGGTCGTCTTCGTTCATTAGGGCTTGCCATTCGCCGTCAACTTTGCGGAATTGGACGTCGGGTTCGACCAGGCGCGGCTCGATGTGGTTATAGCGCAGGCCGGGCTTGGGATCGAGCTGCTTGATGACGTCCACCGCGCGCTTCACGAGCTCGACGGGACGATTCAGCGCGCGGGCGACTTCCTTGAGCTGGTTATTCTGCAGCAGCTTTAAATGCTCGGCGATGATTTGCTGCGCCAGGGTGTTCTGCGGGTCGATCAGCTTGAGCTGCATCAGCAGGCATTCCTGCAGGTCGCGCGCCCCGACACCGGGTGGATCGAATTCCTGGACCATGGCGAGGGCTTCTTCTACGTCTTCCATGGAATAGTTGCCGGACTGCGCCAGTTCTTCCAGGGTAGCGGTGAGGTAGCCGTTTTCATCGAGGTTGCCGACAATGCCTTCGGCGATCTTGCGCACGGTTTCGGTGCAGATGCTGACGCTGAGTTGCCAGGCGAGGTGGTCCGCCAGATTCTGCGCGGAGGAAAGGAATTTATCGAAGGAGGGGCGTTCGATATCTTCGCGTTCGCTGCTGCCGGCGCGTTCTGAGCCGGCATCGAGATATTGCGTGAAGAAAGAACCGAAATCGAATTCGTCGAAGGGATTGGCGGCTTCGGTTTCGGGGACCTTTTCGGTTTCTTTCTTGAGGAAAGCTTCGTCGGTGTAACTATCGGTCGCAGCCGCGCCCTCTTCGGTGACCTCATCGAGGACGGGATTGGCCATGATTTCCTGATTGATCATCTCGCGCAGCTCGAGGCGATTGAGCGCAAGAACGCTGACCATCTGCACGAGGCCCGGCGTGAGAATCTGCTTCTGGGCCACGCGCAAGCTGAGTTTGGGTGCGAGCCAGTTCATAGCAATCAGTTCAGCCGGAATCCTTCACCGAGATACACGCGGCGGACTTCGGGATCGCCCGAAAGCTCTTCCGGAGTCCCCGCTCTAAAAATTTTCCCGTCGTTAATAATGTAAGCACGATTGGTGACGGCCAAGGTGTCGCGGACGTTATGGTCCGTCACGAGTACGCCAATGCCCGCCGCGCTTAAATCGGCGATAATTTTCTGGATGTCCACGACCGTTAGCGGGTCGATGCCCGCGAACGGTTCATCCAGCAGCACGAACGACGGCGAAAGCACCAAAGAGCGCGCAATTTCCAAGCGGCGGCGCTCCCCGCCGGATAAAACGTACGCCCGGCTGTAGCGCACCCCCTCCAGGCCCATCTGCGCCAGCAACTCTTCCACGCGGTCGCGGCGCTGTTCGGAGGTTAACGGCAGGGTTTCGAGGACCGCGAGCAGGTTCTCTTCCACCGTCATTTTCCGAAAAACAGAAGGCTCTTGAGGAAGGTAGCTGATGCCGCTGCGGGCGCGGAGGTACATGGGTAGGTCCGTTATGTCCTCGCCGTCGAGAATTACACGCCCGTAGTCCGGACGCGCGAGGCCGACCAGGATATAGAACGTCGTGGTCTTTCCGGCGCCGTTCGGCCCGAGCAACCCAACCACTTCACCCTGCTGAATTTCCAGGCTAATTTTATCGACGACCTTCCGCCCTCGATAAGACTTACTGAGATCAGCCGCCTGAAGTTTCAACATGCCGGTTCATTTCTCAACCCGGTGCTTGGTCAGCGTGCGCGAACCATCTTGCGAATCGATTAAAATCGTATCATTCGCTACAAAGAAGGTCAACGAATGGCCCGTCGTTGTGTCGCTGGAAGCATCAATAATGGTGGGCTGGCCGCCGGAAAGGACGAATTTTCCGTCGGAGGCGGTGTATTCGGCCTGGTTGGCGGTGCCGCGGCGGTCGGCCTGGCGGACCGTAACACCCCCTAGGGCGAGGGCGTGGTCTAGCTGGCGGCCCTCGGCAGGGCTTCCCGCCCCCGGTTGGGCTGGCTTGGTCGCTGAGGATGGCTTGGCTGACGCCGCGGCCGGGGTCAGGAAGACATCCAGGGTGCGGGATTGCATTGAACCTTGCTGGGAGTCGGCGGAGACCCCGGGTTCCAGGTGGGCTTTGCCCGTGTCACCCCAGTAGGTGAGCATAGGGGCGCGAATCTGCCACAGAGTAGGCCCGGAGGGCGTCGTCGATATCGCTTTGCTTGACGGGGCGGGCGACGGGTTTGCGGGCGGCTGCGCGGCTTGCGAAAAATTCGCGACGACATTTCCAGCGGCTTGCAGTTTTTTCTCGTCGCGCCAGATTTCGATCTGGTTTGCTTCGAGCACAGAATCGCCTTGCCAGAGGCGTGCGTGGCCGACGTAGGTGACGTGGCCTGAAGTGGTGGAACCGGTGAGGGTGGCGGCGGAAATGTGGCCGGGGCCGGAACCGAGGCTCATGGCGGAATTCTGCGCACTGGGAAAGTAGGTGGAAAGCACTCCGCCTGACGCGCGTATGTCGCCGGACTTCTGATTGATGGCGACGCTGGTAGCGGTGGTGCGGCTCATCGAATCGGTGAGGACTGGCGAGCCGTCAAGCAAGATCAGCTCCGTCGAGCGGACAATGTTGGCGCGCTCGGCCGAGGCTTGACGATCGGCCTGCTGGAAGTGGACATCACCGGTCTCATCGAGTTGCTGCCATTCGCCGTCGGGTGAAAATTTCGCAGCCAGTTCCGCGGCTTTGATGATTTGCGGCGGCGCGGCGCCGATTTTTCGGGACACGGTGGCGCCGCCGTGGCCGAGCAGAGTATCGAGACGTCCGCTGGGCGCGAATTGCGCGACGAATCTCTTGGCGCGAAGAGTGGTGGTCTCGTCGGCTGATTTTGTTTCGATGGTGCCGGGAGCCAGAGTGCTGACGGTCTGAATTACTGGCTGGTCCTCGTGCTGCTCACTCGGCTGGTCGTTGTGCTGGCCGGGTCGCTCGCCGGAGCTGAAAGTGGCGAGCAGCGATTCGGTTTCGATGGAGCGCGATTCCGCGCCCAGGCGGGAACTGGCTTTCACGTTGCCGGTCGCCGTTATTTCGCGCACAAGATTGTGCTGCGGCGTCATGTTGAGCACGACGTTCGCGGCTGTGAGGTGGTCGGCGCCGCCGGCGGCTTCGCGAGAGCCTTCCACATTGCCGTCGGCGACGATCCGCTCGATCCAGCCGTCGGGGTTCAGGAAAAGATCAAATCGCGTGGCGGTCGAGGTGGATTTCCCGCGGGGGTCGTTCGAAGTGACTTGCGGATGGCCGGTGGCAATGGCGCGGCGAGCGCGGAATTCGGCATCGAGCTCGATGGAAATCTTGTCGGCGGAGATTGCGCGGTCGCCTTGGCGCACGTTCGCGGGAGCGTCCAATTCGACCATGCGATCATTGCGGCTGATTTCCATGCTGCCGCCGGTGGCGGTGACGGGAAGGCCGCCACTTCTGTCAGACGCTGCGAGATCGAGCTGCACGTTGTGCGAGAGCCGGACGATTTCTTTTTGCGAACTGTAAATCATGCCGTCGGAATGGCCTTCGCCCTGCGGGAAACGGAATTGAACCGGCGCGGAGGTGGTAGCGTCGCCGGACTCGCGATTGAAGGAAAGATTGTGCGTTGTGACTTGCAGAGTTTTGTCGGCGGGTCTTCCGGGATCGCCTGCGGGGGCGGCGCTGGCAAGATCAATCTTGACGTCTCCTTCGCAGACAACGTTTCCGGAGGCGGGTTCGTAGTTGCATTCGCGCGTGTGAATATTGTCGTTGCGGCTGCCGTCATGGCCGTAGATGGTGATCCAGACGTCCTGGAGCAGGGCGCGATTCTGGTCTTTATATTGGGTGGCGTGGGAAGCGCGGATGGTGAATAGGGCGCGGCCCTGGTCGGTGCCCACATAGGAAAATTCGGCGGATTGCTGCTGCACGGATTCAGGGATCGAAGGCGGCGCGTCTTTGCGGGCACGCGCGGCGCGGATGGCGCGCTGGGCATAGACGCTGGCAACGACGAGGACGATGGCAGCCGCAGCCCATGCCGCCCATCGTGCGTAGCGCGCTGACTCCTGATTGCGCAGAGTGATGTCTCCCTGATGCGCGGAATAGTTTGTTAGACGACGAGTATAGGCGAGAGGTTTGCCGCTAGCAAACGCAGGAGAGGGGTTGTGAGGCGACAGCGGCTGCCGATGTGTCGCGCGCAGGGCCGCGAGCCGCTACAGCGTCGACTGCGAAGCGCCAGCCGGGACGCCGGCGCTGCCAAACGCGAGCAACTGGATGCGCGGATGGTCGGCTAGGCGCCGCTTTTTGAGCGCGGAATCGTCTGGATTGAATTGGTCATCGCAGATGCGGCTAAAGGGCGTTCGGTATGAAAATATTTCTTGTAGGCGGCGATCCAGTCGGTTGAGATGTCGCGCTGGGCGGTAGCCAGGTCGAGGGTTCCCTGGCATACCATTTGGTGGAGATGTTCTTCGAGCGCGTCTTTGACGCGCGCGTTCCAGGTGGGCAGCGTGTAGGGTTCGGGCCAGAGATTGTGGATGTCTTCGCTCCCGCCCAAGCTCGGAGCAATCAGAAAATCGATTTCGTAATCTTCCGCGCGGGCGCTGGCGATTCCGTACTCGTGCAAGACCTGCTGGCGCAACGCAGCCGGGACATCCCGAACTACTTCTTCGTGGTCTGTCGAGCAGGCATCGCTGATGGAAATTGGGCGGGTGGCGCCGGGCGTGAGGGTGTGGTCGGGGACGGCAGCGTTTTCGATGGGCAAGAAGGACGTTGAGGGGCGTGGCGATGCGAAATGTTGCATGAGGAGCGCGCTTGCTGCGGCAATGAGGACGAGCGCCACGGGGACGTACGCTAACGCGCCACGCGGAAAAAAGAATTGCAGGATTCTCGGCCACGGGGCCGCGTCCGATTTGGCCGCCGCTGCCACCAGCTGGGACTTGAGCAGCGCGCGGGGGCCTGCCGCGGAGGGCAACTGTGGATCGAGCATGCCGCGATGCGCGTGAACGAAAGCGGCGATCGTAGCCTCCAGTTCCCCGAGGCGCGTGCGGCACAGCCAGCAGCCGGCCAAATGCGCGCGAACCTGGCGGGCGCGGCTTGCGGCGAGTTCACCGTCCGCCGAACGCAGAAGGTCCTGGTCCGATAGGTGGAGTTCTTCATCCCCCATAACGCGATCCTTTTTCCGCGCTTTCCAGACGCGCCAGAGAGCGCGTGAGCGAAAGCGATACGGAACCGAGTGAAATCCCGAGGGTTGCCGCGATCTCGCGGTAACGCAGGCCCTCCGCGCGCAGGGCGAGGCAGCAGCGGTCCTGTTCAGGCAAGGCGCGCAGCACGGTGCGCAGGCGCTGCAGAGTCTGGCCCGAGGTCATTTGTTCTTCCGGGTTGGGAGTGGTATCAAGCTTCGCGAGAACAATCGTCGAATCGTCATCCCTTGCGGCCTGAATTCTCTTGTTGGCGGCGCGCTGCTTCAGGGCGAGATTGTGGGCTACGCGAAAAATCCAACCACGCAGATTGCGGCGAGATTTACCGCGCTGCAGGTGGCGGAACAGAGCTAGAAAAACGTCCTGGGTGACTTCTTCTGCATCGTGAACGGACAAGCCGAACGACAATACGTAACGCAGCAGCGGATTGCGAAACTGGTCGAACAGGCGGATTACTTCGCGCTCGATTTCGGACGGCTTTTCGGAAACCGCGGCGGACGCGGGGATGGGAAACGACAGCTCGGCGGCGAAATTGCGCGGAGGCAGCAGCATGGGTCTCTGTATGTATATTCCATTCGCTGGATTTCTGTTCATAATTTATGGAGGGTGGTTATTGAGTTCGGCACGGCGTCCGAAAAGAGGCTGAACAAGAGTGCTGGCGGCGGAATATCCAATCTGAATGGCGTGGGGAAAGACGCGCAGAGCGGGCGATGGCGACATCGCAGGCGGCGAAGTTGCAAGCCATGCGGGGAGATGCATTGCGAAATCACGCGCGCCGGTCCTTGACTGCAGCTGAGTCATTTACATTTACGCGGAGAATTGCCTGGCTGTTTTTCTGGTGCGCATTGCCGCTTTATTGCCAGAGCAACCGGGGGGAATTGCGGCTGAAGGTGAGCGATCCTTCGGGGCTGGGCGTGAAGACGACGGTACGGATCGTCAGCGAGGCGAATCAATACCGAAATTCTTTGACGACCTCCGAGCAGGGGACGCTGGACGTGCCGCGGCTGCCCTTTGGCGTGTATCTGTTGGAAATTACGCAGGCTGGGTTCTCGCCGATGTCGGAGACTTTGGAGATTCGTACATCGATTCCGACCGAGCATACGATTCAACTCAAGCTGCCGTCGCTGAATCAAACCGTGACGGTTAGCGCGGCAGATACTTTGATTGATCCGGATCAGGCTGGGGCGGTGAGCCAGATCGGTTCGGACACGATTGAACACCGTCTGAGCTCGCTGCCGGGACGTTCGCTGCAGGACCTGGTGAATTCGCAGCCGGGGTGGCTGTACGAAGGGAATGCTGTGCTGCATCCGCGCGGGTCGGAATATCAGACGCAGTTTATAGTGGACGGAGTTCCGCTCCAAGACAATCGTTCACCCAGCTTCGGCAATGAAATTGAGGCGGACGATGTGCAGTCCATGAGCATCTATACGGCGGGAATTCCCGCAGAATACGGCCGCAAGATGGGTGGTGTGGTGGAAGTCAACACGATTCAGGATTCCGACCCGGGCCTGCACGGGCAGGTGGTTCTATCCGGCGGGAGCTTCGACACCGCGGGCGCTTTCGCGAGCGCGCAGTATGTGTGGGGGAAGAATACGCTGAGCGGGAGCGCCAGCGGAGCCATGACGGATCATTACCTGAATCCAGTCGTTCCGCAGAATTTTTCGAACACGGGCACCACCGGTGATTTTTCGCTGCGCTACGCGCGCAAACTCACGCCCCGCGACCGCCTTAGCCTGAGCGTGCGCCACGAACTAGCGCGCTATGACCTACCCAACGAATTGGTACAGCAAGAACCGCATCTGACGCCGCTCGATCTCGCAGCTCCGCCGGGAATACAGCGCCTGAACGCGGACAATCTGGAGACCATGGGCATCGCCACCTACCAGCACATTTTTTCTTCCAATGTGGTTGCTGACTTTTATGGCATGGTGCGCGACACCTCGAACGATTTTTACTCCAACATTTATGCGACGCCTATTCTGGTTTCACAGCACAATTGGTTTCGCGAAGGATACTTCAGAGGCGTGGTGACCACCGTTCACGGGCGGCACGAATTCAAGTTCGGTGTGGAGTCCGACAACACCTATCTGAACGAGAATTTCGGGTTCGTCATTACCGATCCAACCCAGTTCGACCCGGGCACTCCATCTCCGTTTAGTTTCGTGGCGAACCGGCCGGACCTGGAGCAGTCCGCGTTCGTGCAGGATCAGGTGCACCTGGGAAACTGGACGATCAATGCCGGGATCCGCTGGGACCATTATCAGTTGATATTGAACCGGCAGGCCGTCGACCCGCGCCTTTCGATTGCGCGTTATTTTCCCGCGGCTGGTCTGGTCGTGCATTTTTCCTATGACAGAGTGTTTCAGACGCCCTCGAACGAGAATATTTTGCTGTCCAGCTCGACGGCAGCGACGAGGCTGGATCCTGTTTCCCTGCAGTTACCTGTCGAGCCCTCGGAGGGAAATTATTACGAGGCGGGCGTGACGAAGGATTTTTTCGGAAAAGTGAAGCTAGACGCCAATTATTTTCGGCGGCTGGTGAACAATTATGCGGATGACGATCAGATTGACAACACCACGATCAGCTATCCGATCGCGTTTCGCAAGGCGATCATTTACGGAGCGGAAGCGAAGCTGCAGGTCCCCGATTGGCACGGCGTGTCGGGATTTTTGAGCTATTCCTACATCGTCGGCAATGCCTGGTTTCCCGTGACGGGCGGACTGTTTCTGGGCGACGACGCGGTGATACCGATCACAGGCCATTTGCCCGACTCGCAAGACCAGCGCAACACCGTGCGCGGCCGCGTGCGTTATCAGGTGGCTCCGCGTTTTTGGATCGCGGGCGGGATTCAGTACGATACCGGGCTTCCCTTCGATTTTCAGTGCCCGGACGGCGAGACGCTGCAGCAGTGCGTCGCAGGGGTGGCTGCCACCTACGGACAGCAAGTCGTGGATCGCATTAACTTCGCGCGCGGGCGCATCTATCCTGCATTTCAGGTGAATGTCTCGGCGGGCGCAGAGGTGTACAAGTCGGAGCGATTCAATGTACGGCTGCAGGCGGATGGGCAGAACCTGACGAACGTCCTGAACGTGATTGATTTCGGCGGGCTGTTTTCTGGCAATGCGATCGGGCCTTCGCGGAGCTTTGCGCTGCGGCTTACCACTACCTTCTGACGATGGGCATTGCACTAGGCCTCGGCTCAGCACGCCACGACCCGGAAACAACTTACTAGCTCTTCAGATCGCTGCACCGTGATCGGTTCCATCAGTCTCCCCAGTGCGTCGCTGCATTACACCGGAGACGAATTCACCAAG
Source organism: Candidatus Acidiferrales bacterium (assembly GCA_035602855.1). Taxonomy (GTDB): domain Bacteria; phylum Acidobacteriota; class Terriglobia; order Acidiferrales; family UBA7541; genus Palsa-295. The sequence goes on from DATNLN010000093.1 coordinate 21,327, forward strand.
CTCAGGCGCCCGTAGCGAGCTAAGAACCGCCGAACGAGGTTGTCAGGTGCGAATGCGGCTTCCGGTCTTAAAATGTGGACTGATCGAAAAAAATGCAATTGCACCCTTTGCCATTCTCAGCGGGACCGATTTTCGCCTTCGCGTTCTGGGGCGCATATGCAGCCTGGATTCTGCCCGAAGTCGTAGCCTGGAGAGTGAAGCGGTCGGGCGACTTCTCAAAGGTCCGTGACCAGGGCTCGCTCAACCTCATCGCGATTCTTTGGTGGACCGGAATAGCGTTGGATTTCGGGCTCGCCTTGCTTCTGCCACAAGCCTCCATATCGTGGAGGCGGACTTCGCTCTTTTTCGTTGGGATTTGTTTTATGCTGCTGGGAGTCGCGCTGCGCTGGTATTCCGCAGCGGTCTTGGGGAAATATTTTACGTTCGATGTCGCGATACAGAGCGACCAAGTCTTAATTGAGGCTGGGCCGTATCGCTACATTCGACATCCTTCCTACAGCGGAGCGCTGCTGAGTCTGCTGGGATGCGGACTGGCGCTAGGAAACTGGGTGGGGCTTTGCGCCGCTTTGTGCTGCCTGGGAGTCGCTTATGGTTATCGCATTCCCGTCGAAGAGGCTGTTCTCGCTTCAGCTCTCGGAAATGTTTACAAGCAGTACGTGAAGCGGACGTGGCGACTCGTGCCGTTCTTGTTCTAGATTCGGCCGCTGGCATCCGCGCTACGACAAATTGGCGGAGGATCGATGATTTCCAGACGCGAGTTCATGGCCGGCTCGATTGTCTTTTTGGCCGGTCCGAGCGCCGCAAGAGCGTTAGCGACAGAACCTGAATCAATCCTCGTTAATGATATTCATTCCCAGCTGAACCCCACTCGAGTGCGGGAAATCTTGCAGCCACAATCTCTGGAAGACGTGCGGCGCATCGTGCGCAGCGCGCGCAAAGATCGAAACGTCATCTCTGTTGCAGGCGGGCGGCACGCCATGGGCGGACAGCAATTTGGCACGGATGCTGTGCTGATGGATATCAGAGGGCTGAATCGAGTGCTGAATTTGGATCGCAAGAACGGAATTCTGGAAGTTGAAGCCGGGATCGAGTGGCCCGACCTGATGGCCGGCTATCTCGCGTTGCAAGATGGGGACGGCCAGACCTGGGGAATCGCGCAGAAGCAGACCGGCGCCGATCGATTGACGATAGCGGGGACAATCGCGGCTAACGCCCACGGTCGTGGGCTGAAAATGAAGCCGTTTGTCAGCGATGTCGAGTCCTTCATTCTGGTAGACGCGATGGGAACCGCCCATACCTGCAGCCGAGCGGAGAACCCGGAGTTGTTTCGGCTGGTACATGGAGGGTATGGCCTGTTCGGAGTGGTTACTTCCGTGCGCTTGCGCCTGGTGCCACGAAGCAAAGTGGAAAGAGTGGTGGAAATCCGCACCGTGGACGACCTGATCCCAGCCTTTGAGAAACGGATTGCCGACGGATTTCAGTACGGCGATTTTCAGTTCTCAATCGAACGCGAATCGGAAGATTTTTTGCAGCGAGGCATTTTCTCCTGCTATCGGCCCGTTCCGATCGGTGCGCCGACACCAGCCGCAGAGAAACAACTAACCGATGAAAACTGGAGGCAGCTGCTTTATCTGGCCCACACGGATCCGAAACAGGCGTTTAACAGATACGCGGACTACTATCTCTCCACCAACGGACAGGTATATTGGTCAGATCTGCATCAGTTGAGCATCTATCCCGACAATTACCATCGCGAAATTGACGCTCAGCTTCATGCGCCTTTTCCCGGAAGCGAGATGATCACGGAGATTAACGTGCCAAGACTGGCGTTGACCGGATTTCTGGAAGAGGTGCGGGAAGATTTCCGCAAGAACGATACGGAGCTGATTTATGGCACCGTGCGCCTTATCGAACGGGACGATCAGAGCTTCTTGCCTTGGGCGAAGCAGTCCTATGCGTGCACGATCTTCAACCTGCATACGGTTCACAACCCGGAAGGGCTGCAACGCTCGGCAGACACGTTTCGAAGGCTCATTGACATGGCAGCACGCCGGGGAGGCACTTACTATCTTACGTATCACCGTTATGCGACACGAAGCCAGATGGAGAGCTGCTACCCACAGTTCGCCGAATTCCTGCGGCTCAAGAAGGACCACGATCCTGAAGAGCGTTTTCAGAGCAACTGGTATCGACACTACAAGACGATGTTCGCGGACAGTCTTTGAGTCGTTCGAGAGTGGCCGCGAACGATGATTGAAGGATGAAAAGTTTCGGGTTTCGTGGGGGTTCTAGGCGTTACTTGTCTTGGGCCAGGAGGCCTACGCCGGAGGCGGCTACGCTGTCGCGCGTTGTGTTTTTCACCAGGTACATCGCTTCGTCGGCCAGGTGCAGGAGTTCGGCTTTGGTGCGGGAGTCGCTGGGGTAGGCGGCTACGCCTACGCTTGCGGTTACGTGGGCATTGATGCCGGTGTCTTTCAGCCAGACGGCTTCGCGGATTAGTTTGTGGAGACGGCGGGCGACGCCTAGAGCATTTTCTTTTGAGGTTTGCGGCAGCAGAACTACGAATTCGTCGCCGCCGTAGCGGAAGGCTAGGTCGATCAGGCGGCATTTGTCTTTTATGGCCTGGCCGATTTCGGCTAATAACTTTGAGCCCATCAGGTGGCCGTGCGTGTCGTTGACACTTTTGAAATGATCGAGGTCAATGAAAATCAGCGAAAACTCGAAAGCGTAACGGTGCGAGCGGTAGATTTCAGTGTCCAGCATGAAATTCAGATGGCGCGCGTTGTAGAGGCTGGTACAATCGTCGGTGATGGTGAGTTCGTGAATGCGCTGCACGTGGCGCGCGTTTTCAATGGCGATGGCGGCATAGTCTGCCAGGGCTTCCAGTAACGCGAGGTCGCGCGCGCTGAAACCTTCCGGGCCGATGCTGTTGATCAGTTCGATGACGCCCAGGCACTGATCGCGAAAACGCACGGGGACGGCGACGATGGAGCGCGTTTCCATTTTTGTTTTCGCGTCCACTTGGCCGAAGAAACGCGAATCCTTCGCGGTGTCTCGCACGACTACAGCTTCGCCGGTCTGCGCTACCCAGCCTGCTAGTCCCTGACCGACCTTGATACGAACGTCCTTCAGCGATTCCGCGCCTTTGCCGGTGGCAATCTGGAAATAAAGCTCGTCCTTGTCCTGATCCATCAACAGGAGCGACCAGGTATCGGGCCGCAGAACCTCGTTGATTTTTTCCATGATGGTGCGCAGGACCTGATCGAGTTGCAGAGAGGACGTGAGGGCTTTGCCTAGCTCGTGGAATACGGTGACCTCGTTGGAGGACTCGATGGAAATGTCCACACCCGGAGTTCTGCGCCGTTCGATGCCAGCAAAAGGGCGCGCGTCGGTAGCCCGCCGCATGGAGTCTTCGGCGAGGCCTTTCGTCGGTTCGTTGGAGTCTGAGGTCAACGTTGACATTATAGTGAACGGTTTCGGTACACTGCAACGACCTTCGCGGCGCGATTGACGAAAGGGCAACAGGCCACTCTTCCAGTGAGTTATCGGCCAGCATTGACACTCCCAGCAGCGACGCCTATATTTTCTGTTGTTGCGGATTCCAGCGGATGCCTTCAAAACCTTTCGGCGAACACCTTAAGCGCGAGCGAGAAATGCGGGGCGTCACACTGGAAGAAATTTCCGTGGCTACGCGCATCGCTCCGCGGTTTCTGGCGGCGCTGGAAAGCGAACAGTGGGAGCTGTTGCCGGGCGGCGTGTTCAATCGCGGGTTTATACGATCGGTGGCGCGTTATTTGGGGCTGGATGAGGATAGTCTGGTGGCGGAATACGCGCTCGAGACCCGAGGGCGTTCTGATCCGGGCGTAGTAGCGGACCCGCCGCAGGAGCCGGACCGCAATTGGGCGCGTGTTTTCGCGGTGGTGGTGCTGGTTTTAGCGGTGCTGGCCGGCGGTTGGGCGGCGATTCATTTTCTGGGACCGAAAATTGCGGCGCGGTTGCATAAACATTCTGGAGAGCCGGTAAATTCGGCGCCGGACAATGGCGCGACGCCAAGTTTCGCGGCGAATAGCGCGCCGGCGGCTGGCTCACCTGACACGGGCACCGCGACGCCATCGGATCCGGCGATCTCTGCGAGTCCTTCCGCTGGCGGTGGCGATGCGTCCACGTCCGGTACAACGCCGACGCTGGATTTGAAACTGGAAGCGGCGCAGGCTGCCGATGTGAAAGTAGTGGCGGATGGCAAACCGGTTTTCGAGGGGCACATGGGCGCGCGGCAGGTTTATCGGTTCACCGCGATGGATTCGCTGGAAGTATCTTCGAGCGAATCGAGCGCGATTGTGCTGGAGCTGAACGGGCAAGCGGTGGCGGCGGGCGTGCAGCCCGGGCAGCCGGGATCGGTGACGCTGACGCAGAAAGATCTGAAGCCCGCGGCAGGAGACTCCCATTAGCGCCGAGATACGAGCCGCGGTTCGTTCCGGCCATGCGCGGCCGGAACAAAAACTGGCGGTGTGCGCAGGCAGCATTTCGCTCGCGCCGGAGGATCGCGCTGAATTGCTGGCGGTCTTGACGATGGACAGCGATCCGGGCGTTGCGGAACGCGCGAAAAGCTGCCTGCTAACGCAATCGCTGGAATCCCTGCAGGTGGCGCTGGCGCGCCCGGATGCGGACCTGAAACTTTTTGAATATTGCGCGGACAATATGGGCGGCAGACCGGAAGTGGCCGATCGCATGGCGGCGAACGCCGCGTGCCCTGCGGAATTTGTGACGCGTGTATCAGCGGATTTGACCAGCGTGGGGATTCAGGCGCTGCTGGATAATCTGGACCGGCTGAGCTCGTATCCGGCGCTGGGAATTGCGCTGGCTTATTCGGAGGCGGCGACTCCCGACCAGAAAGAGCTGCTGGCGGAAATCGAAACGAATGCCTTTCTGGAAGAAAAAGTGATTGCGGAGGTAGCGAAAGAGGCCGAGCCGGACGTGAAGAAGCGGCAGTCGTTGCTGCAACGGATGGCCAAGATGAATATCGTGCAGCGGATTCAGCTGGCCGTGAAAGGCGGGCGCGAAGAACGCATGCTGCTGATACGCGATCCGAACAAGATTGTGCAGCGCGGCGTGCTGCAGTCGCCGCGCCTGACGGACCTGGAGATTGAGAATTTTGCGGCGATGACGAATGTGTCGCAGGAAGTGCTGCGGATTATTTCCAAGAACCGGAACTTCATGAAGAATTATGTGGTGACGCGAAACCTGACTAAGAATCCGAAATCTCCGCTGGATGTGAGTCTGCATCTTTTGCCGCACTTGGCTCCTGCCGATCTGAAACAGCTTGCCGCGAATAAGAATGTGCCGGAAACGTTGCGTTCCATGGCCTTGAAACTGCAGCGGCAGCGCAATGCGGCGCGGCCTAGCTGAGAGCCAACAAAGCGAAAATGGAAGTTGGCGCAAGGTTCGGAGCGCCGGCGCGCGCGCGAGGCGCTTTATTTTGCGGCGGGTTTTGCCAGGGACGCGGCCACTTGTATTTGGTATGCGCGGGCTTTGACGAGGATTTCGGATTCGTTCAGTGTTGTCATTTGGCGATCTTGCATTACGATTTTTCCTGCGATGATAACGGTGCGTACGTCATTTGCTTTCAACGCGTAGACGAGTTCGGAATATACGTTGTACATGGGAGTGGCGTGCGCTGCAGACGTATCCACCAGAATTAAATCCGCTTTTTTGCCGGGCTCGAGCGAGCCGATTTGTGTTTCGAGGTGCAGGGCGCGGGCGCCCGTGATGGTGGCTAGCGCGACGACCTGCTCGGCGGGAAGCGCGCGCGAATCCATGCGGGCAAGTTTCTGCAGCTTGGGCGCTAGATCCATTTCCTCGAACATGTCGAGGTCGTTGTTGCTGGCGGCGCCGTCGGTGGCGAGCCCGATGGCTTCGCCGGCCGCGAGCATTTCCACGACGGGCATCACGCCGGCGGCCGTTTTCATATTGCTGGAGGGATTGTAAACGCA
>DATNLN010000098.1:0-15460 GCA_035602855.1 Candidatus Acidiferrales bacterium
ATGCGGAATGGCCCGCATGGGCAGCAATTGCGGCGCCGCCCTCGTTCTGAAAAACCTCGTAGATGCTGAGCCGATCCTCCACACCCACTTTGCGCAGGATCCGGTGAATGTGGTTTTTCACCGTTTGCTCGGAAATATTGAGTTGGTTTGCGATTTCCTTATTGCTCAGACCGCGGCCAATCAAAGGGATCAGCTGTTGTTCGCGCCGCGTCAGTCCCCATTCAGCGCGCTTATGGCTATTTGGCAACGGAGTGGTCTGCGTCGCGACATAGTCAAAGAGAAATTCCGTGTAATGAGGTGGGCATACGGCGTGTCCCTCCGCGACCGACCGGACCGCCGCTACCACATCTGCGGCCGAGGCATTTTGCAGAACGTAACCCCGCGCGCCACGACGTATCGCCGTCAGGAAGCAGCCGCGATCATCTGCCATGGCGATGAGCACGCTCTTAACAAGCCGCTCGTGTTCGCCAGCCGCGGAAGACGAGGCGAAGCTATCGAGCAGGAAGTCCAACGAGTCGAGGACAAGCACGTCCGCTCCGGAATCGCGGACATATTCGAACGATGTGCAAGGCTCTGCTTGCGCTGCAATCTCAAAATCCGTCCGCTTCGCTAAAATCCTCGCAATTGACTCGCGCAACAACCGGTTAACGCATAAGATCAAGACTTTGGCGCCACTTGCCATTCTGTTGTCCCCGCTAACCTGCTGGGCTGCGGCATGTGAGTGCTAAGAGTTACAGCACTGGATTGAAGCATCTGTGTGGATACTTATGCAAGTAGTAATTTGCCGTTAACATTTCTGGTGCGGAGTGGCGCGAACTCCTGTGCCATGGCACTTGCGCCAAAAACTCCACACGTTGCCGGCCTTACCTCCCTCCCGCCCGTCGAGCGAACAGCGAAAGGCATTCAGTATAGGGCCTAAATGAGCCCAAGTCTTCCCAAGCAGATCGCCTTACTATTGTCGAAGCTTTCCTCATCGCGCGGCATACGGGGAATCGTGTATATGCCATTTAGGAAGTACCTCAAGGCCATAGATCAACCCCTTTTAGGCATGGGACCTTCGGGATTGGATGCGAACGGGGGTACATTCGTCGCCTCGCTCGTGTCGCTAGAACGGACGACGGAGGCGTCAGCATGTTCCAGTGGGCGCGGTGTCGGTTGGGTTATTTGCGGCGAAAAACCTCGCAAGATTATGGAAAATATGTCGGTGTGCGAGCAGAACGCGTCGAGTCACGGTGCGATGTCGCAGAATCTAGGATCCTGAAAAACTTGCAAATTATTAACTCATGGACGAAACGGTAGGGAACTGGCGCCCAGGATTCCATTTGAAGAAGGCTGAAGCGACCGCCGGATGCAATTCTACATCGGGGTAGCGCGGACGCCGGTCGGCGTAGCTCGAAACGCCTGCAATGCCATGCAACGATTCGGCGACGAGCCGTACGGCAACGACGACAATGCGACCGGGAGAGGCTGCCACTTTTCCTGTCCTCCGAGGAAACGTTTCCACAAAGAGCGCGGAGCTCCATAAGCATTTGCTTGCGGTGAACGCGCCCAAATTGACCCACGCTACCGATGGGGGGAGCTAGGCGGGAAGCGATTTGCCGCGGGTCTCCGCAGCGAAGGGAATCAGCAGCAGGCCAAGCGCGAAGGCAATCGAAGTGAGCGCGACCGGAATCCCGAGCGAGCCAAAATGCCGCACGCCCGCGCCGACCAGAAATGTGATTCCCGCGCCGCCGAAACGCGCGAAGGACGTGGAAAACGCAAATGCGCTGGCGCGGCACTCCGTGGGATATTGTTCGGGCAGCCACAGGGTATAGACCGCGAAATTGGCGCCGCCCAAGCCCAGAAAAAACAGGCACACGAAAAACCAGGGAAGCGCCGCCGCGCGGAGGTAGAAAACTTTGCCGAATGTCAGCGCGATGAACACCATCATCAGAGAAAAGTAGATCGCCAGCGCTCCGCGTCGTCCCACTTGCTCGGCAAGCCAGGGCATCGCGAGGCATCCCAGAATCGTGGCGAAGGAGACCAGCATAACTCCCCAAGAAGCAAGTTGCGCAGCCTGCGGGCCGACTCGCGCACCCGCTTCAGCGACCGCGATGATTGCCGTGGGAACGTACACGGTTCCGGCCCACAGGCCGCAGATCGAAGCGAGCATCAGCAACGCATTCACGATGGTGCGCCGGCGCAAGGCGGCTGAAAACAGAGTCGCGATGGGCCGCCACAGGGCCCAGCTGCGCACGACATTTTCTTTTTTGGTCCACGCGGCTGGCTCCGTGACGCCATGCCGAATCCATGCCAGCAATAGTGCCGGCAATCCGCCGACGATGAACATCGCGCGCCAGCCGTAGCGGCTGCCAATCCCGTAGTTCGCCAGCGCCGCCAGGAAAATCCCGACGTAATATCCCGTGTGCATCAGGCCCGCGCCCATGCGACGGCGGCTCTCGGGCCATTCCTCCGCTACGAACGTGCCGCCCATGGCCCACTCTCCGCCAATTCCAATGCCGGCCAGCAGACGCAGAGTGGCGAGCTGCCACACGCTGGTGGCGAACGCGCTCAGCAGAGTGAATACCGAATACCACACGATGGTTAGCATCAGCGTGCGCACGCGGCCGAATTTGTCGCCAACCGGTCCCCACAAAAACGCCAGTCCCCAGCCGATCAGGAAAAGCGCGAAGAGCAAACCTCCGTACAATCCGATGTTACCCTTGGTGGCGGCAATGCCGGAACGCGGCAGCAGGTCGCGCAGCGACGGCACCAGCACCAGCGCGTATACAAAGGAATCCATGCCGTCCAGCGTCCAGCCGCCCCAAGACGCCCAGAAACCGCGAATCTGATTGTGTGTGAGAGGTTGATGCAAATCCTGAACGGTCGGGTTCGCTTCGTTCGCCGCGGAATCGTGCATGACAGCGGGACACTATATCAATTGAATGATTTTAGGAATGGAAAAATGTTCAACGCGGCCGGGCATTGTGCACGAGAGTCTCCGCTGGATTTTTGTTGCTGCAGCGTGCTGGGCTCCGCGGCCAGTCGACCCGGCGCGGCCAGCTGTGTGCCGGGGGAGGCTTCCGCATGAGGTATCGCCGCAAGTGCGCAAACTCCAGCGAAAACCGGAGGCGGGTACTTCGGGAACAGTAACGCGCAGAGTTCGTTGCTGATTCCTCTCGATTTGCTGGCCGTTGTGCTGCTCGCTTACTTCGACGCTTCGACTCATGGTATTGCTCCGGACGTTCCATCTCGCGTCGTACGAATACTCCGCCGCACCCGCTCAGGGATTTGTTCGCTGCCCTGCGCAGCAGACGATTGAGCGCCCACTGACGTTACGGAACGCCGAATCGCGCTCCGCATCAGCACGCTGCATGCATGCCGCTGCGCTGGCTCGCACCGTGATATAAACCTTCGGGGGTTTCTGAATGAAAATGGCGGGCAGCGTGAAAATATTTGGGTTGTGCGCGCTGTTTCTGTTGCTCGGCACGGCGCGAGCGGCGCAGGCACAGAGCACCGAGCGCGTGATTATTGATACCGATCCGGGAACCGACGACGCGCTCGCGATTCTGCTGGCGTTGCGGTCGCCTGAATTGCGTGTGGAAGCGCTGACCGTCGTTGCTGGAAACGTGATGGCGTCCGTCGGCTTGGACAATGCACTGAAGGTGGTCTCGCTGGCGCGACGCTGCGATGTGCCGGTGGCTGAAGGCGCGCAACGCCCGCTGCACGCGAAACTCAACATCGAGCCTTTCTGGAACGGGCCGGGCGGCCTGGGCGGCGCGGAATTGCCGCCGTCGAGCTGCAAGCCCGATCCTCGCTTTGGGCCCGACGTGATTATCGAACTGGTGCACGAATATCCGCACGAGATCACCATCATCGGGGTGGGACCGGAAACCAACCTGGCGCTGGCGATTTTGAAGGACCCGACAATTGTGCCGCTAGTGAAACGAGTGATTCTGATGGCCGGGTCGATTTCCGGTGGCAACGTGAATGGCGCCGCGGAATTCAACGTGTATTGCGATCCCGATGCCGCGGACCTGGTGTTTCGTGCGGGCTGGCCGGTGACGATGGTCGGTCTGGACGTGACGGAAATCACGCTGATCAGCAGTGCGCAAGTGGACGAGATCGAGCGCAGCGGAGGCGCGGAAGCGAAGTTTGCCGCGGCGGTTGCACGATTTCAGGTGGGTCTTTACCAGGGCACGGGATTCAGCGGGGGAGCGATTCACGACGCGTTAGCGGTGGGCGTGGCAATTGATCCTACTTTTGTGAAATTGCGCGCGTTGCACATCGATGTCGAAACCGAAGGGCGCATTGCGCGCGGAGAAACAGTAGCCAACCGGCTGGGAACCGTGGACCACGTGGTGGACAAAGGAGATCATCTGGAGACCGTCGGCGTGGACCAAGTGAAACCGAACGCGCAGGTTGCCGTGGGCATCGATTCCGAGCGCTTCTTGAAATTATTTATCACCAGGCTGAGTGGGAGCGGTGCCGCGATCGCGGGCAGCAAGCCGTAACGCATAAGAATTTAAATGCTCCGGTCGTAGTCGACCGTCATGCCGTGGCACGCGTTTTCTTGCGCTTATACCGAGCTGGAGTCTGCGCCTTTGTTTCCGTAGCCGACGATTTGGGGCGCGCAAGCTTTTGTGCCACGCGCTGGATGGAGATCGCCAAAAGCAGTAAGACGATCGGATCAATAGGCAGGCGATAGCGCGGCAATGCCAGCGTGAGATAGTAGGCCCAGGGATATACCAGCGGAAACGCTGCGACCGGAACCGCGCATGGTCGGCGCTCGCGGAAAAGAATGATAATTCCGCACAAAGTGCCGAGTGCTGCGACAAGATTGAACGCCAGGATTGCGCGGAATCGCAACCCGGGCGTACCCAGAAAATCCTGCAGCGGATACGGAGTGCCGCCCGACCAGATGGAAATCGCGCGATAGGTGATGAGGCTAGCTTCGCGGGCCGGGTGCGAAAAGATGTAGGCGATGGCTTGCTGTTTTTTCTGCCGCATGTAAGCGATTTCGCCCATCGCAATATATTTGTCGCGTTCAGAGGCGTTATAGATCGGGTGCAGGTCGCCGCGGAAAATGTGCTCAGTCTGATCGTTGTTGCCGAGCCAGAGTTGCAGGCCCAGCACCGAGCGCAGCGGAACGAATTGGTGGAAGACGCGATAATTTCGGACAGTCCACGGAACGCAGCAGAGGATGATGATGGCAACGGCGGCCGCAGCATTTCTAACCGATCGGCGCCATTCTTGCCGCGCGCGGTACACTAGCCAGCCCGCCAGAAACGGGAACAGAGCTGCGAGCGTTGCGTTGAACATCAGCGCAATACCCCAGAGCAAACCGTAAGCGCACCAATCGCGCAGGCGCTGCGATTCTGCGAGGGCCAGCGTGGCCCACAAAATTGTAGCGGCCAACAGCGCGGAAACTGACGCGTCCCACATACTTTCCACCGGTAGCAGAATCGCGTTCGGAAAAATCGCCCAAAGCCACGCGGCTCCGGCTGCGAGCCGGATTCCATCGATAAGCCTGCCTGTGAAATAAATCGGGATGCAGGCGATCGTGCAGCAAGTGATGTTGAGCAACACAGTCGCGGCCCATGCCTGAAATGTGTAAGCGCCGAACAGGCGAATGATTCCCGCGAGCAGCAGCGGAAACAGCGGCGTCATCCACGCGGTGGGGCCAGTGTCCACGCGAAACGGCGAGCTGAATCCGTGGCCGGTGGCCAGCGAGTGCGCGATGTTGCCCGACTCAAAGAGAAACGGAATCACGCTGACCCCTTGGCGCGGATGGATGTGCTGAAATTGCCACATGTAGCCGAGGCGAATGGCGAGAGCGACCAGCATGATTAACCACAGCGAAGCGGCTGCACTTCGAAACGCTCTTGTGAACGTGTGCGTCATGCTTGAGAAGCGTTACATTCCTTGGCTTTGGACGCAAGGGTGACGCGAACGGGTGCGCGTTCCGAGGCGGCGCCGAAAACACACCTTGAGTTAGCTGGCTTGCAGAGATGCGCGTCGATTTGTGGTAGCGTCTGGGGACGCAATCGTGGCCAAGAAGAAGAAGAAAAACCGGCTCCGCGTTCACAAGGAAGCGCGAAGGCTCGCGCGCCTTGGCGTGGGCATGCCTCCGACCGAGCGCACAATTCCGGACAAGCGGCGGAAAGCGCCGAAGTACAAGAAGAAGTTGGTGGCTCCGGACTTGAATTAGATGGTGGCTGCCGCACTTCGAGGAAAAGGACCGGTGGCGCGGCCGTCTCTGCGGCTGCCGGCGGCTGCCGACGTGTCGGCTGCTTTGTTTGCCTCGGGAGGGGACTTTCTGGCATGAAAGAGGTTCGAGCGCTCGGACAAAATCCGGTGGCTTCCGCAGGTCACTGCGATGGCGGGGAACCTCGCGCGATCGACTACACGCGCGCGTATCCAGCGCCGCTACGATTTCGCACAGCGCGAAAACTTAATTTGTGAAAATATTGACGGAGATTAGCCGTTGCCGCGATAGGTCCCGACGGAACCTAGTTTTTGGAGCCTCAGCCGGGCTTGAAATCCGGAATCACCTCGCCGGATCCAAAGAACGATGTGGGCGGCGTGCCGGTCGCGCGGGCGGCCGCGGCGGCCATTTTCTCCAGGTCTTTCTTGGAGAAGCCGACACAGCTTTCCTGGATCTTTCCGTCCGGCGCGATCAGAAAAACGGTGGGGACGTTGGTGATTCCGTACTGATTGGAGACCGGGTAGCCGTTTTCGTCTATCAGGGCAGGGAATTCGACCTCAAATTCCTGGCAGAATTCGCGGGTGTCCGCGGCATCATCCTGCGAGATCCCCCAGAGCGTGAATTTTTCGCCTGCGTAGGATTCGTGCAGACGCTCAAGAAAGGGGGCAGTGAACTGACACGTGGGGCAGCTCACTTTAAAAAATGCGGCCACGACGGGGCCTTTTTTCAGCGCGTCCGCCAGGCTTGCTTTCTTTCCGTCCGCGCTCTGCAGCGCAAAGGCCGGAGCTTTGGCGCCGGCAGACAATGCAGCCATCTTGCTTCCTCCCAGAAATTCATGCATGCGCCGTTTCAGACTCACAAATCAATTCTAGCCCCGAATCGTTCGATGCTTTCGGGCGCAGGCGGATGCAGGCGCGAACCGGGCAGTGACGAGTCGGCGCCGCCGTCGCTAGTGAATGTTGCGGGTCTTCTTGCCGACATAATCCATCAGCAGATATTGGCCGAGGGTATAGGGAGTGGTGAAATAGGCCTTGCCGCGGCAAAGTTCGGTAACTTTCTGGACGAAGTGCACCAGGCTGTAGTCGCTGGAGAGCATGAAAGTGTTGATCAAAATCCCGGCTCGCTTGCACTTCGCGACTTCCTCGAGCGTTTGCGTGACTACCAGCGGATCCAGGCCGAAGGCGTTCTTGTAAATGCGCCCGTCTTCCAGCGTCAGCGCGGACGGCTTGCCGTCAGTGATCATCACAATTTGCCGCATATCTTTTTTTTGGCGCGACAAAATACGCTGCGCCAGGCGCAAGCCTTCGCGCGTATTGGTGTAGTAAGGACCGACCTGCACGCGCGCCAGCTTGCCCAGCGGAATTTCCTCGGCGCTGTCGTGAAATAACACGCAGTGCAGAGAATCGCCCGGATATTGCGTGCGAATCAGGTGCGATAGCGCCAGAGCCACGCGCTTTGCCGGCGTGAAGCGATCTTCGCCGTAGAGAATCATGCTGTGGCTGCAATCCAGCATCAGCACCGTCGCGCAGGAGCTTTGGTATTCGCACTGGTGAACCATCAGGTCGGGATAGTCCAGCTCGATGGGTATTTGCGCCCCGTTGCGCTGCACGGCGTTGAAGAGCGTGCCGCTGATGTCCATGTTCAGCGTGTCGCCGAATTCATATAATTTCGAAGTGCCTCCGGATTCAACGCCGGTGGCGAGGTCGCGCGTATCGTGGCGACCGAAGCTGCTCTTGCCGAGCGACGCGAGTAAATCTTTCAGCGTTCTAAATCCGAGAAAATCGAGCGCCTTGTCGGTGATCTCGAAACGCGCTTCCACGTTTGCTTGCGCATCGCCCACTTGGCCGCCGGGCGTTTGCGACGGAGGCGGCGTAATCTGCGCGGGCTGGTTGGGGCGCGATATGAAGCCCTCTTCCTCCATGCGCTGGATAATTTGTTCGATTACGTCGCTCAGCTCGGGATTTTCCGAGAGGTTGGGATTATTCAGCATCTGCTCCATCAGTTCGGGCGGAAGCAGTTCGCCTTCCTGCAGCGCGCGCAGGATGGCTTCGCGCAGCTCGTCCATCATTTTCTCGCGCGAACGCTCGGGATCCATTTCGTAGATGCCGAATTGCGATTCGTAGCCGCTTTGCAGGAAGAAATCAGACAGACGGCTCATTAGCTCCTGAAGATCGATATCTTCAGCAGCGTCGGGCGCGTATTTCGAATATTTCGTGTATTTCATTTAGCCGCCAAAACCCAGCCAGCCTGCAACGCATGCAACCGAGCGCAACTAATTGAATTGACGGCGCGGCATGCGGCCAGAAGGTTCGCGCGGGTCGCGCGGCTCGGGGGTCTTGCGCGTGTCGGCAAAATAACCGCGCTCCTCGCTGCGATTGATGCGCTTGTGCGCCCACAGTCCTTCGAGGATGAATTCCGCCGCGCTGCTGACGATCGCCGCGTCATCCTTCTGGCTGACTTCCAGCACGCTCAAATTGTCGAACAGTCCCTGAATCTTTTTCAGCTGTGCCAAAACCTCGGAACTGGAAGCGTTCGCGGGCAGTTTCAGCTCGCCCCCCAATTCGAACCACTGAATCACGGGCTGCATATTCGCCCCGGTGAAATACTGCGTGTAAGTCTTGCCGACGGCGGTGCGAATCAATTCGCGGGCGATATTTTCCGCTCCGCGCAGCTCGCCTTCATATTCCAATTCGAATTTTCCGGTCATGGATGGTATTGCGGCGTACACATCGGCAACACGCGCGACGATCGCCGAATCGCGGCTGCGCACGGCGCGCTGCTCTGCGCTACTCAGCACATTTTCCAGCGTGCTAATCGGCAGGCGCTGGCTGACCCCGGAACGCCGGTCCACGCGCTTGTCCTCGCGCGCTTGAAACGCCACTTCTTCCACGATTTCGCGAATGTATTGCGGCATCTCGACGCGCTTTGTCTGCGCGCGCTTCGTCCACGATTCCTGCGAAGTGATGGACATGCCTTCGGCCACCGTCGCGGGATAGTGCGTGCGAATTTCCGAGCCGATGCGATCCTTCAGCGGCGTGATGATCTTTCCGCGCGCCGTGTAATCTTCCGGATTGGCGGTGAAGACCAGCAGCACATCCAGCATCATGCGCACCGGATAGCCCTTAATCTGAATGTCGCCTTCCTGCATGATGTTGAACAGACCCACCTGAATTTTTCCAGACAGATCCGGAAGCTCGTTGATGCCGAAAATGCCGCGATTCGCGCGCGGCAGCAAGCCGTAATGAATCGTCAGCTCATCGGAAAGATTCCGTCCGCTGCGCGCGGCTTTGATGGGGTCGACGTCGCCGATCATGTCGGCGATGGTGACGTCCGGCGTGGCGAGCTTTTCAACGTAACGATGTTCGCGCGCCAGCCAGGCGATCGGCGTGGCGTCTCCTTCGGCGGCCAGCCGTTCGCGGCAAGCGCGGCAAATGGGAGCGTACGGATTGTCGTGAATTTCGCAGCCCTCTATCACCGGTACGTGCGCATCCATGAATCCCACCAGGCCACGCAGAATGCGCGATTTCGCCTGGCCGCGCAGTCCGAGCAAAATAAAATGATGGCGCGAGAGAATGGCGTTGACGATCTGCGGCAGCACGGTATCGTCATAGCCGTGCACGCCGGGAAAAAGCTCGTCGCCTCTTTCTAGTTTGCACAGCAGGTTTTCGCGCAATTCCTGGCGCACACTGCGCTGGGCAACTCTCTCTTCCGACCACTGACTGCGGCGAAGCTCACCGAGAGATTTCGGCAGTGAATTCATGAGGCCCCACTTATGGATGAATTGCCGCGGCGCCCGGCAGCATGAGCGTCTCAACACCATTATAGAGGAAGCGGGGCCGCGGGGATACTTTCCTTTCGATGTGCTAATTCAGGTGGCGGCTGTTGCCGGCGGCGCTGCGGTGCGCATGATGGAGTTGGCCGAGGCGTGCAAACATATTCTGCAGCCGCTCGATCAGGAAATCACGGCGGTCGGGCTCGGCGCGGATTTCCAGAAGAGCTTGTTTTTCTTCAAGTTCGAGCGGCAGGCGCGCGGCCATCTGAAAGGAAAGCGGCCAGGGCGATGCCATGCCCGAAGTCGTCCACAGCTGGCCATAAATCAGCGCGTGGCACTCCTGAAAAAGGCCAAGGAGCGCGCCTTCTTCCTGGTGTTGGCCGGCCTTAGGAAGTGCTTCGGGCGCTTCGGAGAGAAATTCCACCAGCGCTTCGTGATAATCCTTTTCATGCAGCAGCTTCAGCGCGCGAAACACGCTGCGGCCCTGCGTAAGAATGTCCAAGCGTCCGTCGTCGTAATCTTTCAGCTTTTGCGTGATGGCGGCGGTGCAGCCGATCGTGGCGACGCCTTTTTCACCTGCCAGGATTACGCCGAATTCGCGATCGTGGGTTAGACAATCGTGAATCATCCGCTTGTAGCGCGGCTCAAAAATGTGCAGCGGCAGCGTAGCGCCCGGATAAAGGACGACATTGAGCGGGAACAGCGGTATGCGCGAGTCTGTCATTTTCCTCGAGCTCGCGACATGGCGAATCTGCAATCGGAACCGGAACTAACGCAGCAGCGCCAGCGCCGCTTGCATTTCGTCGCGCGCGTGCATGTCGCCGGCATTTTGCGCGACGAGAATGCCGTCGGATAAAAGTTTGCGCGCCTGTTCGATCTGGCCGATGCGCGAAAGATGCTGGCCGAATTGGAAGTACCCGGCCACATATTTCGGGTTGGCCTCCAGCAGCTTCTGGAAGTGCGCGGTGGCGGCGTCGTCATCACCCAGCTTCATGCATTCCAGCGCCAGCCCGTAACGCGCGAAAGCGTCAGTGGGTTTCTCGGCGACAAATTGTTCAAGCACTTCGCGGCGCGGCTTCTGTGTTTGGGTCATAGGTTGAAAACGCGTATTATAGCGGGCTTGAGGCGGCGCGCCAAGTACGCACATTTCGAGCGAAACTTTTTCGAATGGGACGGAACGATCGAAGCAAATGACCAAGACCAATAAGAATCATAAGCAAGCCTCGGCGAAGCCTGCGGTTGCGACAACCAAGCTGGCTGGCGCGCCCTCACCGGGAAAACCCGTCAGCGCATCCACTTCGGAAATCGTCGAAATCGTGCTGCCGAACGACGCCAATTTGCTGGGCAATATGCTTGGCGGACGCGTGATGCATCTGATTGACATCGCCGGAGCGCTCGCGGCGAACCGCCATTCGAACAGCCACGTGGTGACGGCCTCGGTGGACTATCTGGACTTTCGATTTCCCATTCACGTGGGCGAATGGATCGTGCTGAAGTCCAGCGTCAATCGCGTGTTCCACACTTCCATGGAGGTGGGTGTTAAAGTGTTCGCGGAAAATATTCTCACCGGCGAACGGCGGCACACCAGCACGGCGTATGTCACATTCGTTGCGCTCGATACCGATCAGCAGCCCCGCGCGGTGCCACCGCTGCTTGTGAAAACAGAGGACGAACGGCGGCGTTATCGCGAAGCCGGCGAACGGCGGCGCATACGGCTGGCAATGCGGCATAAGATGCCGCTATCGGATGACTAGCGCTGGATGAAGTTCCGCGCATCATCCTGCGCTTTGCAAATACTTTTGCACCGCTTCCGCCGCTTGAAAGCCGTTCGCGACGCATTTTCCAAGGGCCGGGCCTTCCAGGTAATTTCCGGCGAAGAATAATCCCGGCGAAGCGCGCTCGGCGTCGCGAATCGCTTCGACGACGTGTCCATGGCCCAGATTGTATTGCGGCAACGCGCGTGGATATTTCCACACGGCGATTTCCAGCGGCGGCCCGGTGATGCCCAGGATGCGTGCATTTTCTTCAGCGACGATGGCTGCGATATTTTCTTCGTGCAGCTGCATGATGTCGGGATCCGTCGCACCGCCAATGAAACTGGTGATGGTGACGCTGCCTTCATGCGCGCGTCCGGGAAAGAGCGACGAATTCCACACCGTGCCCAGCGTGCGAACTTTTTCGCCGCGCGGCACCAGAAAGCCGAAGCCTTCGAGCGGATCTCCAACCTGCTGGCGATAATACGTGCCAGCGACAACGGCAACGGGAGCGTAGGCGATGCCCGAAAGAGCTCGCGCCAGCTGCGGCGAGAAAGTTTCAAGCAAATGTGCCGCTGCATATGCGGGTGTTGCGATTACCACGGCACTCGCGCTGCACGGCTGCTCCTGACCGTTGTGCACGATGCGAATTTCGCCGGCGGCGCTGCCAGCGGCAACGGAGGGCTGCGTCGCGAAATCAACCGACACCGCGCGAGCTTCGTACTGCAGCGCGTCACCGAGTTTCGCGGCCATGGCGCGTGGAAGAGCCGCCACTCCGTGCGTAAAAGAACAGAGCGGCGGTACCCCCAGGCGCGTTTCCTTCGCGGGCCGCGATTTCACGGCGCCGCGCAGGACGCTGCCGTATTGGCGCTCCCATTCGTCAAGAGTGGGGAACGCGGCCTTGAGGCTTAATTTTTCCGGATCGCCCGCATAGACGCCGGAAACGAATGGCGCGACGAGGTATTCCAGAATTTCGTTCCCGAATTTGCGGCGCACGAAAGCAGCGACGGATTCTTCTTCGCTGGGCGGATGCGATTTCTTGAATGGCTCGGAGGCGATTTTCCAGCGCGAGACCGGATTCAGAAGAGTCGAAGCCAGCAGCGCCTGCGGCGACATGGGAACTTTTCGCAAGCGGTGATGAAGCAGGACGTAACGCGGCGCGCGGGGATCGGCTTTTTGCAGCTGCGCTTCCAGGCCCAGTTCGCGAATCAGCTCAAGAAGCTCGGGCGTGCCTTGGAAGCTCTGCGGCCCGGCCTCAAAAAGCAGCCCATCTTTCTCGACCGAATCGATCATGCCGCCGGGAGCTGAAGTCGATTCGAAAACGCCGACGTCCAGTCCGAGCTGCTGCAAGCGATAAGCGCATGCCAAGCCCGAAATTCCAGCGCCGATCACCGCTGCTTGTATGGGATTTTTCATCGGCGCAGCATTTCAGAGGGTCTTCGAGAAAAGCGGCCGCTGATCCATTTGCTGTTCGTGCAAATAGCGGTCGAAGGCCATGGCGACGTTGCGGATAAAAATGCGGCCGAGCGGGGTGACGCGAATTTCCGCCGAATCGAGCACCACGAGTCCCGCGTCGCGCGCTTCTTCGAGACGCTGCAGCTCCGGCGCGAAATACTCATCGAAATGAATCGAAAAGTCGCGCTCGATCTCGTGTTTCGGGATCACCGTGTGGCAGAGCAGGCGGCCGATCACCGCGCGGCGCAGCAGATCGTCAGCCGACAGACGATAGCCGCGCATGGTGGCGATGCCGCGCGTGCCGATCGACTGCTGATAGGCGGGAACTTCGCGGCGATTTTGCGCGTAAGCGCCGCCAATCGAACTGATTGCGCTCACGCCCATGCCGTAAAGATCCGCGCCCGCTTTCGTGGTGTAACCCTGGAAATTGCGATGCAGCGTCCGATTCTTTTGTGCAACGGCCAGCTCATCGCCAGGGCGCGCGAAGTGGTCCATCCCAATATAAAGGTAGCCCGCGCCGAGAAAACGTTCGAGTCCGGCGCGAAAAATGCGGAATTTCTCCATTCCTTCCGGCAGGTATTGGGCAAACGAACCTTGCTGTTTTTTCAACCACGGCACGTGCGCGTAGCTGAACATGGCGACGCGGTCCGGAGCGAGGGTCAGAGTTTTGTCGATCGTGTCCCTGAAACTTTCCGCAGTCTGGTACGGCAGGCCGTAGATCAAATCGACGTTCAGGCTTTCGAAACCGAGTTCGCGCGCAGCCACGATTAAATCGCGCGTCAATTCGTAGGGCTGCACGCGATGAATCGTTTCCTGCACTTTGGGCTGAAAATCCTGGATGCCCATGCTCAGACGATTGAATCCCAGGCGGCGTAAACTTTCCAGATGCGCGCGACTGGTGACCCTCGGATCAATCTCGATGCCAATCTCCGCATCCGGCGCGAATGAAAACCGCTGGCGCGCATGGCCGAAAAGATCTTCCATCTGCGCGGGAGTTAGATAGGTGGGTGTTCCGCCACCCCAGTGAAATTGAATCACGGTGCGATTTTTCGAAACGCGCTGGCTCACATGTTCGATCTCTCGTTTCAGGGCGTCGAGGTAGGGAATCGCGACTTTTTTATTTTTCTGAATGGAAACATTGCAGGCGCAGAACAAACAGAGACTCTCGCAAAAGGGGATATGCATGTAGAGCGAAAGCGGCGTAGCTTCTTTTTCCGCGCGCTCGTAAAAACTCTCCAGATCGTCGGGACCGAAATCTTCTTTCCACACAGGCGCAGTGGGATAGCTGGTGTAACGCGGGCCGGGCCGATTATATTTCTCAAGCGTGGCGTCGGTGATTTGGGCGATCTCGAATTGGTCGGTCGGCTTCATTTTGACTTCTGCTGCCGTGCGCCCGTCGCCTACGCTATCCCGGCGCGGGACGGCACGCGCGCCGATTTTCCAGCCGCAACGAACGCCTTGGCGTTTTGCACCGGAGTCGCGGGCAGGATTCCGTGGCCGAGATTCAAAATGTGGCCCACGCCGCCGGTTTTTTCTACTGCGGCTTGCGCGGCCTCGCGCACGGCTTGTTCAGGGCCGAGCAGAATGTTAGGATCCACGTTTCCCTGCAACGCCACCCTGCGGCCGGACCTGTGCTCGAACCTGGCGCGTGCTTCCGCCAAATCCGTGCGCCAGTCCACGCTAATCACATCCGCGCCAGTTCCCGGCAGGCTCTCCAGCAAATGCGCCGAGCCTTTAGCGAACAAGATTTTCGGCACTTCCGCATGCCCGAGCAAATCGTACACCATTTTCGTCGCGGGCAGCTCGAACGCATCGTACTCTGCGCGCGACAGCTCTCCAGCCCAGGTGTCGAAAAGTTGAATCACCGCAGCACCAGCAGCAATTTGCGACTTCAAATACAGTGCAGTCGCGCGCGCGATACGTTCTAAAAGTTCGCGCGCCATCTGCGGTTCGCTGCGCAGCAGTTCCTTCGCGCGCGAGATGTCGCCGCGCGTTTGGCCTTCGATCATGTAACAAGCCAGCGTCCAGGGTGCCGCGGCAAAACCAATTACCGGCACCTCCGGTCCAGCTTCCTTGCAAATCGCGCGAATGGCGTCCCCGACGAAGCCCGTCTCCCGCGACGGATCAAAATCGCGCAAGCGTCGAACCGCCGCCAAATCGCGGATAGGATGCGAAAGCACCGGCCCTGAATCGGGAACATCGAGCGGCAGGCCCATCGCTTCAGCAACGATCAAAATATCCGAAAACACGATGACCGCGTCCACCCCGATAATGCGAAAGGGCTGCAACGAC